>JANMON010000102.1:0-21779 GCA_031369265.1 Gemmatimonadaceae bacterium | reverse complement strand
AGAATCTAGCGCGTGCGCCGTGCTGCGTCGAGTGCAGCGTACCGCTGCATCAGGCGGCGAGTGCGGCCGCCACCACGCGCCCGGCCTCGGCCGCGGCATCGGCAGACACATCGAGATGGAACACGGCGCGCACGCGGCTGGCCGACCAGCCGGAGAGGGCCACACCACCCGCCAGCGCGGCCGCCACCACGTCGGCGGAGCGCTGACCGTCGCGCAGGTCGATCATCACGATGTTGGTGTCGGGCGTGACGGGACGTGCGCCGCCGGCACCGTGCACCAGCCGCGCGAAGGTGGCGGCATTCGCGTGATCCTCGTGCAACCGGCCGAGGTGATGCTGCAACCCGTGCAGCGCACCGGCGGCGATGATGCCCGCCTGTCGCATGCCACCGCCGAACCGCTTGCGCACTTCCCACGCGGCATCGATCACAGACTTCGGACCGGCCAGCGCAGCGCCGACGGGTGCGCCAAGCCCCTTCGAGAAACTGACCATCACCGTGTCGGCACAGGCGGCAAAGTCGGCCAGCGAGGTGCCGGTGGCGACGTGCGCATTCCAGAGTCGCGCACCATCCATGTGCACCTTCAGGCCGGCCGCGCGTCCGGCGTCGCTCAGCGCGCGCAGCTCGGCCAGCGGCGTCACCGCACCACCGGCACCGTTGTGCGTGTTCTCGATGCAGAGCAGCGTGGCGCGCGGTGCATAGCGCGACGGGGCGCGCAATCCGCGCACCAGGTCCGCGGCGCGAATCGTCTCGGTGGCCGCCGGCGTCACGATGCGCAGCTGCACGCCACGATAGACGGCGGCGCCGGCGCCTTCCCAGTCGTAGATGTGCGCCCGAGCGTCGCAGAGCGCTTCGGTGCCCGGCTCGGCCAGCATCCAGATCGCAGTCTGGTTGGCCATCGTGCCGCTGGGGAAGTAGAGCGCCGCTTCCTTCCCCAGTCGTGACGCCACGGCAGTTTCCAGCGCGCGCACGGTCGGATCCCCTTCCAGCACGTCGTCGCCCACTTCGGCAGTGGCCATCGCGGTTCGCATGGCGGCGGTGGGCCGGGTGACGGTGTCGCTGCGCAAGTCGATCATGGCGGGAGATGTCGGCTGTGATGTCGGAGTTCCACCGCCTGCGCCACCTCGGCGCCGATGATGAAGATCAGCGAGGCATAGTACGTCCATAGCGTGACGACGACCAGCGTGGCGAGGGCGCCGGTGTAGAGCGAGCCGGGAGGAAAGCGCGCCACGTACAGGCTGAAGCCGATGCGCGCCAGCTCGAACAGCACGCTGGTGGTGAGTGAGCCGACCCAGGCGATGCGCGACGGGATCGGACGGTTCGGCACCAGGCGATAGACGGCGAAGCAGAGTAGCACCACCAGCGCGAACGCGACGACACGTCCGAGCCCATACTCGATCGGGCCCATGATGCTGTCACGCACGCCGAGACGCTCCAGCACCGATGCGCCGCGGGTGCTGGCGACCAGCAGGTAGGCGCTCAGCGAACCGTAGGCCGTGATGCCGATGGCCGCCAGAAACGACGACAGCAGGTCGAAGGCCTTGCCGTGCAGGATGCCGCGCTCGTTCGGCACGTCGAACGTCTTCTGGAAGACGCTGCGCATGGAACTGAACACGCGCGTCGAGAACCAGAGGAAACCGATCAGCGAGTAGAGCGTCACCGAGCCACTCACGCGCGCGATCTCGCGCACGGTGGCGCGCACGTTCTGGCCTTCGCTCCAGGTGGTGGGCAGCAATCGATCGATGAAGCTGATGGCGGCGTCGGCGGCTTCGTCGGGCGTGTTGCCGAGGAAGAGCGTGGAGACGGAGACCAGCAACAGCACGAACGGCACCACCGCCAGCAGCAGGTTGAACGAGACGCCGGATGCGAGGAACATGACGTCATCCTCACCGAGCATGCGCCAGACGCGCCCCAGAAAGCGTCTGACCTGCCGTGGCCGGGTGAGCGGCACCGGCAGCAGGCTGGGTGTGGGCGGCTTGACGCGACCGGAGCGCGTGGGCGTCGGTCCGGTCTTACGGCGCTCGCGGCGCGGTGGCTCGGTCACGAGGTGCGCATCAGAGGTGTTCGAGCACCTGCTTTGTGCGCACGCTGACGACGTCGCCGGTGTTGAGCGTGCTTGCCGGCTCGAACAGGATCACCTCGACTTCGTGGTCCGCGATCGGACGATGCTCCACACCGCGCGGCACGACGAGCATGTCGCCGGCCACGAGCGTCACGGTGCGGTCACGAAACTCCATGCGAAACTCGCCGCGGTGCACGAGGAAGAGTTCGTCCTCGTCGGCATGCGCGTGCCAGTCGAACGCACCGGAGAACTTCACCAGCTTCACCTGCTGTCCATTCAGTTCGGCGATGATCTTCGGGCTCCAGTGATCAGTGAAGCGCGAGAACTTGTCGTCGAGGGTGATCCGTTCCGTCACTGGGCACCAGGCGCATCGAGAGGTGAATGGCGCACATCGGGTAGCCAGCGAGCACGACACCACGGCGCAGGGTGCTGCGCTCGGCGTTGGGCTGGCTGCCCATGGTAAATTACCCACAGACGGCATGACTGACGACACACCAGACCGGATCAAGGACATCAGATGACTGTTTCCAGAGGCTACGCCGCGCAGCAGGCTCGCGCGCCGTTGGCCCCGCACACGTTCGAGCGCCGCACACCGGGTGCCCGGGACATCCACATCGAGATCGCCTTCTGCGGCGTCTGCCACAGCGATCTGCATCAGGTCCGGGACGAGTGGGGCGGCGCGATCTTCCCGATGGTGCCCGGACACGAGATCGTGGGCACGGTGGTGGCGGTGGGCAGCGAGGTGAAGAAGTTCGCCGTCGGCGACCGCGCCGGCGTGGGCTGCATGGTGGAATCGTGCCGCACCTGTGCCAACTGCGCCGACGGTGAGGAGCAGTATTGCAGCACCGGGGCCACGTTCACCTACAACAGTCGCGACACCGATGGCTCGCCAACGTACGGCGGCTACGCCAACGACATCGTGGTGAACGAGGACTTCGCGCTCACGATTCCCGCCTCGCTCGACCTGGCTGGTGTGGCGCCGTTGCTGTGCGCCGGCATCACCACCTACTCGCCGCTCCGCCACTGGAAGGTGACGGCCGGGCAGAAGGTGGGCGTGGTGGGGCTTGGTGGCCTGGGTCACATGGCGCTCAAGTTCGCGAAGGCGTTCGGTGCGCACGTTGTCCAATTCACCACCTCGCTCAGCAAGGTGGACGATGCCAAGCGCCTCGGCGCCGATGAAGTGGTGCTCAGCAGCGACGCCGATGCGATGAAGGCACATGCCAACTCGTTCGACTTCATCCTCGACACCGTGTCGGCACCGCACGACATCCAGGCGTTCCTCGGCCTGCTGAAGCGCGATGGCACCATGACGCTCGTGGGTGTGCCCGAGAAGCCACCGGTGGTGCACCCGTTCCAGTTGATCGGCGCACGCCGTTCGCTGGCCGGTTCGCTGATCGGCGGCATCGCCGAGACGCAGGAGATGCTGGACTTCTGCGGCACGCATGGCATCACGGCGGATGTCGAAGTGATCGCGATGGACACGATCAACGACGCCTACGAACGGATGCTGCGGGGCGACGTGAAGTACCGGTTCGTGATCGACCTCGCCACGCTGGGCGCGTGAGCGTGGTGCCAATCTGCAGCCCGGCGGCCTGATGTCACCGGCGCTGCTGATCACCGGCGTGTTGTTCATCGTCGCCGGCATCCTGCACTTCGTGATGCCGAAGTTCTACCTGGCGATCATGCCGTCGTACCTCCCGCAGCCACTGCTGCTGGTGTACGTGAGCGGTGTGTTCGAAGCATTGGGCGGCGCTGGCCTGCTGCTGCCGGCGACCCGCACGGCGGCAGCGATCGGGTTGATCGTGCTGCTGCTGGCGGTGTTCCCCGCCAACATCGAGATGTTGCGACTGGCGCAGCAGCGCGGTGCCAGTCCGCTGTTCCAGCTGGCCTGCTGGCTCCGGCTGCCGCTGCAGCCGCTGCTGATGTGGTGGGTGTGGCGCGTTTCGCAGGCGGGGCGCGATCTTACGCCCTGAACGCGACGCCACGTCGCCCCGACCCCTGCCGCCATGTTCACTGCCGTCCTGATCGCCAGCCTTGCGGCCTGTTCCCCGGTGGCGCCGCCGGCCGCGGACGCTGCACCACCAGTCTCGGCCGACAGTACGCTGCAGGTACTCTTCGGTCGTGGGCTGACGTTCGCGGAGTTCGTGGACAAGGCGGTGGCGCGGCGTGAGGGGTGGCTGCGGCTGCAGCGTGAGGCGACGATCGCACCGGCGCTGATCGCGCGGGCACGCGCGGTGGGCGGCAGCTGGCAGTTGCTGGTGATCGCGCGAGACGGCTGCGGCGATTCGATGAACTCGGTGCCGTATGCCGCGCGCCTGGCGGACTCGGTGCCAGGGCTGAGCCTGCGCATCGTGTCGCCATCCGACGGTGCGGCGGTGGCGAACAGCCACCGCACACAAGACGGCCGCACGGCGACCCCGACCTTCGTGCTCCTGGACGCCAAGGGCAACGACGTGGGCTGCCTGATCGAGCTGCCGTCGCCGCTGCGGCAGTGGACCGACGCGGCGCGTGCCACGGTCAGCAGCGACTCGCTGCACGCCTATCGCGACGCGTTCTACGCCCGGGACCGCGGTGCGAGCCTGGCGACGGAGCTGGTGGAAGTGCTGGAGTCGGCACAGGCGGGTACACCACGCTGTGACCGACTGACGACACGCTGAGGCAACGGCGTCGTCCGGCAGCGCGCTTCCCTACACCGAGACGCATGTGATGAATCCGACGGACGCCGAGATCATCATCAGCATTGCCGCGCAGGCGGCGGTGGCCGATGGCAATCGCAACGACACCGAACTGGCGCAGATCTCCGCCGCCGCCGAACGGCTCGGGCTGGTGAGCGCACATGCCGTAGTGCAGCAGGCGGCGGCAGCGCCGGA
This sequence comes from Gemmatimonadaceae bacterium, assembly GCA_031369265.1. GTDB lineage: Bacteria > Gemmatimonadota > Gemmatimonadetes > Gemmatimonadales > Gemmatimonadaceae > JACMLX01. The sequence goes on along the minus strand of JANMON010000102.1, from coordinate 16,851 downwards.
AGATGTGCGCACGCTGGCGCAATCACTTTCCTCTGACGACGCCCGTCGCGCCGCCTACGAGATCGCGGTGGCGGTGTGTAACGCCGATGGCGTCGCGGGGGAGAAGGAGGTCGCGTTCCTGCAGCAGCTGTCGAGCGCGCTGGGCACCGGTGTGACGACGGCGGAAGTCTCGGCGATCGCATCGGTGGCGGCGCTGACCGGGCTGGTGCAGGCACCTCCGGCGCCGTCCAGTGCGTTGCCACAGCCGCAGCCGGGCGAGCTGGATGCGATGATCCTCGATCAGGCCATCCTCACTGCGGCACTCGAGATCCTCCCCGATCGCCTGTCGAACATGGCGATCCTGCCCCTGCAGTTGCGCCTCGTGTACCAGATCGGTCAGCGGCACGGACAGCAGCTGGATGCCGGCCAGGTGAAGGACCTGGCCGCCACGTTCGGCCTCGGCGCGGCAGCGCAGCTGATGGAGAGTCTCGTCCGCAAGACCTTCGGCCGACTCGGTGGTGGACTGCTTGGCGGCATGCTGGGTGGTGCCACGGGGATCGCCGCTGGCGCCGCGGTGACGTTCGCGACCACGTATGCGCTCGGTCATGCGGCGTCGCAGTACTACGCGCAGGACCGCACACTCTCGAAGGCCGACCTGACGGCCCTCTTCGCCAGGCTGCAGACGGAGGCGGAGACGCTCTTCCCGAAGGTGCAGGACCGCGTGACCTCGGTTGCGCGTGGCACCAACCTGCAGTCCGTACTGGGATCGCTGCGCGGGCGCTGACGCTCACGGCCGGTTCACGTTCGCCCCCTCCTGCCCTCCGACATGTTCAAGAGCCTGCGCGTCCCCGAGCGGCTGTTCTCGATCGCGATGTGGGCAGTCTCGCTGGTCTTCGCAGGATTCCTGATCGGGTTGGGAGGCAAGATCGTCGGCGACCTGCCTGGCGTGGATCAGTCGCTGTCGATCGAGCGGTTCGTGGACCGGGCACGCATGGCGCCGATCCGGCAGCAGCGCGACGGGTTGCAGGTCGAGGCGAACCGGGTGGACAACCTGCGCAACACGGCCAGCCTGGCGTTCGACTCCAGCCGCTCCACCTACCAGAGTCGCAAGGAAGCGTACGACAACTGGCGCGCCACGCGCACCGCCACCAGTGATCCCGACCAGGATCCCGATGGCATGGCACGCATGCGCGTGCTCGACACGCTGCTGGAGGCGCAGGCACGCGCGAAGAAGGCGATCGAGGTGCAGGACGCGCGGCGGCTCGAGATCACGCAGGCGATCGACTCACTGCAGGGCGAGGAATCGGCACTGCTGGATGATGCGCGCCCCCAGTATCAACAGGCGCAGTTCCGGCAGGAATTGACGGTCTTCGGCATCCGGCTGGCCCTCACGTTACCGCTGCTGCTGATCGGCGGCTGGCTGATCGCGCGCAAGCGGAAGAGTGACTACTGGCCGCTGGCGCGCGGCTTCGTGCTCTTCGCGCTGTTCGCGTTCTTCGTGGAGCTGGTGCCATACCTGCCGAGTTACGGCGGCTACGTGCGCTACATCGTGGGCATCCTGCTGACACTGGTGGCCGGGCATTACGTCATCCGTGCGATGAAGCAGTACGTGGCCCGGCGGCAGGTGGTGGAGCAGCAGACCGAGACGGAGCGTCGCGCGTCGGTGGGCTACGAGCATGCACTGCGCAAGATGAGCGCGAACCTCTGTCCCGGGTGTGAGCGCAGCATCGTTGGCGGCACGGCATCGGCCGCAAATTTCTGCGTGCATTGCGGGATGATGCTGTTCGACAAGTGCAGCGCCTGCGACACGCGGAAGAATGCGTTCTACCAATACTGCCCCACCTGCGGCGTGCCGGGAGCGCACCATGAGTCGTCGCCGGCGCCACCGCTCACGACGACGCCACGCTGACGGCGCCACAGCCCCCGCGTCGTCACGACACAGCGTGAAAAAACGAAAGCGCGGAACGACCGTGACGTGGTCGTTCCGCGCTCTGCAATTCTTCACACGCTACCACGCACCGTCACCAGCGCGATGGCGCGCATCGGTACGCGCTCAGGCGGTGCCGTTCTCGTGATCGCGGATGCGGTTGGAATCGGCGGTGCGCTGTTCAGCCATGCGACGCTCGAGATCCTCACGCGCGGCGCGGGCGGCCTCGCGACCGGCATCCACGGCGCGCGAGACCTGCGTCTTCTTGAGGTCGAGCGAGGACTTGGCGGAGTCGATGCGCGACTCGATGTCGGCCTTCGCCTGTGACAGCGCGTCGGTCACTTTCTCGCCGGCGCGACGGGTGACTTCACCCGCCTTGCGCGCCTGGCGCTTGATGGACTGACGGGTCTCGGCACCGGTCTGCGGTGCGAACACGAGCGCCAGGCCCGCGCCGAGCGCAGCGCCCAGCAGGAAGGCGGTCAGCCCAGAGGAATCACTTTCTTCGACGATGATGATCTGGTCGTCGTCGTCCCAGTCACGGCGTGGCATACGGCGGCTGTGCGTTGGTGGAGTCGGCGGACCGCGCCGGACATCAGCGTCCGGGCGCGGCTTTCCCTTCGTCGGAACGTACGAGGCGCACCGACGCCCGGTCACTCCCCTCTTCGCCTCCAGGGGGCAGGTCCCCTGACGGATCGGGCAGGGCGATCAGTGCCAGCAGCTCCTCGCGAAGTTGCGATTCCTTCAGGCCCAGTGTCGCGGCGGCCTTGGCCATGTCACCGCTCATCTGGGCGAAGGTGCGCAGAGCCAGCTGACGCCGGGCATCGGCCATCGACGAACCGACCGACAGGGTGACCGGGCCGAGGCTCTCGGCGGTGCCCTTGAGATGTCGTGGGAGCAGGTCGGCGGCGCTGACCTCGGTGGTGCGCGCCAGGATCACCGCCCGTTCGATCGCGTTCTTCAGCTCGCGCACGTTGCCCGGCCATGGATACATGGCCATCCACTCGCGCGCGCCATCGCCGAAGCCGGTCAGTCGCTTGCCGTTCTGCTTGGAGAAGCGCTGCAGGAACGCCTCGGCCAGGATCAGGATGTCGGTGCCACGCTCGCGCAGGGGCGGCAAAATGAACTCCACCACCGCCAGGCGATAGTACAGGTCCTCGCGCAGCTCGTTCTCGGCGATCGCCTTCTGGATGTTCTTGTTGGTGGCGGCAACGATCCGGATGTCCACCGGAATTTCCTTCTTGCCGCCAAGGCGACGGATGGATCTCGTCTCCAGCGCGCGCAGCAGCTTGACCTGGATGTCGGTCGGCATCTCGGCCAGCTCGTCGAGGAACAGCGTGCCGCCGCTGGCGTTCTCGAAGGCGCCGGTCTTTTCGTTCACCGAGCCGGTGAAGGCGCCTTTCTCGTGGCCGAACAGCTCGTTCTCAAGGATCTCCTTGGGCAACGCGGCGCAGTTGAGCGCGTAGAACGGGCCCTTGGCACGATCGCTCTTCTGGTGCACGGCGCGGGCGACCAGTTCCTTGCCCGTGCCGCTCTCGCCGAGCACGAGCACGCTGGCGCTGGTGGGCGCCACGGCCTCGATCAGGCCATAGACCTCGCGCATCGGCTCCGACTGGCCGATCAGCTCCCCGAAGCTGGTCAGCCCTTCGAGACGGGAGGAGAGCTCGCGATTCTTTCGGCGCGTGCCCTCCTTCTCGATGGCCTTCGGAATCAGCACCTTGAGGCGCGTGAGCTTCTGCTTGGTGAGCGGCTTCTCGATGTAGTCGTAGGCGCCGAACCGCATGGCCTCGACCGCCGTGTCCACCGAGGCCTCACCGGTGATGATGATGCACTCCACCAGCAGCTCGCGGGTGCGGATGGCTTCCAGCAGCGCCATGCCGTCCAGCCCGGGCATCTTGAGGTCGGTGAGCACAAGCGCGATGTCATCTTCCTCGAGGCGCTTCAGCGCCGCGGTGCCATCGCTGACCACTACCACGTTGTAGCCATCGGCTGACAGCACGGCTTCGAGGGGCGTGGTGACGGCAGGTTCGTCGTCCGCAATCAGGATCGTGGCGTTGGCCATGGGCTCGGTCATAGTTCAGGCGATCGGCGGAAATTGAAGACGCAGTCCGTCCTCGGTCGAGTCGATTCGACCACCGACGCTGCGGAACTGCACAACCCATTCCAGCGACTCATCCGCAACCAGCGGTGCGCCGGAGACGACCTCCAACGTGGCGCCATCGGGGTCGGTAGAGACAGCGAAGGCGGGCGCGCGACGACTGGCCAGCGCGAGCACCAATACCTCGAGCGCCACGGCGCGGGTCAACGTCGGGTCCACACCCACCGCCGCCACCGACGGGCGCGAGACGCTCACCGGTCGGAGCGGCACCAGGGCGGCAGCCTCGGTCACGATCACCGACAGGTCCGACGAGGTGCGACCACGCGCGAATGCGATCAACGCGTTGGTCATCTCGGCCAGGCGCTCGATGTGATCGGAGGCGACGGCGGCACTGGCCGCGATTGCCGCCACATCGGGCTGGTCACTGGCCGCACGGACGGCGATCACCTCGACCTGCATCGAGACGACGCCGAGGGCGTTGCGGAGGTCGTGCGCCAGCGTGGCGATGGCGTGCGCGAGCGCCGCGTCGAGCAGCGCGCGCGAGGCCCGGGACGACGCAGCGGCCGCATCGCCCTGAGGGGATGCGGCCGCTGACACGTCACCCGCGAACGACTCAGTCACTCAGGTCGGCGTCGTCCGGCGCGGCGACGACGCCCGGCGCGCCGAAGACCTTGTGCAGGCGGGGCGCCTTCACGAACTCCTTCACGGCCGGCTTCGTCCCGTTCACGTGCAGCTGCGTGAAGAGGAAGGTGAACTTGTCGTCGTAGGCCGCCGCCAGTTTCGCCTTGATGTCGGCAGGCAAGGCCCACAGCTGCTTCTTGAACGGGCCGATCGCCTTCTTGCGCGTCTTGTAGAAGAACTGCTCGTCGGTGTCGGTGGCCTTCCGCTCGTCCTTCGCGTTCACCAGCAGCCAGTCGTAGATCTCCTTGCGGAGCGCCTCCGGCAGGTGATCGAACATCATGTTCTGGAAGTTCGTCGCGAGGTGGATCTCGGCCGTCTCGGCGGCCGGAAACGCGTTGAACCGGCTGTCGGGCAGCGTGCTGGCGCCGTGCTGCACCGCGCCCGACATGCCGTACGACTCGCGCGCGATCTCACCCAGCTTCTTCAGCGTGTCGATGTCGAGTGCGACGTCGGCGATGCTGCCGTCGGGCAGCACGGTGCCACCGTGGCTGGTGCCACTCTGCACGCTGATCTTCGACAGGCCGGCCATGCCCGGCGCCTGCTCCGCCAGCACGCGGGTGAAGCCCGACATGAACGCGTGCAGTTCCTCGGGCGTGGAGTTCTCGGTGCCGACTTCGCCGATTTCGCCGCCGAGCGAGATGGTGACGCCCTCCGGTTCCGAGGCGCGCACGAATCGGCAGATGTCCACCGCCGTGTTGTAGTTCGGCGCCTGCTGCTCGTCGAGCGTGGCCTTGGACAGGTCCACCAGCGTGGAGGTGTCCACGTCGATGTTGTAGAAGCCGGCGGCGACGGCCTCGGTGACCAGCTGCTTCACCGAGTTCACCTCGAGCACCGGGTCCACCGCGAACTTCTTGTGATTCACCTGGAAGTGATCGCCCTGCACGAACAGCGGCCCGCGATACCCTTCGCGCAGCGCGGACGCGATGATCACCGCCACGTACTCGGTGGGACGCTGGTCGGTGTAGGCAATCTCGGAGCGCGCGATCTCGAGGATGAAGGCGCCGGCATCGAGCTTGATCGCCGTGCGGAAGATCGCGCGCATGGTGTCGTACGACGCGGCGCGGATGTTCATCGCCGGGACGGTGTAGCCGCCGGTCTTCCCTGCCCCGCGCGCCATGTAGAGGTCATGGATCGACGCCGGTCGCACACCCACCTGCTGTCCGACTTCCCACAGCAGCCAGCGCGCCCATTCCTTCTCCTCATCGCTGCCGAAGACGGCGGCGTTGATCACCGCGTCCATGCGTTCGGTGGCCAGCAGCTCGGGATGCGTGACGGTCACGGTGGAACCGGCGACGGTGACGCAGTCGGCGAGCAGGGCCGACGAGATGGCGGGAGCGGACATCAAGACCTCAGTGGAAGAATGGGAGAAACAGCGAGCTCGTGCGCAGTGTCATCGGGGAGACCAGAAAGCTCCCTACCGCTGGCGCGAGACACAAGTGAGCGCGGTCGCACTGCGGCTCAGACCACACACGCCGGGTCAGGCTGTGCCAGCCGCTCGAAGCGCTCGCGATCCGCTTCGAAGCCGGGGCGACCGAAGATGCCGTACGTGAACTGCTTGCCCAGCTCGACGCCCGGCTGGTTGTACGCGTCGATGCCATACAGCGCCCCGGCGAACGCGGTGGCGAACTCGAACAGCATGATCAGCTCGCCGAGATGCTGCGCGTCAACCTGCGGAATCTGCAGCACGCCGTTCGGTCGGCCGCTGCTGGCCAGTGCGCCGGCCGTCGCACGACGCTCGGCGTCGAGCAGCGCACCGATGGTGTTGCCACCGAGGTAGGCGAGGTCGGGGAAATCGCCGTGCAGCGCGGGGATCGTGATGTCACGACCCAGCGACTCGACGGCGATGAACGTGACCGTCTTGTCGTGCGGCCCTTCCATGAAGTTCTGCACCTGCGCGTGCTGGTCGGTCGCACCCAGCGCCGGCAGCGGCGTGGGACCGACGTTCCCGCCACCCGGCAGCACCTTGCCAAGGCTCTCGGCCCACAGTTGCACGAACCAGTTGGCCACGTCGCGCAACGCATCGGCGTACGGCATCAGCACATGGATGCTGCGACCGTTGACCTGGTCGTGGCGCTGCTGCAGCACCGCGAACACACCGGCCGGATTGGTGGAGAGATCGCCCGACTCGCACCGATCGCGCATCGCGGCCGCGCCAGCGCAGAGCGCCTCGATGTCGATGCCGATGAACGCAGCCGGTGCGAGGCCGACGGCGCTCAGCACGCTGAAGCGTCCACCGACGCTGGACGGAATCTCGTAGGTGATGATGCCGTCCGTCTTCGCGATGGCGCGCAACACACCCTTCTCCGGATCGGTGATGAAGCGCAGCACACGCTTCGGCCACTCGGCGCCGAGGTGCTCCAGCTTCTCACGCACCACCAGGTACTGCGACATCGTCTCGGCGGTGCCACCGGACTTGGAAATGACGAGCACCCGCGTGCGCTTGAGGTCCACGCGATCGAACAGCGCACCCATGGTGACGGGATCGACGTTGTCCATCACGTGCAGGCGCGGCCAACCACCGCGCGCCGCGACATCGAGCTCGTTCCAGCGTGGTGGGCAGAGCGCGCTGCGCAGCATGTTGGGGCCAAGCGCCGAGCCACCGATGCCGAAGAGCACCACATCGTCGATCTCGCCGCGGGACGCCAGCGCGTCGGCACGCAGGGAAGCACGCAGCGCGGCATCCTCGGGCAGCGCCGGGAACCCCAGCGTCCCGGCGGCGCGACGCGCATTCACATCGGCGCGTGCGGCGGCGAAGGCCTCGGATGCTGCGGCCAGCGTGTCGGCCGGCAGTCCGCCGGGACAGGCCGGCGTCAGCATGTTGGTGAAGTCGAAGCGGACTGCCATGATCAGGACGTGTGAAGGAATTCGGGATGCGAGGCGAACCGGCCATGCGCCGGCGAAGCGAAGTGCAGCGAGACGAGCGCGCTACTCCACGCGCACCGTCAGGCCGTCGAACGCGGGCGCGATGCCCGATGGCAGTTCCGCCTCGAGGTCAGCATGAAAGTTTTCGTGCGTAAGGTGCGTGAGGTACGTCCGCTCGGCACCGATCTCACGCGCCACCTCGATCGCCTCGGGGAGGCTGAGGTGCGTGGGATGCGCAGTGCGGAAGAGTGCATTGAGCACCAGCACCTTCACGCCGCGCAGCGTGCCAATCGCAGACGGCGGGATCGATTTCGCATCCGTCACGTAGCCCAGCGGGCCGATGCGGAACGCGGTGACCTCGAAGCGGCCGTGCGGCACGGTGAACGGATGCACCATCAGGTCGCCGACGGTGACTGGCACGTCCGGCTCGAGGAGGAACGTCTGTCCCTCGGGCTTGGCCGTGCCGGGCATCGGCCGCATGGTGTCGTCGAACACGTAGCGGAACTTGTCGTGCAGGCTCGCCATGGTGGCGGGCGACCCGTACATCGGCAGCGGCCCATCGCGGCGCACCGAGATGGCCCGGATGTCGTCGATGCCGTGGGTGTGATCGGCGTGGTCGTGCGTGAACAGCACCGCATCTACACGATCGATGCCGTTGGCTATCAGCTGCACGCGCAACTCCGGCGGCGTGTCGAGCAGGAGGCGTGTGCCCGCCGCCGACTCCACCACCGCCCCGACCCGCGTGCGCTTGTCGCGCGGGTCGGGGGACTTGCAGACTGCACAGTGGCAACCAACCTGCGGCACGCCGAAACTGGTTCCGGTGCCGAGGAAGGTCAGTCTCACACCGTCTCCACACGCATGAAGTTGGTGGTGCCCGGCGTGTCGAACGGCACACCCGCCGTGACGACGATGTGATCACCGGGATCGGCCAGGTTCATGCGGCGCACCGCACCGAGGCCCTCGACGATCAGGGCGTCGTAGTTGTCGTGCCGCGGGACGAGCTCCGGCACCACACCCCACACCAGCGCCAGCTGGCGATACGTCTTCTTCAGGTCCGTGCAGGCCACCACGGTGACGGCCGGTCGCATGCTCGACACCACGCGCGCAGTGGAGCCACTCTTGGTGAAGCAGACGATGGCCGGCGCGCGCAGCATCTTCACGGCCGCACTCACCGCCGACGCGATCGCCTCGGCAACCTCGTGCTTGTGCTCCGGCATGCGGCGCTGGTCCTTGTTGGCCGCCTCGAGCTTCGACCGCTGCTCGATCTCGACGATGATGCGCTGCATCGCCTCGACTGCGAGCCGCGGATAGGCGCCGGCCGCCGTCTCGGCGGACAGCATCACGGCGTCGGTGCCGTCGAGGATCGCGTTGGCGACGTCGGAGGCCTCGGCGCGCGTGGGGCGCGGATGGGTGATCATCGACTCCAGCATCTGCGTGGCCGTGATCACCGGGCGGCCCATGCGATTGCAGAGCGCGATGATCTGCTTCTGCGCCACCGGCACGCGCTCGAACGGCAGCTCCACGCCCAGATCGCCGCGGGCGACCATGATCGCATCGGAGGCGGCGACGATGGTCTCGATGTTGTTGAGCGCCACGTCCTTCTCGATCTTCGCGATGATCATCATGCTGCTCGGCACCAGCCCGCGCAGCTGCCAGAGATCCTCGGCGCGACGCACGAAACTGAGCGCGACGTACTCGAGGTCCTGCTCGACGGCAAAGGCCACGTCGGCACGGTCCTTCTCGGTAATCGACGGCGCCGAGACGGCGATGCCGGGCAGGTTGATGCCCTTGTTGCTCTTCAGCTCACCGCCGAAGACCACCTCGCAGCGCACCCGCTTGCCCAGCACCTGCAGCACGCGCAATTCGAGCAGGCCGTCGTTGATCAGGATACGGCTGCCGGCGCTGACGTCCTGCGCCAGCATGGTGTAGGTGACGGGGATGTCGCCGGGCTCCTCTTCCCCTTCGTGTGCCAGCACCACTTCGCGTCCCTGCACCAGTTGGATCGGCTGCGCCAGCATGCCGATGCGGATGCGCGGTCCCTGCAGGTCGCCGAGGATCGCGACTGGCTTCCCGAGCTCCTCCGCCAGTTCGCGCACCAGCGCGATGGTCGCGGCGTGCTGATCGTGCGTGCCGTGGGAGAAGTTGATGCGGGCCACGTTGAGGCCAGCTTCGATCAGGCTCCCGATGCTCTCGCGCGTGGCGGAGGCGGGGCCCAGGGTGCAGACGATCTTCGTCTTGGGGGCAGTTACGGACACGGGATCGGCGTCGAGTGGAAACGGCGCCGGGGCTGCCGGGCCGTGCGGGCGCAGCCGACACGCCCACGCGCCGGCCCCCAAGGTCCCAACATAGCGGAACTAACCGTTCAATGCGGCCTTTTGCTGTCCTGATTCCTTCGCTTCCGGGCGCATTCCGGCACCGAGACGTGCCGCCAGCCCGGCCAGCAGCAGCGGCAGCAGCGCAGTGGCCGAGAGGAGCTGGGCCGGCGCCAGCTTCATGCTGACTGCCAGCGCCTGCATGAACGTGCCGAGGTTGCCTTGCGTGGCGGTCCAGGCGAAAAGCACACCCCAGGCCAGGAGCGCGGCGCCGCCGACCTGTGCGCTGACCAGACGGCGGCGCGCACCGATCAATCCGAGAATCAGGCCGATGACCGGGAGGGACCACCAGCCGAGGAGGAATTCGGCTGCGGCGAAAAGCAGGTTCGCGAGGACGAAGAACATGAGGATGTGTGCGCGTGACGGGAACGTGCGGTGGGCAAGCGATCGCGGTGGATCAGGGGCGCAAGACCAGCGTGGACATCACCCGCTGCGCCGGAAATGCCGCCTCACTCTCCGGTACCACCAGCGAATCCAGCTGCCCCGTGCGCCATTTCTCCAGACGGTCGTCGTAGCGCCGGCTGGCCGGGTTCCCGCTCTGGCCACCGGGATAGATGGCCCATGCCGTGCGACGGTCCTTCGTGAGCTCGACGATCATCCGCCAGCTCGCACCGTGACTGCCTGTCGCACCCGACGCCGGCGCGATCGTGCCGTAGCCAGAGGTCACCGCCAGATGATCGCGATTGAAGCCAGCCAGGTTCACGAGATGATGCACGTTGATGCCGCCGGTCCGACTCCATTCCCACGCGGGACCAACGGGGCCCAGTGTCCGTGTCAGTGAGTCGTAGGCCGCAGCAAGCGACTCGGCCAGCAGCGCATCGCGCGTCTCGATTCTGCCGGCGGTGCGACGATCGTCCCACCAGACGCTGGTGGAGTCGCGCAACGCCTCGAGGAAGATGACGTTGGCCGGCACCGCCACGGGGGCCTTGGCCTGCGACGGAATCAACTCGTCCCAGGTGTTGCGGATCGCGCGACGCATCGCGGCCTCGAACAAGACCGGCACCTGCGCGGGCAGCGTGTAGCGATAGTCCCATTCACGCAGCATCGTGGCCGCCTGCGACAGTGACGCGTTCCCACTGCGCTCGGCGGCGCGCACGAAATACGGCGCGATCATGCGGGCGCGCACGTTGAGCGGATCGGTGTGCATCTGGCGCACTCGCTCCGGTGTCACGCTGCTGTCGGCCCGCAGCAGTTCATTGATGCGCAGCGCGCGCCAGGGATCGGGCCAGTTGCTGCCGATGAACGTCGGCACCGCGGCAGGATCGAACGGCTGCTGGTTGGCGCTGACGATGTAGCCCTGCGCGGGGTTGGTGACCTGCGGGATGTCACGGAGCGGCAGCATGCCGGTCCAGTCGGTGGCACGGGTGCGACCGTCGCGCACGTAGCTGCCCTCACCACCAGCGGGCCGCATGGGGTACTCGCCATAGGAGCGGAGCGCGATGTTCCCGCCGCGATCGGCCACCAGCATGTTCTGCGTCGGCGTGCGATACGGCAGCATCGCCTGCTGCCAGCCATCGACGCTGGTGGCTCGCGTGGCGGCGACGAAACCATTCAGTTCGTTCGACGGATCGTGCGCCGTCCAGCGGAAGCTGAGCAGGTGCCCGTTCTCTTGCATGGTCGGACCGCGGTGCGTGTAGAACACGGTGTCGGTCGCGATCACCGTCCCGGCCACGTTGCGGAAGGTCTCGACGCGCGGCGTGAGGTTCTGCCAGGCGCCATCGAGGCGATACCGCGTCGGCAACTTCGCGTCGTCCACGTCCTCGAGGAAATAGTCGGCCACGTCGCCACCGGTGTTGGTGAACGTCCAGGCCACGTCGCGATTGAAGCCGATCACGATCGTCGGTGCACCGGGGAACGTGACACCGTACACGTCGAGCGAATCCTTGACCACCAGGTGCGCCTCGTACCAGATCGAGGGCAGCGAGAGGTCGAGATGCGGATCACCGGAGAGCAGCGCACCACCGCTCGCGGTCCGCTGCGGCGCGATCGCCCAGTTGTTGCTGCCGAGTGCATCGCCGGTCTGGTCGGCGGTCGGCATGGCGAGCGCGGTGTGCTCCACCACGCCGGCCGCGCGCGCCGGTGCCAGCAACGACGTGTCGGGTGCGCCGGGCGGGGGCAGCACCGCCCACGCCTCGCGCGGCGCCACACGACCGGGGACCGGCTGGATCGGCTCCTGGATCGGATTGTTGCGCGGGAAGAGTGCGTCGGCCGCCTCGCGTCCGATCAGCGCCGCGGCGCGTGTGCGACGGAGATCACTGGGGTCGTGCGCCAGCGTCAGCGCCATGCGCATCAGCAGGTACACGGAATACCGCGGTTCCCAGCGCGCCATTGGCTCGGCGCCGAGCAGCTTGTATTCCACCGGTGTGCTGGCCGCGGTCATGGTGGCGCGGTAGGCGTTCACACCATCGGCGAACGCGCGCATCGCGCGCGCCCCTTCGCTGTTGCTGTCGGTGGCGGCCCACTTCTGTTCCGCGGCCCAGCCCAGGCCAAGCCGGCGCGCCTCCTTGTCGAGCGGCAACGCGCGCGCACCGGCGAGTTCAGTGAGCGTGCCGGACGCGGCGCGGTAGGTGAGTTCCATCTGGAAAAACCGGTCGCGCGCCACCGCCCACCCGAGCGCACGATAGGCGTCGCGTGTGCTGGCGGCGAAGACGTGCGGCACGCCGCGCCCGTCGAAGAGCACGCGCGCGTCGGCACCGAGCCCCGTCAGCACCGCCTTTTCGTCCGCGGGCAGGTCGGCGAAGCGCAGGCTGGCCGCCGCACCGTGCACCGGATCGAGCAGCGGTCCGAGTGGGGGGACACCGGCGGTGCTGACGCCGCGGGCGGCGACGAATGTGAGCGCCGCCAGCGCGACGGCGCTGCCGATGGTTGCGACGAGGCTTCGGGCCATGCTGTTCCGGGGGAGAATCGTTTCGGGGGCTGCCCGCACCATGCAGGCAACCCCCGAGTCGTGATGGACGCTGGAGCGAACTACACGGTAGCGACGGGCGCGCGTCCGAGGGAGCGGAGCTTGGTCTCGAGACCCGTCAACAGCGTGTCGAACGACTTCTGGAAGCTGGCGAGGCCTTCCACCAGCAGCTTGTCGGTGACCGACACCATGCTGATGCCTTCGCTGGCCAGCGCCTGCAGCAGCTCGCGCGCTTCATCCACGCCGCGATCGATGGTGCGGGCTGCCTCGCCATGGTCCTGGAAGGCAGCGATGGTGGCCGGCGGCATGGTGTTCACCGTATCGGGACCGATCAGCTGCTCCACGTACATGACGTCGCGGTAAGCGGGATTCTTGGCACCGGTGCTGGCCCAGAGCAGACGCTGCACGCGCGCACCGTGGGTCCGCAGCTTCTCCCAGCGTTCGCCGGAGAAGGTGCGCTGGAACAGCGCGTAGGCGAGCTTCGCGTTCGCGATCGCAGCCTTGCCCTTGAGTGCTCCGATGCGGGTGCGCGATGCATCATCGGCATCGCGGATGATGGCATCGAGGCGACCATCCACCTCGCTGTCCACCCGGCTGACGAAAAAGCTGGCCACGCTGGCGATGCGATGCAGGTCGCCGCCGGCCTTGTGGCGATCTTCGAGTCCGGCGAGGTACGCCTCGATCACGCGGGCATAGGCATCCACGGCGAAGAGCAGCGTGACGTTCACGTTGAGCCCATCGGCGATCAGGCGGCGCAGTGCCTTCGACCCTTCCTCGGTGCCGGGCACCTTGATCATCACGTTCGGGCGATTGACCAGCTTCCAGAGGCGATGCGCTTCCTCGACGGTGGCATCGGCGTCGTTGGCGACGTTCGGCGACACCTCGATCGAGACGTAGCCATCGGTGCCGCCCGACTGCTCGTACACCCCGCGGAACTGGTCGCAGGCGGTGCGCACGTCGTCGCTCTCGATCAACTCGAACAGCTGCCACGGCGTGAGCGATTCCGGCGCGGCGGCAAGCTGCGCATCGTAGGCGGTGCCGGTGGCCAGCGCCTTCTCGAAGATGGTCGGGTTGGACGTCATGCCGGTGAGGGCATCGTCGGCGATCTGTGTGGTGAGCGCGCCGTCGGCGAGAATGGTGCGATCGATATAGTCGAGCCAGACGCTTTGACCGGCGGCGTGCAGCTTGTGCAGTCGGGAATGCGGCATGAGCGGAGTGTGCAGCGGGAATCGGAGACCTGCTGTGCCAGACCGTGAAGATAGCGGCCCGACCGGTGCGGGGGGCACTCGACGGCGCTGTGGCGCGGTCGCGGGCACCGTCGTGAACGGACGACGGGCGCCGCGAGTTACGCAGCGCCCGTCGAGAGCCGGCCGCGCGAGGCGACCGGCGCGTACTGGACTGGCTTACGGTGCGACGGTGACCGGCACCGAGAACTCCGACTTGCCCCACGTCATGCGCAGCGTGGCCGTGGCCGGACCGTTGCCGGCGGCGGCCGGCTCGAGCGCGATCACGAACGCGTCACGCGTCTCGGTGAGCGTCTTGGCGGTCATCGCGACGCGGCCGAGATCCATGTCCTGCTTGTATTCGGTGCCCCACTGGCCGGTCTGCTTGTTGATGATCAGCTGCATGCCCGAGCCGGGCGTCCACAGCGTGTAGACCGTGTACGATCCCTTCGGCACCGACAGGTTGCCGATCTGCAGGTTGGCCTCGGTCACCAGCGAGGTGGCGGCATTGGCACCCGTGCGCCAGACCTGGCCGGCCGGGATGAGGGTGCCTTCGACCGCACGACCACGCGCGAACGGCTGGCCGTAGTCGACGGTGACCTTGAGCGGAGCGGCACCGCGCACGCCGGTGTTGATCGCCAGCACCGCGGTGGCGCGCGGTGACGGGGCGATCGACGGGCGACCGGCCGGCGGCGGCGCCATGGTCATGCCACCCTGCGCGAAGGCGGGCGTGGCGGTGGCAAGGACGACGGCAGACAGGAGGACGAAACGGCGCATGGGTAGTGGCGTTTGGAGTGGTGAGACCGCTCGGGACGAAGCCTGCTCCAGCGGAGCATCAAAGGTATGCTCCGTCCGGCATGGATGTTCCCCCTGCCAATCGTGGCCGGTATCCACCACATTCGCCCCGTGACCCTCGCTTCTGCCGCGCTCGCCGCGCTCGCCGCGCTCGTCGTGCTTCAGGGCAGCGCTGCCCTGCTGCTGATCGTCCGGCTGCTGCCCGGGCGCACCCGCCGTCCGCCGATTGCCCCCCTGCCGGGTGATGCCCATGCCGGCAAAGTCACGGTGGTGGTGACGAGCCTCGACGAGGTGCACCGCATCGGACCCTGCCTCGATGGACTGCGCCGCCAAGGCCCGGCAATGCTGGAAGCGCTGATCGTGGACAGCCGCTCCACCGATGGCACCTGGGCCCTGATCCGGGCCGCCGCCGCGCAGGATTCGCGGATCGTGCCAATGCACGATGACCCGCTGCCACCCGAGTGGGTGGGCAAGGTCTGGGCGCTGGAGCACGGGCTTCGCCATGCGCGCGGCGAGTGGGTGCTGGGCATCGACGCCGACACCACCCCGCAACCCGGACTGGTGGCCGCGGCCGTGAACGCCGCCGAGCAGCTGGGCTACGATGCGGTGAGCTTCGCGCCGCGGTTCAACGAGATGTCGGTGGCGGAACAGTGGCTGCAACCCGCGATGCTCACTACACTCGTCTACCGCTTCGGTGCGGCCGGCGAGCGGGCGCCCGATCCGGATCGGGTGATGGCGAACGGCCAGTGCTTCCTCGCCAGGCGCGCGACGCTGCTGGCCAACGGTGGCTACAGCAGTGCGCGACGCAGCTGGTGCGACGACGTGACGCTGGCGCGACACATGGCCCGCAACGGCGCACGTGTCGGCTTTCTCGACGGCGCGCGAATCATCAGCGTGCGCGCCTACAGCGGCATCGGCCAGATGTGGCGCGAGTGGGGTCGCTCGATCGACCTCAAGGACGGGACGACACCGTTCACGCAGTTTCTCGACGTCTGCTTCGTGCTGTTGACGCAAGGCGTGCCATTGCCGGCGTTGCTGCTGGTGCTGGCACTGGGAGCGCCGTATCCCGCACCGGGCAGTCTGGGCTCGGCGTTCGTGGGGCTGAACGCAGCGCTGGTGACGATTCGCATCCTGCTCACGTTCGGCCTCGCTGGCTCCTATGCCGAGCGACACTGGACCTTCTGGCTCTCGTTCACGGCCGACCCGCTGGCTGCGATTCGCATCCTGCTCTCGTCGCTCAAGCGTCCGCGCCAGTGGCGCACGCGGCAGTACGACGCGGAGACGGTCGTCGCCTGAGCCGTGCGCGGTGTGCGAGCGACCGACATCACACACCGCAGCACATCAGACGAATCTCAGGCGCGGATCGCGGGCGTGGGGCGCAGGGTCGCCAGCCAGCCGATCGAGATCACGCACGCCACCAGCGTCACCGTGGCGAGGCCGACGTGCTGCCGCTGTATCAGCAACACGCTGGCCGCCACCGCGATAGTGGCGAGCCGGGCCACCTCCATCCCGACGACCCAACTGCGGCCCTCGAAGATGGCGCCGACGTTGGTCAGTCCAAGCGTGACGAAAAAGAGCATCGCCGCCAGTTCGTGCGTCGCCAGCGTCGTGGCGGTGACCAGCGTGAGGTAGGCGGCGGTGAGCAGCGCCACGAATTGCCCCAACGCGTAGTGCTGCTGCGCACGCGGCACCACCGGATCGAACTGCGGCGCCTGCAACGGCCAGGCGAAGGGGTGCGATGCGTGCGTGGCGAGATCGGCCGGCACGAAGCCCGGATGCCCGAACACCACCCGCCACTTGTCCCGCCAACGCCGCGTGCGCCACGCATTCCGTGCGATGCCGGCGAAGACATGCACGTTGGCCCACACCGGGTTCCAGCTGCCGAGGGGGGTGGTGATGCCGTAGACCACCGGCTCCACTTCCGGTTCGAAGGTGCCGAACAGCCGGTCCCAGATGATCAGCGCGCCGGCGTAGTTGCGATCCTGATACTGCGGATTGACGCCGTGGTGCAC
>JANMON010000030.1:0-5431 GCA_031369265.1 Gemmatimonadaceae bacterium | reverse complement strand
CGACTTAGCGCACGGCGTGCTGCCGCCAGTTCCGCGGGCCGATGCCAGTCTGGCGGTCCTCGATACCACCGAGTGGTTTGCGCCCACCAGCGGTGGCATTCGCACCTACCTGCTGCAGAAGGAACGCTACGTGGCGTCGCGCCCGTGGCTGCGGCATGCCCTGGTGGTGCCGTGGTCGTCGGATGGCATCGTGGAGCGCGAGGGGTCGCGCTGGTACGAATTCGCCGGCCCGCGCGTGCCGCGCAATCCGCCATACCGGTTGCTGACGTCGGTGGCGCGCATGCGGCGCGTGCTGGAACACGAACGCCCCGACGTGATCGAGATCGGCAGCCCGGCGATCGTGCCGTGGGTGCTGTTTCGTGCGCTCGGCCGCCGCGACGTGCCGGTGGTGAATTTCTTCCACAGTCATTTTCCGGCGCTGATGGCGGGCAGCAGCACTCCCGTGCCCCGTCGTCGCGCGCTGCTGCGCGACGCAGCCTGGTGGTATGCGCGCCGGATGGATCGCCGCGTCAGTGCCACCATCGCCGCGTCACGGTTCGTGGCCGACGACCTCGAAGCGGCCGGGATTCCGAACGTGGTGCGGATTCCGCTGGGTGTGGACCTCGAGCATTTCACGCCGGCGCGCCGTGCACATGCGGCAGCCACGCGTGCCGCCTGGCAGCTGCCAGCCGACGGCCCGCTGGTGACGTACATCGGGCGCTTCGCGCACGAGAAGGAACTGGACGTCCTGATGGACGCGTGGCCGACGATCCAGCAGCACACCGGTGCGTCGCTGGTGATGGCCGGCGATGGGCCGGAGCGTGAGGCACTCGCGAGGCGCAACACCGGCAAGCGCGTGTTCTGGCTGCCGTTCATCGCCGATCGTGCGCAACTGGCCGACCTGCAGGCGGCATCCAGCGTGTACATGGCGACCAGCCCGCACGAAACGTTCGGCCTCTCGCCACTGGAGGCGATGGCCTGTGGCACGCCGGTGCTGGCGGCCGATGGTGGCGGTGTGCGTGAACATGTGCTGTCGTCCAGCGCCGGCCGCGTCTTTCGCCCCGGCGATGCGAAGGACCTGGTGACCCAGGCGATCGCCCTGCTCGAGGACGACCTCGCCGCACACGGTGCACGCGCGCGGGAATTCGCGGCCCGTGAACATTCATGGGAGTCAGTGTTCGATCGCGTGTTCGCGCTCTACGACACGGTGCGGCGATGAGCGTGCTGCTGACCATCCATGACGTCACGCCGGCCTGGGCGCCGCAGGTCCAGGCGTTGTGGGATCTCTGTCGTGAACGCGGCGCCACACCGGGACTGCTGGTGGTGCCGGACTGGCACGGCAAGTGGCCATTGCGCGATGCGCCCGCCTACGTGGCGTGGATCCAGGCGCGCATCGCCGACGGCGCCGAGATCTTCCTGCATGGCGAACGACACGACGAGATCGGGTTGAAGCGCAGCTGGCGGGATTCGCAGCGCGCCTTCGGTCGCACCAATCGGGAGGGAGAGTTCCTCACGCTCGATCACGACGCGGCGTTCGAGCGCGTCGGGCGCGGCCTGGCGCTGCTGCGTGACCTGGGGATGCCACCGATCGGCTTCGTGCCGCCGGCCTGGCTCTGTCGCGTCGGCACGCACACCGCGTGCACGGCACAGGGCCTCCAGGTGCTGGAGGACGACGCGGCGGTGTACCTGCTGCAGCGCGGGGTGAAGCTGGAAAGCCCGGTGCTGCGCTGGAGTGGACGCACCGACTTCCGCGCGCGCGGCTCGGCGGTGCAGGCCGCGTGGCGATGGCGCATGCAGCACGAGGCGCCGCACTTCCGCATCGCGCTGCACCCGATGGATCTCGAGCATCATGTCACGCGGCAGTCGGTGACCGATGAACTGGATCGCTGGCTGACGGCGCGGCCGGCGCAACCGTACGCCGCGTTGCTCAGGGAGCCGGTCGGCGCATGACGCAGCAGATCGTGCGCCTGGATGGGGTGCGGCTGGCGCTGTTCAGCGACACCTATCCCCCGCAGATGAACGGCGTGTCGCGCACACTGGAGCGGCTGGTGCTGGCGGCGCGGGAGCGCGGGGCGTCGGTGCGCGTGTTCACCACCACCGATCCGGGCGTCGCGCACACGGCAGCCGACGAGGTGCGATGGGGCAGCGTGCCGTTTTGGGCGTATCCGCAGGTGCGGCTGTCGGCGCCGCGCGCGTTGGCGGCACGACAGGCGCTGGCGGCGTGGAAACCCTCCCTCGTGCACGTCGCGACGGAGTTCGGTGTGGGCCTGGCAGGTCGGGCTGCCGCGCTCGCACGGGGTGTGCCGCTGGTGACCAGTTACCACACCAGCTTCAGCGCCTACGCGGAGTTTTATCAACTCGGGGCGCTGGCCCCGCTGGGCTGGAAGTACTTCCGCTGGTTCCACGCCGCGGCGGCACGCACCTTCACGCCGACCGATGCCATCCGCGCCGAAGTCGAGGCCCATGGATTCCGCAACGTGCGCGTGTGGGGACGTGGTGTGGACGGCGATCGCTTCGACCCGTCCTTCCGCTCACTCGAGTGGCGGCGCGCACTCGGCATCGACGACGGTGCGATGGTGGTGCTCTACGTCGGGCGGATCGCGAGGGAGAAAGGACTCGAACATGCGCTGCAGGCGATGCAGGAGTTGCAGGCTGCGGGGTCCGCGATTCGCTTCGTGTTCGTTGGTGACGGCCCATACGAGGCGGAGCTGCGCGCGGCGGCGCCGTCGAACGCGATCTTCACCGGGCGGCTGTCCGACGTCGCGCTCAGCACCGCCTACGCATCCGGTGACGTGTTCCTGTTTCCGTCGGTGACCGACACGTTCGGCAACGTGCTGCTGGAAGCGATGGCGTCGGGATTGGTGGTCCTGGCGGCCGACGCCGGTAACACGCGCGAACTGGTGGGCGCGGATCGTGGTGTGCTGGTGCGCGCCGATGCAACGGGAGACATCGCCAGCGCACTGCGCGCGCTGGAACGGGATCGCGCGCGACACGCTGCCATCAGCACGCAGGCGCGACAGTGGGCGCGCGAGCGGACCTGGCAGCAGGTGTGGAACGGCCTGTTCGCGGAGTACCGGGGCGTGATCAGCGCGCCAGCTGCCAGTTCGTGAATTCGCGATCGCCGGTGACTTCGCGCACCACGAATGGTGTCAGCCACGCTGGTATCGTGAACGCCGTGTCCTCGCTGGGCAGTTCGAGTTCCGCCAGCACCAGGTCGCGATCGGTGAACTCATCGATCTCCCACGTCAGCGCCCGGTCGGGGATGGCGTAGCGCCGTTTGGTGACGCGTCGGCCGGTGGTCAGCGCAAACAGCGCTGCGCCAAGTTCCGCCGTCGCTTCCTCTTCCACTTCGATGCGCGTGAGGCCGCGGCCCAGCTTCACGGTGCGCATCCAGCGTGTCTCGCCCCCGCGCGTCTCGCGGCGGATCCGCTCCACCAGCGCCTCACCGGGCAGGTAGCCCTGCTGGAACTCTGCCGGTTGTACCGACCGCACCTGCGGTGGGAGGGCGGTGAGGAGCCATTTGCGCTCGATCTCTGTGGGCAGGTCGGACATGCGCTGGCGCGGCGGGAGGGTGGTGTGGGCGGACGGACGGCGGGGGAAGGATACCGCGCTCAGGGCGTGGGCCACGCGCGGGCGACTGCCTCAGGGGAGGGGGGTTGCTTCCGGTCGGTGGCGCCATATACTTCCATATCGAAATAATGGACATCAAAACAATGGACGTCGAACAATGGCGACACACTACAACGGAACCGAGACCGAGCGACTGGCGCTGGATGCCTACATCAAGCTCATGCGCTCGACCGTGGCGGTGAATGCCACGCTGTTCCCCGTGCTTCAAGCTGAGTTCGGTATTACGCCGTCGCAGCTCGGCGTGCTCGAGTCGCTGGCGCACCTCGGCCCGATGCGGCATTGCGAACTGGCCGGGAAGCTGCTGGTCAGCCCGAGCAACCTGACCACGGTGCTCGACAACCTCGAGCGCGACGGGCTGGTCAAGCGCGAGCGGGATCAGGCCGACCGTCGTGTGTCGATGACCTCGCTCACGCCCGCCGGTGCCGACCGCCTGGCGTCGTTTTTCCCGGCACACGTCGCACGGCTGGTGCAGGCGATGTCGGGGCTGGAGCCCGACGAGCAGGCCGAACTCGGCCGGCTCTGCAGGAAACTCGGTCGCGCTGCGGCCGACTCATCGCACAATGATGTGACGTCGGTCCGCATGCCGCGGCCGGATGCGTCGCATGAACCACATCACTCTCTCGCAGGTGCACACCATGAGTAACAACGCTACCCAGATCCTGACCGTCACTGAAGCGGCCGAGGCCCGCCGCTCGATCCGCAAGTTCGAGCCGACGCCGATCCCGCGCGCCGACCTCGCGGAAATCCTGCGCGTGACCGGCCTCGCGCCGTCGCCGTGGAACATCCAGCCGTGGCGCTTCGTGATCGTCGAGGATGCCGACACCAAAGCCAAGCTGCAGGAAGCGGCCTACGGACAGCCGCAGGTGGGCAATGCGCCGGCCGTGATCGTGATGTACTCCGACATGACCAACGCGATGGAGACGCTCGAGGAGACGATCCACCCCGGCATGCCGGATCACGCCAAGGTCGCCGCCGACATCCGCTCCACCTTCGCTGGCTTCAGCGATGCCGACCGTCATGCCTGGGGCTTCGCCGAGTCGAACATCGCGCTCGGTTTCCTGCTCCTCACCGCGCAGGCCCACGGCTACAGCACCAGCCCGATGCTGGGCTTCATGCCCGACAAGGTGAAGGAGCTGCTGCAGCTGCCCGTGGATGCACGCATCCCGGCGCTGATCGCGATCGGCGTCGGTGCCGAGGACGGATTTCCGCATCACCGTCACAGCGTGGAGCGCGTCGCGCGCTTCGTGTAATTGCGGGTGGAGCCTCGTCGGCGCCGGATGGCAATCATCTTTGCCATTCGGCGCCGCGCACACGGCGCGAGTTCGCGCCGCAGGAGCAGCGAACATGTATCGCACGTCTGGACTGCATCACCTCACCGCCATCGCCAGCGATCCGCAGCGGAACCTGGACTTCTACGCCGGCACGCTCGGCCTGCGTTTCGTGAAGCAGACGGTGAATTTCGACGACCCGGGTACGTACCACCTGTATTACGGCGATGCCACCGGCTCGCCGGGCAGCATCCTCACGTTCTTCCCGTGGCCGACTGCGCGCCGCGGACGCGTCGGTGCGGGGCAGGTGGCCGAGACGCAGTTGGCGATCCCGATCGGCGCGCTGGCGTTCTGGATCCAGCGCCTGACGCAGCAGCAGGTTCCGTTCGTGGGTCCGGTGCGCCGCTTCGGCAGCGAAACGGCGCTCACCTTCACCGACCACGATGGCTTGCCGCTGGCGCTGGTCGCCACCGACGGTGCGGCGCAGCGACCGGGGTGGAACGGTGCGAACGGCATTCCGGAAGCGATGAGCATCCGCGGCATGCATGCGGTGA
>JANMON010000271.1:0-11585 GCA_031369265.1 Gemmatimonadaceae bacterium | reverse complement strand
CCCGCCGTGTCGTTCTGCCCCTTCTGGGTTTTGGCGGTCTTTGGGGGGGGGGCTATCACCCTCCCGCCCCGCCTCTTGCTTGCATCGCTGTCGGTCGACCGCCGGTCAGGCCGGTACGCGCACCGGTGCGCGACGGATCAGCGGCAGCATCGAGAGCAGCGTCACGACCAGCAGCACGATCTCGAGGCTGTACACCAGCGAGTAGCCGGTGGCGGGGCCGGACAGGCTGACGCCGAAGACGTTGCGACTGCTCATGCCGTTCACGACGTCGCGTGCGATGCCACCGAAGGCCACCGCGATGCCGGCGGCGGAGGCCTGCACCGCCCCCCACGCGCCGAGGGCCAGTCCGCGCTGCTTCTCGGGGGCGTTGTTCATCGTCGCCGTCAACGTGCCGTGGCTGAGCAGCCCGCCGCCGAAGCCGATCAGGAAGGTGCCGAGGAAGAAGAGCAGCGCCGAGCTGGCCGGGGCAGCGAGGATCACGGCCGCGAAGCCCGGAATCCCGATCAGCGCACCGTAGCTCGACATGCGGAACGGATCACCGCCGCGTCCAAGCACGCGCGAGGCGAGGAGGAAGCCCAGCAGCCCGCCCATCGAGAGCGTGGCGGTGAGGCGCGTGGTGTTCGCGACCGTGAGGCCGAGCACCTGCCCACCGTATGGCTCCAGCAGCACGTCCTGCATGCTGAACGCCATGGTGCCGATGCCGACCGCGATCAGGCGGCGCACCGCGCCGTTGCCGGCGATGAAGCTCTCCCACGACTCGCGGAACGTCGGCTCCTGCCGTCCTTCGCGGGTCTTGTTGGCGTCGCGCGTTTCCTGCTTCCACATCGCGATCACGTTCAGCACGATGGTGGCGACTGCGGATCCCTGCACGACCTGGATCAAGCGGCCGCGCGAGAAGTCGTCGAGCAGGGCACCGAAGAGGATTGCGCTGGCGATCATGCCCACCAGCAGCATCACGTACATCAGGCCCACTACGCGCGGCTGCGATTCCTCAGCCACCAGGTCGGTGGCCAGTGCCAGGCCGACCGTCTGCACGGTGTGCAATCCGGCACCGGTGAGCAGGAAGGCGAGGCCCGCACCGAGCCAGCCCACCCACGGCGGCACCGGCACACCGTTGTTGCCCGACAGCACCAGCAGCGCGAACGGCATGATGGCCAGGCCGCCGAACTGCAGCATCGTGCCCTGCCAGATCCATGGCACGCGACGCCAGCCGAGGGCCGAGACATGGGTGTCGGACTTGAAGCCGATCAGGGCGCGGAAGGGAGCGGCCAGCAGTGGCAGTGAGATCATCACCGCGACCAGCGAGGCCGGTACGCCGAGTTCGACGATCATGACGCGATTGAGGGTGCCGATGAGCAGCACCGAGGCCATGCCGACGGAGACCTGGAAGAGCGAGAGCCGCAGCAGCCGTGAGAGCGGCAGGTCGGCGGTCGCCACGTCGGCGAACGGCAGGAAGCGCGGACCCTTCTCGGCCCACGTCGACAACACCTTTCGGGAGAAGCGATTCATCGTGGGATGCGTCGGTCCAGCGGAAATGCGAGGTGCCGCCAGGAACACGGCACGGTCAGCGAAGGAACCAGCGACACAGGGGCCGGGATCATTGCATCCCGGCCCCTATGACGGCACGCTGGCGAACAACGCCATTACGGCGTGACGGGCGCCGGTGCGGCTTCGGTCGGCGTGGCGGCGGCCGGTGCCGTTTCGACCACGGCCGGAGCCGCAGCCGTCATCGGTGCACGGGCGCTGCCCTGCCAGTAGGCCGAGAACCATGTCGTGTGCGACAGGATCGCGTAGTGCACGGCGAAGACCATCACCACGATCGTGCCGAGGAACAGCGGCACACCAGTGTTCGGCTTCACCACAGTCCAGATTTTGCCTTCATTCATTGGTCAAACTCCTCTTAGCGAAGCCAGGGTGTCTGGATGAACGCGAGAATGTGGGCCACAATCGCGATCGCACCAAAGATGCGGGTGCCCTGCTTCAGACCGTCGTGCAACTCCTCTGCTTCCCGCGTCGTGAGACCTGACGGCCACACGCGATTGGGATCGTTATCAGCCATAACGATTGCTCCTGGAGCAACGAGTACCGTGCTTGACCCGCACGTGGGGGGACCATGGCTCGAATAGCCACGCAAACGATGAGACCGACTCCTCCGCTCGAACCGCGAGTTCTCGTCGGACTCAAGGACCTATCATGCGCGCCGGAATTACGGTGTCAAGTCTGGTTGTCAACTCTGGGTGTCAACTTTAGTTGACAGTTGCAACGTCGAGAGCTTCCTGCCGCGGCGCAGGGGGGAAAATGCAAACCGTTATTGCGCTTGAGGTTCGGTTACATGAGCAGTCGGCGTGACCGAATTTGCGCCGATGTAACCGCGATAGCATGGCGACGACTGAATTTGTAAGGGCAACCCTTACTAATGACCAAGTCAGGGTTTCGTAAATGGAAATGCGCCCGGGCCGCGTGAGAACCGCGTCGCCGACGCGCCCCGACGCCGGTAGACCCGCACGTAGTCCACCGCCATCTCCCCCGGAAACACCGTGGTGGAGTCGGGATTGCCCAGGAAGTTGCCACCGACGGCGAGGTTCATGACCAGGTAGAACGGCCGATCGAAGGGCGCCGGCCACGGATTGAGCTCCGCCTCCTGCGTCGGCTTCACGCCCTGCCCATCCTGCTGACGACTGCTGCTCCACCAGAAGCGCTGCTCCTGCGTCACCACGCCGTCCACCAGCCATCGAATGCGGCCCGGCTCCCACTCCACCGCATAGACGTGGAAGTCCGCGATGCTGCCGCCCCGCGGTAACACGTAATCCTTGCCGGTGAAGGTGTTGTGCGGCCAGCGGGCGCCGTAGTGCAGTGTGCCGAGCACCGTGGCTGGCGTCTGACCGCGCGCCTCCATGACGTCGATCTCGCCCGATGCGGCCCAGCTGCCGTACGCATCGTCCTGCGGCAGCATCCACAACGCCGGCCACAGTCCTCGGCCCACCGGCAACTTCGCGCGGAACTCGAATCGTCCGTACGTGGCCGCGAACAGCGCACGGCCATCGGCATTGCGCGTCTTCACCCGCGCTGAGGTGTACGGACAGCCATCACGCGTGGACTTCCGCGCCCGCAGGTGCAGCAGGCCATCACGCACCATCACGTTGCTGGTATCGCGGGTGTAGCACTGCAGCTCGTTGTTGCCCCAGCCGCTGACGAAGGTCCGGCCGCTGTCGCTGGTGAAGCCGTTGCCGAGATCGAAGCCCCACCTGGTGGTGTCGATCGCGGTGCCGGAGAATTCGTCACGCCAGACGAGTTGCCAGCCCGTGCGCGTCGCCTGCGCCGACGCGGATTGCGCGTATAGCAGCGCAGCCACAGCAGCCAGCATCCGCATCACTCGCACCGGCATCATGGGCTCCATCGTTGGTTGGTCCGATCCATGTCCGGACGCGACTGCGCCGGATCGAGGACGATCGACGTCACGCTGCTCGCACCACCGATCGTGAGGCGGAAGACCGGTGACGCCGCGAACTCCGACGCCGCGATCAGCCGACGCTCCACGCGACCATCGTCGCGCAGGATGTCCACCGGCACCGAGAGCCGCGCACCGCCACGCGAACGCAGCGTCACCGTGAGCGTGTCGCGGTTCCGCGTGACATCATCGATCGCGACATCGAAGTGCCCGGTACCACGCACCCAATCTTGCACGAAGCGCTCGCGTGCCGTGCCCGCCGCCGCGAAAACCAGCCGCTCGAAATCGGGCGGATACGGATGCCGGCCGCTCCACTGCGCCCCATACTCACGCAATGACCGCTGCAGCGTCGAGTCGCCATGTTCGGCAGCAAAGGCGCGCAGCACCACCACCAGCTTGTCGTAGCTGGCCGCGGTGTACGCCAGCGCGCTGCGATAGTGATCGGCGTGCACCAGCATCGACTGCCCGGTGCGTGTCCCGGTGAGCATGCGATAGAACTCGGGAGCGCCGGCGGCATCGTCGTCATCGTGGCCGGTGCTGGCGCGCAGCAGGCTCCGTTCGAGCCAGCTGGCGAGGCCTTCATCCATCCACGCGAAGCGCCGCTCGTCGCTGCTCACCTGCATCGGGAACCACATGTGTCCCGTCTCGTGCGCGATGGTCGCCAGCAGTTCACGCGAGTCGCTGCCCACCGACACCGCCGTCAGCATCGGATACTCCATCCCACCGTCCACGATGCCTTCGACCAGCGAGAGCTGCGGCCAGGGATACGCCCACAGCGTGCGCGAGAAGTGCTCCAGGCTCTGGCGACCGTAGTCCGCGGCGCGGGTCCACCCGCGTGCACGAGGGCGATAGAACGCGTGCACCAGCACCGTGTCACGCCCGACCGTCGCGGCCATCGCATCCCACACCACCTCGCGTGACAGGTAGAACGCGAAGTCGCGTACGCTGTCGGCCGTGAATCGCCACGTGAGTACGGCACCCGGCAGCGTGGCGCCACCAGCGCGGCGAAGGCTGTCGCTGATGACCTGCACCACCGAACCACTCCGCGCCGCACGCGCCAACCGCTCCCGCACGGCCGGCGACAACACCTCGGCCGCGTTTTGCAACGCACCGGTCGCGGCCACCAGATAACCAGACGGCAGCGTGATACGCACATCGTAGTCGGCGTGATCCATGTAGAACTCGCCGGTGCCGAGGTACGGATCCATCTGCCATCCGGCCACGTCGTCGTACACGCCGAACTGCGGATACCAGTACGCCATCAGCGTGACGCTGCCATCGCTCCCCATCCGCGGCGCATCCTCGGTGGGAATGGCGAAGTGCCAGCGCGCCTGCAGGTCCAGCGAATCGCCGGGGGCCAGCGGCACCGGCAACAGCAGCGTCGCGACCGTGAAGTTCACGCGCACTGACGGCGTCACCGACTCGGCATCGCGAGCGCTGCACAGTGAGGCGGTGGGGGCGCGAGCGAGTCGCGCGATGCAGAGCTGGTCGAGCTCCAGGCCACCGGTGACCGGCACCATCTCGTTGTGTGGCGCACCCGGACGGAACAGGTTCTGCGCCAGGCTCAGTGCCAGCGTGCGCAGCGTGTCGGGCGAGCGGTTGCGATAGCGCAGCAGGCCATCAGCGCGCAGGGTGCGACGTGCCGGATCGATCGTCGCGCGCAGCTCGTAGCGTGCACCCTGCACCCAGTGGCGCGGGCCGGGTGTGCCGTCGGCGCTGCGTGTCCCGCGCGCGACGGCCAGTGCCCACAATGAATCGGCGCGCTGCACCACGCGCTCACCGTCGGTGACGTTCGCGCGGGCCGGCGACTGTGCGCCGCCGGCCGAGGCCAGCAGGCACGCGCCAGCGATCAGCAGCCGGCGCGTGTGGGGCACTGCGTTACTTGGCGTGCTTGGCGCCGTTCCAGAGCTGACGGAAGAACGCGATGCCGACGGCGATGATGGCGGCGAAGATCACACCCACAGCCAGCCGTGCGACGTTCGACGATCCGATGTCGAGGCCTGCGGTTTCCGGCGTCACCGGCGTCATGACGGCGAAATACCAGCCGAAGTAGAAGGCGGCGGCGAGGATGGCGACACCCAGTGCCGCGAAAGCCTGAAGCTTGAGCATGAGAGGGGCTGTGTGAGCGGTCGGTGGGTGGCGCACGACGGGGTGGCCGCGCGCCGGCCGGCCGGAAAGATCATCGTCCCGGCCGGTGTGGGCTAGTGGGCTGCCCTACGCACCGAGTGTTTCCACGCCGGCGGCGGTCACGCGGTGACTGACCCACGGCAGCGACTCGGCGGGCCCGTCGCCGAGAGTCACGATCGACGCCATGCGGGCCTGCGCCGCCGCCAGTGCCGCAGGTGAGGAGGCGTGGACCAACGCCAGCGCCTGCCCCGCCTGCACCTCGTCACCCACCCGCACGCGCAGCACGATGCCCACCGCCGGATCGACCACATCGGCGGCCGTGATGCGCCCTCCGCCCAGCGCGATGATCGCGTGGCCGATGGGACGCGGCGGTAGCGCCAGCACGGTGCCGCTGCGCGATGCGAGCACCTGGCCGACGCATGCGGCCTGCGGCAGGTGTGCCGGATCGTCGAGGGCGCGCACGTCACCACCCTGCGCGGCCACGATCTGCCGGAATCGCTCCAGCGCTGCGCCGCTCTCGATGGCGCCGCGCAGGACCGTGCGCGCCGCGTCGGCAGTCAGCTCCGGACGCGCCAGGCGCAGCATCTCGATCGCCAGCGCCTCGGTCACCCTCCAGAGATCATCCGGCCCGCCGCCGCGCAACGTGTCGATGCACTCCTGCACCTCGAGCGCGTTGCCACAGGCATTACCCAGCGGGCGATCCATCGCCGTCATCAGCGTCACCACCGGTACGCCAGCCGCCTCGCCGAGTGCGATCATGGTGCGCGCCAGTTCCAAGCCGCGATCCAGCTCGGGGAGGAAGGCGCCGCTGCCGCGCTTCACGTCGAGCACGAGGCCCGTCAGCCCTTCCGCCAGTTTCTTGCTCATGATGCTGGCGGCGATCAGCTGGATGCACTCCACCGTGGCGGTGGCATCACGCAGCGCGTACAGCTTGCGATCGGCGGGTGCGATCTCCGACGTCTGCCCGATCAATGCGCAGCCGATCAACGCCAGCTGCTCCTCGGCGCGCGCCAGCGAGATGTCGGTGCGGAACCCGGGGATACTTTCCAGCTTGTCGAGGGTGCCGCCGGTGTGTCCCAGGCCGCGTCCCGACATCATCGGCACCACCACGCCGACGGATGCGAGCAGCGGCGCGAGGATCAGCGAGGTCTTGTCGCCGACGCCGCCGGTGGAGTGTTTGTCGATCCAGGGTGCCGCTCCCTCGGGACGATGCAGACGACTCCCAGTGCCCAGCATCGACGTGGTGAGCGCGCTGGTCTCGGCGGAGTCCAGGCCGCGCCAGAAGATCGCCATCAGCAGCGCCGAGAGCTGGTAGTCGGGTACCGATCCGGTGGCGGCGGCGTGGGCCACGTCACGCAGCTCGGCGTCGGTCAGTCGTCCGCCATCGCGCTTGCGCTCGATCAGGTCGCGCAGGATCATGCGGCGAACCGTGGCGGGACTGCCGGGGTACTGGTCGTGGGCACGCGGGTCATCGTCTTCCTAATTCTCGCTGAATGAACATGTTCGAGCGCATCTCTCACACTTCGCTGGCGCGCGTGACGCTGGTGCTTGCCGCCGTCCTGTCGCTACCGGCGACGGTGCGGGCACAAGCCACCGCCACCGTGATCGAACAGGCGGAGCGCGATCGCGCCTCGCACGACGCAGGTGCGGCACTCGGACGCTACGAAGCGGCATTGAGCACCACACCGTCGAACTACGACCTGCTTTGGCGGGCCTCGCGCGAACTGGTGGATCTCGGTGAGGCGGCTCCCAGCGCGTCGCAGCGCAACGCCTATAACGGCAAGGCCGAAGCCTACGCACGGCGCGCGGTTGCCGCCAACGCCAGCGGGGCCGACGGGCATTTCATGCTGGCGGTGGCGCTGGGTCGCACTGCCCTGTCGGTTGGCAGTCGCGAGCGGGTGAAGTACGCCAGCGAGATTCATGAGCAGGCGCTGACCGCGGTGCAGATCGATCCGCGGCATGCCGGCGCACTCCACGTGCTCGGCGTCTGGAATGCGGAGATCATGCGGCTCAGCAGCCTGTCGCGGTTTGCGGCGCGACGGTTCCTGGGCGCGAAGTCGTTCGACCGCGCCAGCTGGGCCGAGGCGCGCCGTTACATGGAGGCGGCGGTGGCGGCGGATCCCGGGCGCATTACGCATCGGCTGGACCTGGCCGCGATCTACGCCGACGATGGGGATGCGGCGAAGGCGCGGAGCACCTGTCAGGCGGCGCTGCGAATGCCGACGGTGGAGTTCAATGATGCGCGGTACAAGCAGCGCTGCGAGCAGCTGATCGACCGGCTGCGCTGAGTGGTGCAGGAACGGCAAAGCGGCGCGTCCCGATGGGGCGCGCCGCTTCGTGTTTCTGCTGGTGCGGTGGACGATCAGCTCATGCGCTCCATCTGCCGGCGGACCTGTCGGCTGCGTCGGCGGATCTGGCGGCGCAGTTCCTCGCCTGTGTCGTCGAGCACGCCACCTGCGGCATCACGAAGGCCTTCGGCGCTCTGACGCAGCCCTTGTGCGCTCTTGCGGATCACGCGCCGCATGTCGCGGCCGGTGCGAGGTGCCAGCATGAGCGCGACAGCGGCGCCGATGGCGGCCCCTGCCAGCACGGCCAGCGCGACCGTGGCCATGCTCGAATCGCGCGACGAGACGGCTTCCTGCTCCTGGCCGTTCTCGTCGATCACCTCGTCATCTTCGTAAATCATCACAACCTCCGGTAAGCGATGTCAGTAGCTGCACTCTGCTTGTACCCGAGTGAGCAGTTTCCGTGCCCTCACCGCACGACGGGCGCGTGGATAGATTCGCCGTCGACCTCATCCGAAAGCAGGTATCATGGCGACGTCTTCCGCGGAATCCGGCGTACCCGCCGCACTGACCAGACGTGCAGGCGAACTGCGCGAACTGCTGACACGAGCCAGCTACGAGTACTACGTGCTGGATCAGCCGGCGTTGCAGGACGTGGAATATGACCGGCTGTTCCGCGAGCTGCAGGAGCTCGAGCGCGAGCATCCGGCGTTGCAGACCCCGGACTCACCGACGCGTCGGGTGGGCAGCGAACCGCAGTCGGCGTTGCCGAAACATCAGCACCTGGTGCCGATGCTGTCGCTGGACAACGCGTTCGACGAAGCGGAGCTGGCGGCGTGGGAGGAGCGGGTGCGTCGGCTGGCCGGTGACGTGGTGGATCGCAAGGGGTACAGCTGTGAGCTGAAGATCGATGGTGCAGCGGTGTCGCTGACGTATCGCGATGGCGTGCTTGTGACCGGTGCGACACGTGGCAACGGCACGGTGGGCGAGGATGTGACGCCCAACCTGCGCACCATGCACGACGTGCCGCTGCGCCTGAAGACCGACACGCCGCCGGCGCTGCTGGAGATTCGCGGCGAGGCGTATTTCCCCTTCAGCCGTTTTGCGGCGATGAACGAGGAGCGCGTGACGGCCGGCGAGCCCGTGTTCGCCAATCCGCGCAACGCGGCTGCCGGAGCGCTGCGCCAGCTCGATCCCGCGATCACCGCCAGGCGCCCGCTGCGCTTCTTCGGGTATGCGGCGGTGCATCCCGATGGTGCGGGGGCGTTGCCGTTCACGTCGCAGCACGACCTCCTGACGGCGCTGGAACGGTGGGGCGTGCCGGTGGCGCCGCACCGGGTGGTGTGCCGTACGCTGGAGGAGGTGAACGCCTGGGCGCAGCGGGTGGAGATGGAGTACCGCGCCAGCATCGACTTCGCGATCGATGGCGCGGTGATCAAGGTGAACGGGTTGGCGCTGCAGGAGGAGCTGGGCGAGATCAGCGGCCGCGTACCGCGCTGGGCGATCGCGCGCAAGTTCGCGCCCGACATCGCGGAGACGACGCTGTTGCGCATCGGCGTCAACGTCGGTCGCACCGGCTCACTGAATCCGTATGCGGAGCTGGAGGCGGTGGAGATCGGCGGCACCACGGTGCGGATGGCGACGCTGCACAACTTCGACCTGATCACGGCGAAAGATTTACGGGTGGGCGACCGGGTGCTGGTGCAGCGGGCGGGCGAGGTGATTCCGCAGGTGATCGGGCCGATCCCGGAGAAACGCAGCGAGACCGAGCCGCCGGTGCCGTTCGTGGCGCCTGACGTTTGTCCGTCGTGCGGGACTGCGGTGCGCCGAGACGAGGATGAAGTGGCGCTTTACTGCCCGAACGTGGCGTGCCCGGGCCGGTTGCTGGAGTCGCTGGTGCACTTCTGCAGCGTGGATGCGATGGACATCCGGGGGCTGAGTTACGCGCGGATCGAACAGCTGGTGGGGGCGAGCCTGGTGCATGACGCGGCGGACTTCTTCACGCTCACCGTGGAGCAGGTGCTACCGCTGGATCGGATGGCGGCGAAGAGTGCGGAGAAGTTGATCGCGGCCATCGACACGTCGAAGCAGCAGCCCATGTCACGACTGCTGAATGCGCTGGGCATTCGGCATGTGGGCGCGGTGGCGGCGCAGTTGCTGGCGCGGCGGTTCGGGAGCATCCAGGCGCTGCAGGCGGCGACGCTGGAGGAGATCAACGCGGTGCGCGGGATCGGGGATGTGATTGCGGAGTCGGTGCGGGAGTACTTCGATGATCCGGCGGCGCGCGAGTTAGTGCGGAAGTTGATCGCGGCGGGGGTGCAGGTGACGGAGCCGGATGTCCAGGTTGGGGACGGGCCGTTGACGGGGATGACGGTGGTGCTGACGGGGACGTTGCCGACGTTGTCGCGGACGGAGGCGACTGCTCTGGTTGAGCGGGCTGGTGGTCGCGTTACTAGTAGCGTGTCGAAGAACACGACGTTTCTGGTGGCGGGGGAGGAGGCGGGGTCGAAGCTGGAGAAGGCGAAGGTGTTGGGGGTGGAGGTGGT
The DNA here is from genome assembly GCA_031369265.1 of Gemmatimonadaceae bacterium. GTDB lineage: Bacteria > Gemmatimonadota > Gemmatimonadetes > Gemmatimonadales > Gemmatimonadaceae > JACMLX01. The sequence continues at coordinate 1,179 of JANMON010000271.1, read as the reverse complement.
GGATGAGGGGGGGTTGATCGCGCGGGTGGGGGGTGGGCTGTGAGCAGCGGGAGCGGACGAACTCGATTACTCGGAGCGAAGCGTCGCCGCTTTTCGGTGCTTCGATAGGGGCGGTCGCGAGCCCGCGTGACTTTTCGCGATGTGCATCTATGCCGGAACCGTCTGGCGCACCCTTGTGGCCACGAGGCTGGTATGTTGCCGTTCTGCGACGAAAGGACCGCGGCCCGGGTGTGGCGCAGAATTCAGGCGAAGCGGGGATGTCGTTGCCAGGCTGAGACTTCCGCTTCGGTTCGCGGGATCATGCCTGATGTGTTTCGGGAAGTCCATGCTCCGCATCGGACTGGCCCGGCGGGAATACGCGGGCTATTCTCGGGAGCGGCGGAATATTTCCAAGCTGTCTAATACTCGTTGGGCAGACAGACTAGGATCGTCGCGCAACGACCGCGACAGTGTCACGGATCACCGGAGAGCAGACGATGCAGAGAATCAGTCGTTGCAAGCCGTTGTTCGTTGGAGTCGCGCTTTTCGTGACGGCCTGTGCCTCATCCACGCATCGGATGGTGGCACGGAGTGTCACGCGCCCGCAGTGGCAGGAAGTCGTCGAGTGCGTCAGGCTGAACGCGACGCCGAATGAGACATGGGTGGACGACACCGGCAACACGGTTCGCGTGGGGCGCAACCTGCGGAACGGCGGTCTCGAGGAGATTTGGTTCGTTCGGGTGCCCACCGGCCTTCCAACTTTCAGCGTCCAGTCACGCACCAAGGTGTTCGATCCCCGAGTCGCCTGGCGCTCACCGCTCGACGGGCCCTCACCACCGACGCGCCGCCTCCGCCAACAACTTGATGCGCAGTGTCTCGGGCCGTATCCCGTCGCCGACAGCACGAGCGCAGCATTGTGAGCACGGTGGCATCGCCGACTAAGGCAGTGTAGGTATGGCCGAGCGTCGGTGCGCGCTGCCCAACACAGGTTGCTGCTGCCAATGCGACCAGCGTTCGGTGAGCAGGAGAATTTTTGGTGCGGTCGCATTGCAGCAGAACCTTGTCTCGTTGATATGACTGGGCTGCTGTCAAGGGATGCACGTTGTTGACTGCGGTTGATCGGTCACATGTGCGCGTGGGCGAAGTGTGATGACGCGGGGTGTCACGGTGCCTGCGGCGGCTTCGACGATGAATCCTGCT
>JANMON010000269.1:0-3444 GCA_031369265.1 Gemmatimonadaceae bacterium | reverse complement strand
CTTCGTGTCGCGATTCGTGCAGGTGGTGGCCGAAGGCGGCGCGATCGCGCTGCTGCTGGTGGTGCCGCTGCTGGCGGGCTACGGATTGGCGTTCGGTGGTGGCATCCTCTGGCCACTGGTCGCCTTCGCGGCCTGGCTGCCGCTCTGGCTCACCGCCACATCGGTGGGCTGCATCGCCGTGTACCTGTTGGTCGCGTTCGTGCCGCCCACACGCGCGCAGTTCACTTTCCGACTCATCTGACTCGGTCTCTTCATCGGCGCCATCTACGTCATGAACCGCGTGCAGCCGGCGCAACTCACGCAGCTTGGCACCAAGGCGATCGGCGAAGTGGTGAAGATGCTCGACGTGCCGCTGTCGCCTTGGCTGCCCACCGAGTGGGCGGCACGCGTGCTGAAGAACTGGCTGGATGGTTTCTGGGATCCGCAGCCACTGGCGTGGCTCTGGCTGTTGGCCTGCACGGCACTCAGTGCGGCCTACGCCAGCTTCCGCCTGCTCTACGCGCGCGGCATCGCCGCGGTCCGATCGGCAGGACGCAGTGACCATCCACCGTCGATCATCACTCGCCCGTTTCACCTGCTGCTGGCACCGTTGCAGCCGGCGCGACGCGAACTGCTGCTGAAGGAGATGCGCCTGCTGGGTCGTGATGCGGCGCTCTGGTCGCAGTTCGTGCTGCTGATTCCGCTGGTGCTGGTGTACGTGGTGGGCGTCAGCGTGCTGCCCACCGGCGGCGGCGCGATGCCACAGCTCGTGACCAGCATCCTGCCGGTGGTCAACGTGGGCCTGGCGGGCATGGTGCTGGCCGCCGTGACCTCACGCCTGGTGCTGCCCACCATCGCCGCCGAAGGCACCATGTGGTGGCTGCTGCGCGCCGCGCCGGTGCGGGTGCGCGACATCATCTTCGCCAAGTACTGGGCCGCCACCGGCCCGCTGGCGCTGGTGGCGGTGGGCATCGTCTTCCTCACCTCGCTGCTGCTGGGCACCGCGCCGCTGGTGATGGCGCTGTCACTCGCCTCGGTGGCCTCGCTGATGTTCGCGCAGGCGGCGCTGGCACTCTACATCGGCAGCATCAACCCGCGCTTCGACGCCGAGACGGCGGTGAACCAGACGGTGACGTGGCAGGGCATCCTGTTCTTGGTGTCGGCCGGCTTCCTGACGATGATCGTCGCGCTCTGCCTGGCGCCGGCGATGTACTGGTATGCGCGCAGCGTGGCCTATCACGAGCCGCTGGTCATCTGGCGGTTCCTGCGTGGCGCGCTGTTCGGGACGGGGCTGTGCGTGGGCCTGACGTTCTACTGGCTGTCGAAAGCCGAGAAGCGGGTCGCGGCGCTGGACGGCTGACGTAGTGGTTCGATGATGGGTGAGTGCGTTCGGTGACGCAGCGATGACGGGATGTCATATGCTGATGGTGACATTCACCGGAGCACGCCATGGGACTCACGCTGCACTTCGAACTCCGCCTCGATGCGGCGACCTCGCCGCAGGAGGTCGCGTCGTGCCTGCGACGCCTGCACGCCGAAGCAGGCCGACTTCCCTTCGCGCGCGTGTCGCCGTTTTTGTCGCGGCCCAATTCGGAGGTGTCCGCCGAGCACGAGCGGTGGGAGGAGCTGGAGTTCTGGGCGACGATCATCGCGCCGGCAGAGGAAGACGCGGCGACCGAGCCGCACGGAGACCCGGAGACGGCCGTGGGATTCTTCGTACACCCAGGCGAGGGGAGCGAGCCCGCCTCCTTCGCCCTCATGCGTCGTTTCGATGCGGCCGGGGGCGCAGTGGACTGGTATTGGCGCTGTCACTGCAAGACGCAGTACGCATCGACCGTCAGCGATGCCCACTTCGTCACCTGTCACACGACGCTCATCCGACTGCTGGATTCCGCCGCCGCGCTCGGCCTGCAGCTGGACGTCTCTGACGAGGCGCAATACTGGGAATCCCGCGACGAGGAGGCGCTGCTGGCGGAGTTGCGTCGGATGAACACACTGATCGCCGGATTCGCCGGTCGGATGCACGATGCCATCGGTGAGACGCACGATCTGAAGGCGGCGATCTTCGCGCATCCGAGGTTCGAGCGGCTGGAGATGGGAAGCGACGAGTGACGCACGCCACATTTCACAGTGGCAGCAAGGCGTCAGCACTCCATCAGCGTAATTCGATCACGGGCGCGCCTTTGTAATGCCGGTGATCTGTCTCCACTTCTCGTCGATTCTGTCGAAGAGTGCGATCAGGTCGATGATGAGCGGATCGCGACCGTCCGGTGCCCACCGCAATTCCGTTTGTTGCACGGACGGCGTCTCGTCCTGCGGCCGCCAGACTTCGAACATCCGCGCGTCGAGGTCGACGATCCAATATGCTGCCACGCCGTTGGCGAGGTAGAAATCGCGCTTGACGACGCGATCGGTGCGCACAGAGCTCGGCGAGAGAACTTCGACGGCGAGCAACAGGGACTTGATGTCTGACCACTCGGGAACCAGACCAGTGATCGACAACCCCTTCGGGACGACGAATACGTCCGGCTGCGTGATCGTACCCGGTCTCAGCTCCAGCTCCGACGGCGAGAGGATTGCGCTGCCAAGACGTTCGTGCGTCGCGAAGGCGTCCAGCAGCACACAGAGCTCAAAGGCAGCAGTCTGATGCCGCCACTGCGGTGCCGGTGTCACCAGCAACTCACCGTCGATGACCTCGTAGCGAGGCCAGTGACGATCTTCCCGCGTGATTGCGCGCACGTCGTCTGTCGTCCAGTGACGTCGGAGAGGCATGGCCATACAGTGATCGCTGCGGAGGGCGAAGAGCAAGGGGTCATGCGAAACCATAACGGCCCCCAAGCATTCGAGCGTCACCACAATCACGCCTGACGGTACGACACACTGCGCAGCCTGGACGGCGCCACGCTTCGCATCCGCGGCATGCCTACGACGAACACCCGTATGCCGCCCTCACCGCCGCAGTTCGTGCATCACATGCTGCAGTTCCGGCAGGAGCACGCGCGTCAGCGCCAGCTCCACTGCCGCCTTCGATCCCGGCAGCGACACGATCAGCTTGCCGTTCACGCCACCAGCGGTGGCGCGCGTGAGGATCGCGGCGGTGCCAATCTGCTCCTGATACGAAATCAGGCGAAAGAGTTCGCCGAACCCCGGCAACTCCTTCTCGAGCAGCGGGCGCACCGCTTCCACCGTGCGATCCTTCGCGCCCAGACCCGTGCCACCGCAGAGAATCACCGCATCCACGTCGTCGCGCGCGATCAGTGCCGCCACGTGCGCGCGTGTGTTGGCCTCGTCGTTCGGCAGCAGCGCGAAGCCGGTGATGGTGTGTCCCGCCTGGATCAGCAACCAGCGCGCGAGCGGGCCCGATTCGTCGGTCTCGACGGTGCGCTTGTCGCTGACCACGACCACGGCGACCTGGACGGGGGGACGGGAGGCCGCATCGCTGCGGTGCTCGGAGGTGCCGGTTGG
>JANMON010000263.1:0-12792 GCA_031369265.1 Gemmatimonadaceae bacterium | reverse complement strand
AGCACCGGCAGCGGTTCGACGGGTGTTACCACAGCCGCCGGTGACGCCGGTCCGCCGCCGCACGCCACCAGCAGCAGCGCGAGTGCGCTGCAGGCGATGGTGGAGAGGCGGGTGCCAGCAGGGCGCATGGTGCAGCGGGTGAGCCGGGGCGAGTCGGGTGATGAGCGAACGACGAAATATGTCACCGAAAATCATGCGTCATCGCGGGCGCGCGGCGCGCTGCGTATTCACGGGCCCGCCAGCGGCGGTGTGTTGGCGTGGCTGGACAGGGAGGCAAAACGCAACTATCACTGCACAGCCGCATCGCACGCGCGGAGGTCGCCACGGTGCGCAGGGCGCCGCAGTCCACTCAGTCCCTGCACCGATTTCCCACCCCAGCAGGTTCCGATGCGTCGACTTTTTCTGTTCGCGGCGTTTGTGCTGGCATCCGTGAGTGATGCGGGTGCGCAGAGTTATTCGTTCTTTGGATCGGACAATGGGCGGTCGCAGCACAGCGTGCGATTCGTGCTCACGCCGGTCACGGTGCGTGATCAGCAAGCGCGCACCCTCGTCGCCTACTTCGAATCGTTCTATTTCGACGCCGGACAGATGGTGGATTGCGGTGGGTCCGTTGGATGCGCGTGGAGCACGAACGTGCCCAACTTCAGCCTCACCAGCTTCACCTACGAGGACGCCTTCCACGGTTCGTTGTTCTGCTACGGCTTGCAGGCCGACCCGACGAACCAGTTGGGTGGAAAATACTGCACCGGTGCCGACGTGTTCATGGACGGTGGGTTCTTGATCTATGATCCGACCTGGGTGCCGACGACCGTGTCCATCAACCTGCGCTACAAGGACTTGAGCACGCGCAGCCTGACGCTGACCGCCGTTCCTGAGCCGGCTACTTTCGCCCTGCTTGGTGTAGGCCTGCTGGCCGTTGGTGCGGTCGCGCGGCGCCGACGCGGCTGACCGCCGCCGACCGAAAACACGCAGGCCCCGCCGCGACCTTGGTCACGGCGGGGCCTGCTGCATGGTGGAGGAAGGATTCTAACCTTTGAAGACCGGAATCGACGGATTTACAGATCGACCCAAAGCGACTCGACGCGCGTGTGCAGCAGCGCCTGCTACGCTGTGGCAGGCTCAACGACGCACGTCGTCTCACCCGCCGCCCTCGTCATCGACGTCGCATCGAGGTTCACGCGATTGCAATCCACGTCACGCCGATATACTCGACTCGACGGCATTCGCACCCGCCCGTCGTATTGCACGAGACAGGGAGCAGGCTGCACGCGTTATTTGGTCAATTGTCGGCGAGGTCGTCTGCAGCGACGGGCGTCGGGTGGGAAAGGACGGCGGTTCTACTGTCGAATACTGCGCACGGCTGTGACGAGCCGCATCTCCAGGCATCGCTGACGGGCAGGATATTCCATGACGCATCCCATCCTCGACAGCAAGCGATATCGTCGCGACCTGGCCGAGGCGCGCGCACTTGAGGAGCAGCTTCGCCTGCGCTTTCCCGACGTCGTCGAAGCGCGCAACATCGCCCAGGGTGTTGCGGGGATCGACGTCACGGAGATCTCGCTGCACGGTGCACCGTCCACGTTCTGGGCGGAGATCCTCGATTACGCGGCCACCCACCTCGAGCTGCCGGGCCTGCTCGACAGCGTGGACCGAGCACTGCGCCCCGCACCCAAGGATGCGGAAGTAAGGACGGCGATCGCACGCGTTCGTGACGTGGCCGAGGCGCAGGGCTCGCTGTCGCCGATGCGCTTGCTGCTGAGTGGTGACCGGCCATTCCTGGCGAGGACCACACTCCGCAGCCTGGTATCTGAACTGCGCAACTGGAATTCGTCCGCCTCGATCCTCGTGGTGCGCGGCGATCCCGATTCCGGTCGCACGGAAACGCAGGTGCTGCTCGACGAAGGGCGCGATGTCGCGCGGGAGCGTCTTGTGCTCCTCGACGAGCAGATGCCGATCGACTCGACGCTGCGCGCGATCTGGCGCAACGCCGGTGCCGCGGGCAACGCGCCGACGGTCGGGCAGGAGTCACTGTCCACCGAGTCGGCGATCCTGATGGATTTCTGGACCGACGTGCAGGAAGCGCTGGAGACGAACGGCCGGTGGCTGTGGGTGCTGTTTGACGACCTTGACAAGGGTGCAGGACGCATCGCGGTCAGGACGCTGGCCGAGGTGCTCGCCATTCGCCTGCGCGGCGTGAACTTTCAGCGGCGCATCCGGCTCGTGATGCTCGGCTATCCGGAGCCGAACCTTCCCGGCAAGGTCGCCGGCGCGATCGTGCGGAACGATACGACCGAGAAGATCGATGACTCGCACGTGCGCGCGTTCGTCGATTTCTGCGCCAAGGCCGCGGGCAAGAACCTCGGTGATCCGGCGCTCGCCGCCACCGACATCTGCACCCGGGCAACGGCGAAGACGAGCACCATGGTGCCGTATCTCGAGGCGCTCAATGGCGAGCTGCGCGCCTGGTACCGGGCGCTGTGATGGAGGTGGAACGTGTCGTGACGCAGCGATCCATCGACGCATGGCGCTTCCTGCAGCGTGGCACCGCGCTCCTCGACGCGGTGGTCCTGGTGACGCTGCGGGACGGTGCGATCGTGTTCAACGGCATGCGCATCACGCCGGACCTCGTGCTCGCGCTGCGCGTCGAGACGAACCTCGATGGCGCGCCGCTGCACGTGGACCAGGAGGCGGCCACGATCGCGTGGAGCGGCACAGAGGACGCGCTGCTGCTGCGCACGCCGCACTACACCGGCGCACTCCCCGACCTGTCGCTCAGCGCATACCAGGGGCCGGCCACGCTCCTCTGGAAGAACACCGCCTGCGAGGCGCGGATCGCGTTCGGTCGCGCCGGCGCCGACGCGCAGCACGACGCGCAGAGTGAGCCAGGCTCGATGGGTGCGCCGCTGTTCGACGATGCATGGGGCGTGATCGGGCTGCATAAGACCTACGACCAGCAGGGTGCCCGTGGCTTCGTGCCGATCGCGAGGCTCACGCGCGAACTCGAGCAGTCCCCATTGTGGGACGAGGTGGCGAGCGTTCACCGGCTCGTCCGCTCGGTGACTGCGCCGGCGGTGGCGCAGGACGCGAAGCCGGATCCGGAGCCCGACCTCGCGCGCGCGCTGCGCTGGTCAGCGGGAGACGAACCGCCGATAGCCGAGCGTGAGCGGCGACGGGCGGTGGCGGGCAAGTCGCTTGCCGAGCTCAGGATCGCACGCGGCAACGAACCCCCAGCGACGGCGGAGCAGCGGGCGCTGGATCGGGTCATCGAAGGCCCGCCGTACGCGCTCGATACGATCGACGACGCGATCCTGCTGCCGTTCGCGACGGCGGCACGCTGGTTCCGCGGCGCCATCGCTGCCCTTCCCGACGATGCGGCGCTGGAAATCGAGATCGGTCGGCGCCGCCAGCACCGGGCCCTCGTCGACATCGTCGGCCCACACTTCGCGCCGCGGGAACAGGAGGCGGCACGGCTGTCCGAATGGCTGGCCAATCCCGATCGTCCGGCCCTGGTCGTGCGCGGCCCCGGAGGCATCGGCAAGTCGGCCCTGCTCGCGCACTTCGTGCTCGAGAATGCACACGCCATCCGCCGTGCGTGGATCGACTTCGACCGGCCGGATGTGTCGGCGGACGAGGCGTCGATCACGCGCGTCGTCGATCAACAGCTTGCGTGGCAGTCAGCGAAGGGACCACTCGTGGTCGTCCTCGACTCGTTCGAGGTGACCGTCCAGACCTACGGCTACACGAACCTGAACCAGGCGCTGGATGCGCTCGCCCGGCGCTTCGACGACGTCGCAGTCGTCGTCGGCTCGCGTGCACCGGTCCCATTGCTCAAGCTCGAGGGCGAACCGGCGCTCGAGTGGCAGCTTGCGGGCCTGCCCTTCGACGTCGTGCTGGAGTGGCTCGAGACCGAGGGGATTCCGCGCGACGTCGCCGGACGGATCGCATCCCTCGCCAACGGGGTGCCGCTCAACATGAAGCTGGGCCGTGATCTGGTGGCGGGCCGGAGCATCGACGAGGCGCGTGAGGTCGTGGCGTCACTGCCGCAGCAGCTCGTGACGGGATACCTCTACCGTCGGATCCTGCGCCGCCTGCGCGATGACTCGCTCAGGGAGCACGCACAATGGGCGATGGTGCCGCGCCGTCTCGTCCCTGAGCTCCTCGGCGAGGTGGTGCATGTGCCGAAGGAGGAAGCGGCGCGCCTGTTCGCCGCGCTGCGGAGCGAACTCACGCTGCTCGAGGGCGACACCACACTCACAGTGCGTGCCGATCTCCGCAACACGCTACTCCCGCTGCTCGAGGCCGAGGATGCCACACGCGTCCGCGAGATCGACACGATCGCGGCCGACTTCTGGGCGCAACACGCCACCGACGAAGCCGGGGCGGCAGAAGCGGTGTACCACGCGCTGCGCCTCGCGGACACCGGGCGAGCGCAGCAACTGTGGCGCAACGGCATCTGGCGCCACCTGGGCGGATACGCAATGGAGGAACTGCCGCCGGCCTCACAGGCGTGGCTCGAGGAGCAACTCTCGCGTGAGAGCTCGGATCAGGCGGTCGAGGGGATGCTCGCCCGTGGCGACGTGTCGAGCGCGGCGAGCCGGCTGCGCTCCCAGCCGCCCGACATCCGCACGGTGCGTGGGAGCCTGCGTCGGCGTCGCGTCGGCACGCTCGCGCAGGAGTCGAATCTCGGCCCCGCGCCCGCGCATGTGGAGAAGCTCGCGCTCGAGGCGATCGTGCTCAGGAGCACACGGCCAGCCATGCGTGTGCATGACGGCACGTTCACGATCGACTCGCCGCCGTGGGCTCACCTCGAGTTGAACCGGTCGGCGCTGCAGAACGCGGTTGCGGCTGCGGGACGCGTGCTGCTGCCGGATGGCACGACGATCGGGACCGCGGTGCGCGTCGCGCCCGGGCGCTTCGTGACGACGCGCAGCATCGCCGAGCGATTCGCGGTCGGCAGCGGGCACGGCGCGCGGCTGATCGCCGGTCGCGCACCGACGATCGACATGCGCGACGAAGGTGAGCCGACCGGCAAGGCACTCCTCGTCACGCGCGTGCTGCTCATCCATCCGTACTGGGACATTGCGATCGTCGAGGCTTCGGACGCAGGTGACGCGGGCACGGGCGCGTCGCTCACGCTCGCGACGAACGAACCTCCTGTCGGCATCGACGTCGTGGTCGTGGGCCACCCGTCCGCGAACAGCGTCGAGGAAAGCCTGCTGTCGACGCTCTTCGCCGACGCGTACGAGGTGAAGCGGCTGATGCCCGGCAAGTACGTGGGACGCCAGGCCGAGTTCAGCTTCGGGAGGACGGTCAGCGCAGGCCTCGACAACGCGATCTCCGTCAGTGAAGACGTCGGCGCGGCGGTCGTCGACGCCACCAGCGGCCAGTTGCTCGGCGTGCGCTTCGCGTGGGTGTTCCTCGACAGCGCGCGGTTCGTGCCGGCGTGGGAGCTGATGCGCGATCCCGCAGTCGCACAGGCGCTCGCGCTCGATCCTCCCGTCGCGCCTCCTGTCGCCTCGCCAGATGGCAAGGCGTTGGCCGAGCCGGCGTGGCTCAACGCGTGGAGCACGGTGACGACCCCCCGCCACACGCTGCTCGACGCCTATGTCGCGCGGAGCTCGGGCGATGTCGAGCGAGCGCGTGCCCTGCTCGATGTCGTTGCGGACGACGATGCCGTCCGGATCGACCGCACGCTGCTCGACGCGGCGTGTGTCCTGACGACGGACAGGGCGCGCGCGGGCGACCTCCTGCAGGAACTCGTGGACGTCACGCCGCGTGACGGCTGGTCGAACGAGGACCGCGATGCAGTGATCGCCACGCGGCTTCGCCTGGTCGTCGATGTCGACGCCGAGCAGGGATTGCTCGACATCCTGCACGAACATCCGCTGGCCGCAGAACTGCTAAACCCCGGTCAGTTTCGTGTCCTCCTTCCACCAGGTGGCAACCTGCCGTGGGGTCGCGCGCCCATGGCCGCGACCGGGTCTAGCCCGCTCAACCAGACCTACGTGCCGGCCGATGCGCGTGTGTTCGCCCATCGCATAGTCCGGGCGTCCAATCGCTGCAACGCGCTGCGCGGCTGGATCGAGTCGAATGCGCGGGAGCTGCCGGGTATCAGCTATCTCTTCAACCGCGCCATCACCGAGGTGCGCGAGCTCGCGGCGGCGTACGTGGCGTTCCCCGTCGAGATGGTGCGCTCGGCCACGGCCTTCCTGATCGAGAAGACGGACGTGGCACCGCACCCTCGCCTTGGCTGGGGGCCGATCGTCGAGCCGCTCTTCATGTTGTTCCGCGATGCGCGGGGACGGTTGCCGGATGGCGTGAACACCGCGCCGGAACTCGAAGCCTGGCTTGTGAGCAACGCCACCTCCGGGCGACTCGGCGCCTACCTCACCGAGCGGCTCCGCGTCGATTCGCCGGTCGCGTGGCAGGCGGGTCTCCTGCACCTGACGACAGAGCTCCCGATCGAGGGGCTCCTCAAGCGACGCTTCTCCGGGGAGCAGGCGCGATGAGCAGCTGGATCGACACCGCGGGGAGCTATCCCTGGCCCGAGCCACTCGCGCGCGACCTCCACAAGCGCCTCGTGAACACCTTCTACGAACCGACGGAGGTTCGCAACCTGGTGCAGCGCGCGAACGCACCGGAATGGACGAATGTCACGTGGCAGGGATCGCCAAGCCAGGTGTGGGTGAGCGTCCTCGATCTCGCGGGCCGTGAAGGGTCGGTGCGGGACCTGGTCCAGTTCATCGTCGATGAGGAGCGCGTCGCGAAGCCCCTCGGCGCCTTCCTGCACGCGCTGCTTGCAGACCAGCGACCGGCAGCCAATCCGGGAGCCGGCGTCGCGGCGGACGCTGACGGCCTCGCGGAGATCACGAAGGAAGAGGCATTCCTTTTCGGCGATGACTTGAGCGAGTCCGTCGGCGACATCCCGGGCCTGCTGGCCGCAGTCGAGCGGGTCATGCAGTGCAGCCGCGTCGTGTGCCGGCTGCTCGTCACGGGCGCGAACGGCAAGATGTACGCAGGCACCGGCACGCTCTTCACGGGCGGACGCGTCCTCACCAATCATCACGTGCTGTTCCCGGGTGCGCAGCCATGCAGCGCCGTGGCCGTCGAGTTCAACTACGAGACGGATGCGGCCGGCCAGTCGGTCGCATCCGTCGTCGCCCAGGGTGACGTCGCCTCGATACGGAGTGATCCAGTCGATGATTGGGCCGTCATCACCGTGCCGCCCCCTGCCGGCATCACTCCCATGGATCTCGCCAGCGCCATCGCGTCGCCTGTCGCCGCCGAAAGGGCGTTCATCCTGCAGCATCCCGCGGGCGACCCGAAGCGGCTCGCGTTCGTGCGCAACCGTATCACGTCGGTGGCCGACCGGCGTGTCTACTACCTCACCGACACCAACGGCGGGTCGTCGGGATCACCCGTGTTCGATGCGCGCGGCAAGCTCATCGCGCTCCACCGGGCGGGGGGCGACCCACAGAAACTCCCGGGTGTCGATCCCGTGAAGAAGAACGAAGGCGTGCGTTTGGATGTCATCGCAGCGGCAGTCGCTGGCCCCTGACCACCCGGAGGAGATCGCCATGGACGCAGTGACACGGCTCCGTCGCTTCAACGAGGCAGTGCGTGGTCGCGACCGTGCGCTCGCCGCGGAATCGCTCGATCGCGCACGCGAGGAACTGACCGAGCTGGTGGCACCCGATGCCGCGCCACAGGAGGCGGAGGCGCTGGAGAGTATCGTCATGCGCAAACAGCGACCGGTGCTCGCGATTCGTAACGATGTCGCGTTGCTCGACTTTCGCGATCTTGGCGACTCGGTGATCTGGAAGGAGCGGCTCGAGGCGGCGAAGGAATTCCTGGTCGTGGCCAACCGCGCGGTCGGACGCATCGAGTTGGTCGGCAGCCAGTACGACTGGGTCGGCACGGGATGGCTGGTCGCTGACGGCATCATGGTGACAAACCGGCACGTGGCCGACGTCTTCGCTGAGCGTCACGGCCTGGGGTTCGTGTTCAGCATCGGCGACTGTGGAGCGATCCGTGCGTCGGTCGACTTCCTGCAGGAAGTCGACAGCCAGCACACACGCACGTTCAGCCTGCTCCGACCGCTCTTCATCCAGCAGACGCCGGGTCCGGACGTGGCCTTCTTCGAGATCGAGGCCCACTCGGGTGATCGAACACTCGCCGCGCCGATCGTCCTTGCCGACACGATCCGCGGCACCACGAACGCCGCAGTGATCGGCTATCCGGCGTACGACAGCCGCATCCCCGAGATCGCGTTGATGGAAAGCATCTACGGGCGCACGTACAACAAGAAGCGGCTCGCGCCGGGCGCCGTGACGCGCGTCGAGGACGTGCGACTCCTCCACGACTGCACCACGCTTGGCGGCAATTCTGGCTCGGTCGTCGTCGACCTCGACTCGGGCAAGGCACTCGGCCTGCACTTCAGCGGGGCCTTCCTGACCACCAACTACGCCGTGCGCGCGGATGTCGTGGCGAAGCTGCTCGCTGACGTGCGAGGTGGCCGTGTGCGGCCGGAGGTACGGCGACCACTGTCAGGTCCACCGGCGCGCACCGCCATCGGCACAACACAAGGTGCGACGGCAGGTCGGAGCGCGAGTGTCACGATACCCCTCACGATCACGATCTCGATCGGTGACATCGGCACGCGTGCCGACGGCGCACGCACGGTGACGGTGGCGCCCTCCCCCACCGACGACCCGGGCGATGCGATCGAGGGCGACGAAGGACGCGCTGCCGACTACAGCGACCGCGAAGGCTACCAAAGCGACTTCCTCGGCCGCGAGATGGTCGTGCCCATCCCGGACATCGTGACCAGTGCGCACGACGTGCTGGAGTACGACAACGGCGGCCAACGCGACACGATTCTCCGGTACGAGCACTACTCGGTCGTGATGAGCAGGAGCCGGCGTCTGTGCTTCTTCAGCGCCGTAAACATCGATGGCGGCCTGTCGAGGAAGGGCGCACGCGTGAACTGGAAGTGGGACCCGCGCATCCCGCGTGCGCAGCAGGTCATGAATGAGTGCTACGGCAACCCGCCGCGCTTCAGCCGCGGCCACATGACCCGGCGCGAGGATCCGGGCTGGGGCGAGGCGCAGGCGGCCCAGCGCGGCAACGAGGATGCCATGCACGTCACGAACACGGCGCCGCAGATGCAGGCCTTCAACGCACCGATCTGGCTCGCGCTCGAGGACTACGCACTCTCCCACGCGCGGGAGGACGCGATGCGGATCTCGGTCTTTACGGGCCCGTACTTCCGGCGCAATGACCCGGTCATGTACGGCGTGAAGATCCCGATCGCGTTCTGGAAGATCATCGCGTTCATCCATGACGACACGCAGGAGCTGTGCGCGACGGGTTACGAGATGTCGCAACGGAAATCGCTGCTGCCGGAAGAGGAGTTCGTGTTCGGTGACTTCCGCTCACCCCAGCTTAACGCGGCCACACAGGTCCCCCTCGCGTCCATCGAGCGGAAGGCCGGCCTGCACTTCGGCGGCCTGGCCGCAGTCGATCCGCTGGCGGATGACGAGGAAGCCGTGGGAGGTGACGCGCCAGTGGTACCGCTACAGGCGCTCGAGCAGATCCGCTTCGTCCGGTGATATGCTGCCACGCGGGCGTCGGGGACCGTTGATATGAAGCGGCGGTTGGGCCTCCACGGTAACGGGGTGGCGCGTCCTGCCCCACAACCGTCACGCGCTCACCGTGCAGCCTCACGCTTGAGGTAAGTGACGAACGTGATGCCGCCGACCGTGCGCGCGAGGTCAGGTCGGAGAGTGACGAACTGGCCTTGCATCTGGGCGGGTGCAGCGTGCTCAAGGCAAGACACGCACGCACAGTTCTGGTCGCGACTCCGACGCCAAGCTCCGAATTCGCCGTCATCCGCCGACAGAGGAACCCCATAGGAACCCCATACCGAGCGCATCCACACTGGAAGCGAAAACCCCGCATCGACCGAAGTCGTTACGGGGCAATCACATGGTGGAGGAAGGATTCGAACCTTCGAAGACCGGAGTCGACAGATTTACAGTCTGTTGCCGTTGACCGCTTGGCTACTCCACCAACGCATACACCTGCCACTTCTCGGTCGCCGACGTACCCCGCGACCGGCAAGAGCTGACGGCGAGAATCGAACTCGCAACCGCCTGATTACAAATCAGGTGCTCTGCCAATTGAGCTACGTCAGCCTGACTTCCAAGGACTGCCGAGAGCCTCAGAAGCTAGCCGCGACGACGGCCGACATCAACCGGGCATGGCCGATCCGCCGTGGCCCTCAGGCGCGCTTCCAGATCGTGCCCTGCGGCCCGTCCTCCAGCAGGATGCCCTCCGCCAGCAGTGCGTCGCGGATCCGGTCCGACTCCGCGAAGTCCCGACGCGCCCGCGCCGCCGCCCGGCTGGCGATCGCCGCCGACACTCGACTGGCCAGCGCATCGTCCACCGTGACTGCCGACGGCACGATGTCCAGCACCCCGTTGATCACCGCGAACGCCTCGCGCGCCCGCGTGAGGGCGGCCACGTCGCTGCCACCCTGGTCGAGCAGCGCATTGACGCGATTCACGAACACGAACAACGCCGACAGCGCCTGCGGGGCGTTGAGGTCGTGCGCGAGCGCCGAACGGAAGTCCGCCTCCGCCTCCACCGCAGCGGCGGACAGCTCGGTGGGTGCACCGGTGGCCGACGCCAGACGCGCTGCCATGTCGCCCACGCGACGCACCGCGCGCCGCGAGCCTTCGAGCGCGTCGGTGCTCAGGTTCAGCTGCTGCCGGTAGTGCGTGCTGAACATGAAATGCCGAGCCGCGGCACCATCCAAGCCTTCCTCCTGCAGCTCCGCCACGCCCCAGACGTTGCCGACCCGCTTGGCCATCTTGGCGCTGTCCACCAGCAGGAACTCGCCGTGGCACCAGCAGCCCGCGAACACCTGGCCGGTGGCCGCCTCGCTCTGCGCGATCTCATCCTCGTGGTGCGGGAAGATCAGGTCCACGCCACCGGCGTGCAGGTCGATGGTCTCACCGAGGATGTCCATGGCCATCGCGGAGCACTCGAGGTGCCAGCCCGGTCGGCCGCGGCCCCACGGCGACTCCCACGCCGCCTCGACGCGTTCGTCTTCTTCCTTGGCCGCCTTCCAGAGCGCGAAGTCCTGCGCGTTGTCCTTGGTGTATTCGTCCTGGCTGACGCGGGCGCCGGCCTTGATCTCACGGGTGTCGAGGCGTGAAAGGCGGCCGTAGCCCGGGAACTTGTCGATGGCGAAATAGACCGACTGGTCGTCGGCCTGATAGGCCACGCCCTTGGCGATCAGGCGTTCGACCAGCGTGATCATTTGCGGGATGTAGTCGGTGGCGCGCGGGTAGTGCTCCGCCGGCTGGATGCGCAGAAACTCGCGGTGGACATGGAAGATCTCCACCACCGGATCGGTGACCTGCCGGATCGTCAGTCCGCGCTCGCTGGCGCGCTTGATGATCTTGTCGTCCACGTCGGTGAGGTTCATCACCTGTTCGACGGCCCAGCCGCGCAGCGCGAGGGCACGCCGCAGCAGATCCTCGAAGAGGAACGTGCGGAAATTGCCGAGGTGCGCCGGGTTGTAGACCGTCGGCCCGCAGGTGTACATGCGGACGCGGGTGCCGTCGGCCGGGGCGAACGGTTCGACCTGACGCGTCAGCGTGTTGTAGAGAAGAAAGTCGCTCATCGATGCGAAGCAGGGGCGGCGCTGTTCGTCCGGCGACCGGAGGCCGCCATGCCGGCGGGGGCCACATGTCGCCCCGGGAACCGCGTCTGCGCAAGCTATTGATCCGGCGCACCCCGTGCCACACGTGCACCGGTGCCTTCGGCCACCATGCGCGCGGGAGCAGACCATGCCACCGGCGTGTGCTGTGTCGCGGTCACGACCGGTCGCAACTGACCACCCGCCAGCTCGAGGATCCACCACGGCCACTGTTGCGCGGTGACGGGCGCCGCGACCAGCGCCGCGCCACCGGCCTCCAGCCACGGCTCGAGCAGCGCCACCATCGCCGGCACATCCACCGCGGGCGCGTGCTCGACGAGCGCCGCATCGAGGATCACCAGGCCCGGTGGCACGCCATCGCGGATGCGTAGCTGGCGCGGCGCGTCACCGGCCGGCGCGTAGCGCACATCGGTGAGTCCACGCGGCCCCCAGCGCACTGCACCACTGTCGCAGCGCGCGACGCCGGCAGCGATCGCGCACAGCATCGATCGTGCGAGCGGTAGCGCGCCGGTGATCGCCAGCGCCTCACCGGGCATCAGTTGCAACGAGATCCCGCCCAGCACCGTCACGCGCACTCTGCAACTCCCGGCGCCGGCGGTGATCACCTTGCGAACGTTCCTGAACACCAGCTGGGGGACGGCAACCTGCGGCATGCGACGCTCCGTGGCGGGGGACAGCGCCACGATGTGACCGACGCGCATCCGGGGCGAACCCGAATTGCGCCGCCGACATCATTTCACCGTCAGCATCCGTTCGTGATGGAACGCCATGATGGCGTCGGCGATCGGCGCCGGATCGAAGCGCACCGGATCGGTGGCGGGCAGCCGTGTTTCGGCCATGCCGCGCTCGATCGCATCACGTGCCATGTCGTCCATGAGGTCGCAGGTGTTCATCGCGATCGCGATCGTCGGCGCGTGGCGCAGCGGTGTGGTGACCATGTCGTGCATCGCGACCAGCTGCTTGAGCGACGGGATCTTCACCCAGTCGTGATTGCGGATGCTGGTGCGCGACGGCTGCGTGCAGAGCACCAGTGCGTGCGGCAACGCGCCGTGGATCAGGCCATA
>JANMON010000315.1:0-2427 GCA_031369265.1 Gemmatimonadaceae bacterium | reverse complement strand
GTCGCCGGCCCGCATCGTGTCGCTGGAACCGGTGCGGATGCCGGATCTCTTTGCCGGTCAGGAGATGGTGGTGCTCGGCCGCTATTCGGGCAGCGGCAGTGGGCCGCTGGTGATCGAGGGGCGTCGCGACGGGCAGACGGTGCGCGTGAGCACGCCGGTGGAGTTCGCGTCGCACGAGAACGGGCACGAATACGTCGGCACGCTGTGGGCCGCGCGCCGCATCGGCGCCCTCACGCGCACCATGCGACTGGAAGGCACCACCCCCGAGCGCATCGAGGAGATCCGCACGCTTGCACTGCGGCATGGCATCGTGACCGAATACACGGCGTACCTGGTGCAGGAGCCGATGGTGGCCAGCGCGGACAGTAGCCTGCGGCGTGGTCCGCAACGCCAGCGCGGCGATGCAATGAACCTGGCGTCGAACGTCGCCCTGGCACCGGCTCCGGCATCCGCGCAGACGGGGCAGGTGGCGTTCGAGGCGGCGCAGACCAGCGCCGATTTCGCCGGTGCCACGTCGGTCAGCGCGGCGCGCAAGGTGAGTGATCGGGCACAGGAGCGCGTCGGCGGGAGTGGCATGGGCACCACGCAACGCGTGCTCGGGAGCCGGCGCTACGAGCAGCGCGGCGCGCAGTGGACCGACGTCGGCCAGCGCGCACAGCGGGTGGTGAACATCGAGGCCTTCTCCCCGGCGTACTTTGCCCTGCTGCAGGCGCTGCCCGAACTGCGCGACGCGTCCACACTCGGCGACGACGTGCTGGTGGCAGGCAAGACGGTCAGCATCAGGTTCCAGCGCACAGGCCAGGCACGACTGGCCGGGAGTGAAGTGATGCAGTTGGCGAAGGCCTTCCGCGGCGCCTGACCGACACGCGCCATGGGTCTGGATCTGGGTGCCCTGTTCCATGATTACTACGAGTCGCTCGTGCGGATGCTGACCCGCCGCACGGGCGACCGCGGTCGCGCGGAGGAACTGGCGCAGGAAACGTTCGCACGCGCGGTGGCGGCACCCCCCACCAACCCGCGGCCCTGGCTCTTCGCGGTGGCGCTCAACCTGCTGCGCGAGGAAGGGCGCAACGCCGCCACCCGCGAGCGTCGGCTGATGCTGGTGAAGGACGACGATCACGTCGCGCCGTATGAGCAGCCCGACGATGCCTACGAACGCAAGGAGACGCGGCTGCGGGTGCGCATGGCGCTCGCCGAATTGTCGGAACGTGACCGCGACGTACTGCTGTTGCAGGCCGAAGGCTTCGACTACGACGAGATCGCGCAGGCCACCGGGCTGTCGCGCGGTGCGATCGGGACCACACTGGCGCGGGCGCGCAAGCGCCTGCTCGACGTGTATACGCAGGGTGAGGGAGGAGAACATGTCGCACGTGGATGACGGGACGCTCCATGCACTGGTGGACGACGAGTTGGATGACGCCGAGCGCGCTGCGGTGGAGGCGCACCTGGCCACCTGCGGCGACTGTGCGAAGCGTTTTGCCGAGGCGACCGCGATGTCGCGCCAGGTGCTGTCGCTGCTGGGTGCTCTGGACGAGGTGCCGGCGCCGATGCGCATCGCGCCGGTTGCGCCGCGCCCCAGCGCCGTCGTCGCGCCGAGCACCGTGACACCGATCGCGCAGCGCATGCGCACGCTGCGACGGGTGGCGCTGGCGGCCAGCGTGTTGCTGGTGGCGGGCGTGAGCTACGAAGTGGGCACGCGGCGCGATGCGGCGCCGGTGCTCAGCCGCGAGGCGGCACCACCGCCGTCCGGCGTCGAGTTGTCCGCGCCGGCGTCCGGTATGGTGGCCACGTTCGATTCCGTGGCTGGCGCAGCGCGCGCCGTCATCCCGGCACCGACGAGCGTTCGCGGTCGTGATGCGGTGGTCGCAGCGCGCCCGTCGGCACCGTCGGTGACGACCGTCGCGTCGGCTGAGCCGATCACCGCCATGCCGCCAGCACCGTCAGTGGCGGAGTTGTCACAACAGAAGGCCGTGGCCGAGCGGCAGGCGATCATGAACAGTGACGTGAGGGCGGATCAGGCCGTGCAGGCCGCTGGCACGCAGGAGGCAGTCCGGCGCGCAACGTCGCTGGACGTGCCGGCGCAGGAGCAGCAGCGTGCCGTGGCCTCACAGGCGTTCGCGCGCGGCGAACAGCGATCGCGGAATGCAGCACCGGCTCCGGTAGCGGTGTCCGACGCGGGCGCTGCTGCTGGTGCTGCGACACCCGCACCGGGCTCGCTGGCCTGGGTCACAGCCGCCACTCCAGGCGCGCTGGCTGGCTACCGGGTGTCGGATGAGATGGTGATGCCGGCGGTGCTGCGCCGACGGTACATCGCCGCCGATGGCACCACGCTGGTGCTGATGATTGCCCCTGCGACGACGGACGTGCCGAAGCCGACGGCGAAAGTCTCACCGGAGTTCACCGTCTCCACCGCCAACGGCCGCAGCA
>JANMON010000313.1:0-15266 GCA_031369265.1 Gemmatimonadaceae bacterium | reverse complement strand
AGCCGTTGGTCGGCGACACCATGCGCCCTTCGGCGTCGAGCTGGAAGTTGCCCGACCGCGTGTAGTACGTCTCAGTGCCCTTTCGCACCACGAAGAAGGCGTCGCCCTGCATCGCGATGTCGGTGCTGACACCGGTGGTTTCCACGTTGCCCTGCGTGAACATCTGGTCCACCGATCCGATCAGCGAGCCGAGGCCGATCTGCACCGGGTTCACACCACCCTGGTCGCCCGGCGGCCGGCTGGCACCCTGCAGCAGCTGCGCGAAGCCTTCCTTGAACGTCACGCGACCACTCTTGAATCCGACCGTGTTCACGTTTGCGATGTTGTTGCCGATGACGTCCATGCGGAACTGGTGGTTCCGGAGACCCGAGACGCCGGCGAAGAGAGAGCGAAGCATGTGCAAAGGGGGGTAAAAAGGTGAACTGCAACCTGCATATGGTCACTGCGGGTGCGCCGCGTGGCGCAGACTGCGTGGTGCGGCTCCGCGTGCGGAGCCGGGCACGGCCTACTTGGTGCTGATGCCGGACACGGCGCTGAGCGGCACGCGCAGGCGACCCATCGCGTACTGCAGGCCGGTGCTGCTCGTCTCGAGGCCGGTGACGACGCCGCTGACGGCCGTCGTCCACTCGCTGGGATCCTTGGGGTCCACGTTGGTGACGCTGACGCGGTAGACGCCCGGTGGCAGGTCGCTCAGTGCGCGGCCGACCACCAGCTCCGACGTGCCGGCAGCCAGTGAACCCATCTCGCGCGACACGATGATCGAGCCGGTGTTCGGATCGTAGATGTTCAGCTTGGCCGGACCACCGTTGCCGGTGACCACCAGCGTCTCGTTGCCGCTGCCATCCAGTTCCATCAGGTCACTGGCGGCGGTGATGCGACGGCCGATGTTGTTCACCGCCGTGCCTGCCGCCACTTCGTTCAGCAGCGATGCCTGTGACGCGCCCTGGTTCTCGAGGGTCTTGGCGATGTTCGTCAGCTGCTCGACGCTGGAGAACTGCGCCAGTTGCGCGGCCATCTGGTCGGCATTGGCGGGACTCTGCGGATCCTGATTCTTCAGCTGCGCCAGCAGCAGCTTGAGGAAGTCGTCCTTGTCCATCGCGCCCTGCTTCTTCCTGATCGGCTCCGCGCCCGGCGTGCCTGGCTCGCGGACTGCGGGGCCGACGCTGATGGGTGACGTGACTGTGCTCATCGACGATCCTCCGGCTGCTCGCGACGCGAGCGGTGGCGCGCATCGTCCGATGACGGGCGCGGGGTGGGACGATCCTGCTCGCGGGCAAAAGCCTCGCGCTGCTGCTGGTCGCGCGACGACTGATCGCGGGTGCCGCTCTGTGCCTGCCCTTCGGCGGCGGCACGCATCGCGGCCACTTCCACCGTGGGCACGGCGGGACGGCTGAAGTTCACGCTGTCGGTGGCGCGTGGGGCGGCCTGAATGCGGACGCCGTCGGCCGTCAGGCCGCGACGCTCGAGCGCTTCACGCAGTTCGTTCACGCGTCCGCTCAGTTCCGCCGCCTGCTGTGCGTTCCCCAGGCCCAGGCGCGCATCCACCGAGGTGCCACGGGTGTCGATGCGGATCTGGTCCTCGATGCCACCCGCGTTGTCCATGCGCAGCAGCACGCTGTTGAGCGGCTTCGCGCTCTGCGTGGCCTGCAGGTCCATCAGGTGGCTGATGCGGTCGGCCATGTTCACGTTGCCGATCGGTGCCGCCACGCGCACACCACCGGCCATGTCACTCAGTGCGGATGCGGGCAGTGCGCCGCTCACCGCCAGCGGCGACACCGCGTCGCCACCACTCGATCCGTTGCCCGCCGGTGCGGCGCCGGCACGTGCCACCGTGGCCACGCGGGCCACCTGTGCCACCGTCGCCACGCGCGCCACCTGCGCCACGTTCGCGACGCGTGCCATCGCGGCGCCGGCATCCGCCCGCGCGTCGGTCTGCACGTCGGCGCGCAGCTTCCGCGCCGTGTCTCCCGCATCACCCTGCAGGTCGCTGAGCAGCGCGCCAAGCGTTTCACCGGAGACCGCGCCATCGGCCGGCAACTCCACATGACCCGGGTCGCGTGCACCGAGCGTGCGCAGCCCTTCCTGCTTCGCCACCTGCGCCAGATGCGCATAGCCAGCCGGGTTCTGCCAGGCGCCATCCACCACCAGGTCGGCGGCCAGCCCCTGCGCGTGCTTCGAGGTGCGCGTCCACGTCACCACCGGGCCGGGTGCCGTGCGCCCCTGCGCGAACAGTGCATCCTGGCGGGCCTGCGACCGGATCGTCTCCACCACCGTGACGTCGTGTCCGAACTCCTGCTTCATGCGATCCATCACGCGCTGCAGCCGCCCACGGAACTCGGGGGCCAGCGGCGCGGTGTCACGCTCCACGGCGTGCATCGCGCTCCGCACCGCGATCGGCATCGCCGATGGCGTGGCCGGTGGCGTGGCCGGTGGTGCAGACAGGGTGGCGCTGGCGACGGGCGGCGCTGCGCCGGCCGTCGTGGTCGGGCGCGGCGTGAGGTCCGTCGATGCTGTCGATGCGGTGGCGGCAGCGACGGTCGTGATGGTCGTCGTGGTGGCAGCCGGCGCGTCGAAGTGATCCTCGACCAGTACCGGCGCTCCATCCTCCGTGGTGGCGGCGGCCAGGCGCCGCGTCCAGTCGGCCATCGCGGCCGCATCGCTGTCGGTCTGCTCGAACGCGTCGGATTGCGAGGGCACCTCGGCCACGACGGCCGACAGATCGGCGATCGGCAACGACGTCACCAGTTGCATCGCAGCCGCGGTGGCGGCAGCGCTGGCCGTCAGCTCGACGACCGGTGCTGCACTCGGCGCGCCCTCGCTGGCATCGATGGTCTCGCTCGGCGTGGTGTTGGGCTCCACCACAGGTGCGCTGACGACGGCCGCGTCGGCCATCACCGGCGCTGCAGCCGTCACCGTCGTCTCCCCGACCGTCGGCATCACCACGGCCAGCGATGGCTCCGCGATGCCCGGCTCCACCGCTGGCGCCGGCGAGGCAGGCGTCGCGTTGATGTCCGCCGCTTCGGCACCACGCGTGGCGGCGAACTTCATCGCGCCACACAGCATCAATGCCTGCACCTGCGCGCGTGAATCCGCTGCGGTCATGCGCTCGTCGGCACGCAGCGTCCGCCGTTCGTCATTGCGCGCATGCACCTCGGCCGCACGCGCCTGTCCCACGGCGCCGCGCTCCTGGCCTCGCACCGACGCCAGCGAACTGGCGAAGTCGGTGCCGGTCGGCTCTGCGTTCCGCCGCTCGGGTGCCGCCTCGGTGCGCGCACGCGGCGGTGTGGTCACCGGCAACAGGTTGCTCATTCGTCACCTCCGCCACGACGCGGCATCTGGGTCAGGACGGCCGCACGTGGCGCCGGCAGGTTGATCAGGATCGCAGCCGCCTGCCGGTCACCCAGCAGGTTCAGGATCACGCTCACGTCGTGGTCGTTCATCTGTCCCAGCACACGCGCGGCATCCTTCGCGCCCATCGTGGAGAAAATCTTCGCCAGGCGACGCTGGTGTGCGGCCGTCTCGGCGGCGGTGGGTGCATCGCTGGTCGGCGTCGTCACGGCTGGCGCGCTGGCGGCCGTGTGCGTCGCTGCCTTGATCGGCGCGATCATCGGTGCTACCGGCTTGTGCGTCGTATCGGCAACCGGCTTCACTGGCGCTGCGACAGCCACGGTCGGCGTCGTCGAGTCGTGTGCCGACGCTGGTGCCGCGGCGTGATCATCGGCATGCGCGCTGGTGTCGGCCGTGGTGCTGTCATGCGCGGCGGCGACGGCGGCACTGTCAGGCTTGATGCCACGCTGCTTCGCGACTGTCACGGCCGTCGCGTGCTGCGCCGACACCTGGTAGACCGCGTAGAATCCGCCGCCGCTCAAACCGAGCAGGAAGCTGACGAGGATCGGGACGATGAGCTTACCCATTGGTGGTGCGCTCCGAATCGGTTGGAGAAGGGTCCGTATTGTGGAAGCGGGTGAGCGCGATCTCGTCCATCAGCGCGCGGTCGGCACCCTGCTCTGCTGCGCGATGCGCCTCGGCCTGCTTTTCCTTCAGCGTGTGCAGTGCATGCCGCGCCTGAAACGCGCTGCGCAGTTCGTCCTGTGCGCGCCGCACCAGGCTGTCGGCCGTCACCAGGCTGCTGTCGGCGATCTGCAACCGGACGTCCAGCGCCCCCAGCACGAACTGCATCTGCTGCAGGCTGCCCACGGTGGCGCCGGCGTTGCTGGCCTGCGAGAGCGTCGCGTGATTGATGCTGCGCGCCTGCGCAATCGCCTCTCGGGCATCGCGCGCGGCGCTGGCATGGCCCTGTGCGTCCGCCAGCGCAACGGAGCGCGCCCGTTCGGCTTCCTCGCGCAACTCCAGCACGCGCTGCAGGCGGAACTTGAAGCGGCCGCTCATGCTGCCGTCACCCGCGTGCCCATCAGGTGGTCGAAGCGCATCTGCAACTGGCGCAGGCGGTTCACCGCGTCATCCAGGCCGGTGCTCTCGCTCGGCGGCTGGCGCAGGAACGACAGCAGCGAATCGCGCAGCCCGATGGCCGCGTCCACCAGCGGATCGCTTCCCTTCTGGTAGGCGCCGACGAGGATCAGGTCTTCCTTCTCGCGCCACGCCGCCTCGAGCTGCAGCAGCAGGTTGGCGGCCTGCTTGTGGAGGTCGGTGATCAGCAGGTCGCGCACGCGACTCTTTGATTCCAGCACGTCGATGGCCGGGAAGTGACCGGCGCTGGCCAGCTTGCGCGTCAGCACGATGTGGCCGTCGAGGATCGAGCGGGCGGCGTCGGCGATCGGCTCGTTGAAGTCGTCGCCATCCACCAGCACTGTGTACACGCCCGTGATGCCGCCGCTGCGCGCATTGCCGGCGCGCTCCAGCAGCCGCGGGAGCGCAGCGAACACCGACGGCGGATAGCCCTTGGTGGTTGGCGGCTCGCCGACGGCGAGGCCGATCTCGCGCCACGCCATCGCCACGCGCGTGATCGAGTCCACCATCAGCAGCACCTGCTTGCCCTGGTCGCGGAAGTATTCGGCGATCGCCGTCGCCACCAGCGCGCCACGGGCGCGGATCAGCGCCGCCTGGTCACCGGTGGCCACGATGATCACGCTCCGCTTCAGCCCTTCCTCTCCCAGCGAGTTCTCGATGAACTCGCGCACTTCACGACCACGCTCACCCAGCAGCGCGATCACGTTCACGTCGGCCTGCGCCTGTCGTGCGATCATGCCCAGCAGCGTGCTCTTGCCCACGCCGCTGCCGGCGAAGATGCCGATGCGCTGGCCGTGCCCGATGGTCAGCAGGCCATCGATGGCCCGCACACCGGTGGTCATCGTGCTCTCGATCACCTCACGGTGCAGCGGATTGGGCGGCTCGGCCTGCAGCGGCGCGCGCTCTTCCACATCCAGCTTGCCCTTGTCGTCGATCGGATGGCCGAGGCCATTCAGGATGCGACCCAGCAGGCCGGGGCCCACGTCCACGCCGAACGAGCGACCCAGTGCCACCACGCTCGCACCCGGCGCGATGCCATCCAGTTCGCCCAGCGGCATCAGCAGGCAGCCGCTCTGGTGAAAGCCCACCACTTCGGCAAGCACCGAGCGTGTGTCGTTGGTGTTGGTGATGCGCGCCAGCTCGCCGAGGCCCATCTCGAGGCCACTGACCTCGATCGCGAGGCCCACCACGCGTGCCACCCGACCGAAGGTCTGGAGCCGCGGCACGTCCGCGATGCGGCGCGACATCTCGCGCGCGACCAGGGTCTCAGACATGGGTGTACGTCAGTCGGCGATACAGACGCTCGAGGCCCGTATCCACACGGCCATCCACGATCCGTTCACGCCCTTCCACCACGCAGCCACCCGGCTCGATGCGCGCGTCGCTGATCCAGCGCGCCTCGCGGCCACGCGTCAGCGACAGCATCTCGGGCGACGCATCACGCTCAACCGACTGCAGCGACATCAGGTCGTTCGGGTTGACGCGGATCGTCAGCGCCTGGTCCAGCCCGAACTCCTGCACCGCTCGTGTCACGATGCCCAGCACCACGTCGGTGCCTGACGTGACCTCGCGCGCCACCACTTGCTGCGCCACCGCCACTGCGATCGCGGCGATGTTCTCCTCGATGTTCGACAGCCAGCGCGACTCGCCGGAGCGCACATCGTCGAGCGCACTCTCGGCAGCCATCATGGCACCGCGGAGGCGTGCGCGCTCGGCCTGCTCGCCCTGTTCCCGGCCTTCGTTCACGCCGCGCAGGTAGGCGGCATCCAGCGCGGCGACTCGCGCCGACTCCGCGGCGGCGGCGGCCAGTTCCACCGCGGCCTCTTCGGACGCACGACAGTCGCGCAGGTCGGAGAGGTCGGCGGTGAATGCCTGCGGCGCAGGCGCCGCCGCTGCGGTGACGTGCGCCGGCATCCAGAGATCGTCCCGACGCACCGCCGTGCCCACGCGCGGTGTGATCCGCACGCGACCCGTGCCGGCAAAGAGCGGCTCAAATGAGGACATCGTCTCCACCCTTGCCGCCGATCACGATCTCGCCCATCTCCTCGAGGCGACGGACCTGCGAGACGAACGCCGTCTGTGCCGCTTCCACGTCCTTCATGCGCGCGGGTCCCATCATCTCCATCTCTTCCTGCAGCGCCGCCACCGCACGCTGTGACATGCAGCCGAGGATCTTCGCCTTGAGCTCCGGGCTGGCCGCCTTGAGGGCCAGCGCCAGGCTCTTCGCCTCCACTTCGCGCAGCACACGCTGGATCGCCTTGTCCTCGAGCGTGATCAGGTCCTCGAACACGAACATCAGGTTCTTGATCACTTCGCAGAGCTCGGGGTCGCGTTCCTCCACGCCCTCCAGCAGTTCCTTCTCCAGCGCACCGGAGATGAAGTTCATCACCTCGGCCACCGCCTTCGGGCCACCCGACGCCGTGCCCTCGGCCATCAGCGACGTGGCCTCGGAACCGATGTGCTTCTCGATCAGCATCAGCATCTCGGGCTGCACCTTCTCCATGCCCGCCATGCGATACACCACCTCGCCGCCCTTCGACGACGGAATCTCCTTCAGGATGCTGGCCGTCTGCTGCGGATCCAGGTGCGCCAGCACCAGCGCGATCGTCTGCGGATGTTCGTTGCGCAGCGTGTTGCCCAGCTGCTGCGGATCGGCGCGACGCAGGCGCGTCAGGCCTGCGGTGTCGGCCAGCTGCCCCTGCACACGTCGCAGGATGCTCGACGCCTTGCCGGGCCCGAAGGCCTTCTCCAGCACTTCCCTCGCGTATTCCACACCGCCGTTGGACAGTGAGCCGATACCGATCGCCGACTCGATCCACTCCTCGAGCACCTGGTCGATCACCTCACCGGCCACGTCATCCATGCGCGCGATCTCGAACGAGAGCATGTCCACCTCGTCGGTGGACAGCTTCTGCGTCACCTTGGCCGCAGCGTCGGTGCCCAGCGCCAGGCAGAGCAGCGCGGCCTTCTGTCGCCCGTTCAGCGACTCGAACGTCAGTTCACGCAAGCGCGGCAGGTTAGGCACTGCGCATCCAGTTCCGGAGGATCTTGGCGGAGACTTCGGGATAGGCCTCGGCCGTCGCGACGACACGTTCCTTGAGTGGGTTCACCGGCATCGTGAACGCCTCGTACGTCTGCTGCGGCGCGGCCTCACCGGCGCGCTCCGAGAGTTGCCCAATCGGCTGGCCAGCGGTGTTGTACTGCTGCTGCCGCGCGGCGGTCAGCGCCATCGTGCGCGCATCGGCCGACTGCGACTTGAGTGACTTCATCATCATCAGCGCGATCACCATCGCGATCGCCAGGCCGATCAGGCCGAGCGCGGGACGCTGCACCTGCTGCATCGTGCGCATCACCTTCTCACCGGTGGTCTCGGCGGGGATCGCGGTCACCCCTTCGAACGCCGTGCTGACCACCTTCACCAGGTCGCCGCGCGTGGAGTCGAAGCCGACCGCGTTGCGCACCAGTGACTCGATCTGCGCCAGCTCCGCCGCCGGACGGGTCACGCTGACGCCCTTGGCATCCAGGCGATCCTTGACCAGCACCGACACCGTCAGGCGCTTCACCACGCCAGTCGCCGACTTCACCGTCTCCACCGTGCGCGAGTTGTCGTAGCTGGCGGCCACGTTGGTGGAACCGGCGCCACCCTCGGCACCTGGCGTGATCTCCGCCTTCTGCTCCGTGCTCAGCGCCTGCTTTTCCGGGTCCACCACCTGCGACATCCGCTCCACCTGGTCGAAGCTGAGGTCCGCTGCCACACTCACCGTCGCGTTGCCGTTGCCCACCATCTGCGACACCATCGCCGCCGCCTTCTCGGCCAGGTGATCCTCCATCGCGCGCTGCTGCTCGAGTTGTGCGCTGCTCAGCGAGGCCGGATCGTTGGCGTCCAGCATGCGCGAGAGCAGGCGGCCGCCATCATCCAGCACCGCCACCCGCTGTGCCTCGAGGTTGTCGATGCTGCTGGCCACCAGCTGCGAGATGCCGCGCACCACGTCGGCTTCCGGCCGCTGACCATTGCGCAGCTTGACCACCACGCTGGCCTCGGCCGGTGCATCGGTGGCGCGGCGGAAGGCCTGCGTTTCCTTGATCGCGAGGTGCACCTGTGCCCGCTCGATGCCCTTCATGGTGCTGATCGTGCGCTCCAGCTCACCTTCCAGCGCGCGACGATAGTTGATCTTCTGTGCGAAGTCGGTCATGCCCCAGCTGGGCTGGTCGAACAGCTCCATGCCCGGGCGGCCCTGCGCCGGCAATCCGGCGGATGCCAGCACCACGCGTGCGCGTGCCAGGTCGGTGGCGGCCACCATCACGTCGGTGCCGCCGCGTTCCAGTTCATACGCCACACCGGCGGCCTCCAGGGCCTCGGTCATCTTGCCCACGTTTTCCAGCGGCACGCCGCTGAACGCCGGCACCAGCTCCGGCTTGGTGGCCCAGCGTGACACGCCGAGGATGGCCACCAGTGCCACCACACCCACACCGATGATGCCGATACGCCGGGCACCACCGACCTTCTCGAGGAGCTGCTCAATCGCGGGAGGCATCGCGCTAGTTCTGCATGGACATCAGCGTCCGGTACGCGTCAATCACCTTGTTGCGGAGCTCGATCATCGTGTCGAGCGCGATCCCGGCTTCGGCCGATGCGGCCATCACCTGGTGCAGCTCCACCTGCTCGCCATTGAGGAAGCGGCGCGTGGTCTCACCGCTCACGTCCTGCGCCGCGCTGACTTCGTTCACCGCGCGCGTCAGCACGTCGCCGAACGCACCGCCGCTGGCGGGTTCGGGCAGCACCGGCACCGCACGACCGCCTTCTCCCGGCAGGCCGAATTCCGCCACACGCTGTGCAAAGGCACCGAATCGATCGATCGTCATTGTGTTCAGCCTCGAACGTCGAGATGAGCGCCACGCATGCCGATCGGTGCAGCAGCGGGAGCAGCAGCCGGCATCATGGACCGGCCGTAGGTCAGCGGACCGAGTGCAGCGCGACGCGCCAGCAACCGGGTGGTGTCGTCGGCGCTGCGGGCCGCCAGCGCACGCTGGTCGTCGGCCTGTGCGTCGGTGGTCGCGGTGCCAGCGGCTGCACTGTCGTCGCTGCGGGCCGGAACGTTCTCGGTCCGACGGAACAGGTCGGGCAGCGCGCCAGGCAGCTGGGCGGTGAGGGCGTTGATGGCCATGGCTCAGAGCTCCAGCGACTTGCGCAGGATCTGCTTGGCCGACTGGAACACCGTCGCATTGGCCTCGAACACGCGCCGCGCATCGAGCAGGTCCACCAGCTCGGTGGTCCGGTTCACGTTCGAGAGCGTCACGTAGCCCTCGGCGTCGGCATCCGGATGCCCGGGCATGTGGACGCGTGCGCCAGGCGTCGTGTCTTCCTGGATCGACTGCACCGTGACGCCGTAGCTCGGGTCATCCACCGACGGCGGCGATGACGACGCAGCACCGGCGGGGACATCGAACTGCGAGGTGCCGAACGGCGCCTGCGTGAACGGCAACTGGTTCGGGAAGCGGAAGCTGGCCTCGCGCTCGTCGGCAGTCGCGGCACGCAGCTGCACCACGCGGCGATTGTACGCCTTGCCATCGGCGCCACGCGTGACATCCACGTTGGCGATGTTGCTGGCGGCCACTTCGATGCGAGTGCGCTGCGCCGACATGCCGCTGGCGGCGATGCCCAGCGCGCGGAACATCGGGCGGATCGCAGGACCGCCAAGGAACGGCAGCAGTCCGGGAAGTTTGGGGCTCATCAGCGATCCCGGATGGCGTGGCGAATCGAGTCGTACGTCGCCTTCAATCGCGTCGCGGCCGTCTCGAAGTAGAGCTGTTCGTTGGCCAGTGCGGCCATTTCCTGTTCCGTGTCCACCACACCGCGCTCACCCGAGACCGCTGCGGCAGCGGTGCTGCCGGGGGGCAGGGCGAAACCATCCTTGTTCACCAGGGTGGCGTTCGCGACTCGATCGGCGATCTGGCGGTGCCGAATGGCACTCTGATCCATCGCCTCCCGCAGGGAGCCGGCCGAGGAGACCCGATTGACGAAGTTGAAGAGCGCCATGATCCGGAACCGAGGTGAGGGGACACGCGTCGGGATCGTGGAAAAGCACGGCCGGTGCCAGTCGGGTCCGGAGCGCAACCAGCGGCAGCTGGAGCCGTGTAAGGCGTTGTGGTGCAGACCTTTACGGTCTAGTGGTGCTCCGCTCTGGCGGCCGTCGAACGGCGCTGCAGCGCACGGCAGACCCGGCTGGTCCGGCAGTTTGTGCCGACTCGCACCGGGCCAGAGTTGCCGCCGAGGTCATTTCGTCGGCTGGCCAGACGCAAATGGAACCGGGTCGTGGCGCGGCGGTTGTACGTGAATCGCGTACGCGCGGTATTTTCGGCCCAGCGTGACGGGGCGCCGTGGTGCGAGTCCTTCGCATTGCAGTGCGACCCGCACGGGCTTCCTGCAGTCCCCTCAAAGTCCGGAACCGCCTGCGCCGCCGCAGGGATGCACACATGGCTACCGACATCCTGTCCCAGTCCGACCTGCTGACCCCGCTCGATCCGCGCGTGGCCGAGGTCGTGTCCCGACTGCACGACCGCCCCGAGCTGTCCGGCATCATCGAACAGCTGCTCAAGATGGACGGCCCCGCGCTCGCCCGGGCCAAGCGCTCGATTGCGAAGGCCAAGGTCACCCCGCCTACCGCGCCGGAAATCGAGGTGGACTTTCTCCACCTGTTGCGCGACCTGCCACCGTCGGTGGAGTCGGCCAGGCTGCGCGCGCGCGAGTACATGGATCGCGAGGTGGAGCCGATCGCCAACGATTACTGGGAGCGGGCGGAGTTTCCGTATCACCTGATTCCGTCGTTCGCCTCGCTGGATCTGCTGGCCTCGATCTTCCCGGTCGCGCCCGACGGCTCGGTGACGCACGATTCGGTGGCGGAAGGGGTCTTGACGATGGAGCTGGCCCGCGTGGACTGCTCCTTCGCCACCTTCCTTGGCGTGCATGGCGGGCTGGCCTTCGGCTCAATCCTGCTGTGTGGCTCGCAGGAGCAGCAGGACGAGTGGTTGCCCAGGATGCGGCGGTGGGAGGTGCTCGGCGCCTTCGGTTTGACGGAGCCGGATGTCGGTTCCGGGGTTGCTGGCGGTATAACGACGACATGCCGGCGCGATGGTGATTCGTGGATCATCAATGGCGAGAAGCGCTGGATCGGCAACTCCACCTTCGGCGATTTCGTCGTCGTCTGGGCGCGCGACGTGGCTGATCAGCAGGTCAAAGGCTTCATCGTCGAGACCAGCCTGCCTGGCTACTCGGTCAGGAAGATGGAAGGCAAGATCGCCCAGCGAACCCTCCAGAACGGACACGTCACGCTCGACCACGTGCGCGTCACCGAGCGGAATCGCCTGCAGCGAGCCAACGGATTCAAGGACGTGGCGCGCGTGCTGGGCATGACCCGTGTCGGTGTGGCGTGGATTGCGGTCGGCTGTGCGGCCGGTGCCTACGAGCGGGCGTTGGCGTACGCGCAGCGTCGCACGCAGTTCGGACGCCCACTGGGCAGCTTCCAGTTGATCCAGTCCATGCTGGCCAAGATGGTCGGCAAGCTGGCATCGATGCAGGCACTGGCGCTCCAGGTGAGCCGGCTCCAGAACGCCGGCCTCTGCGAGGAGCACCACTCCGCCCTCGCCAAGCAGTTCTGCGCCGCGCAGTGCCGCGAGGTGGTGGCGCTGGCCCGGGAGTCGATGGGCGGCAACGGCATCCTGCTTGATCATTCCGTCGCGCGCTTCTTCGCCGATGCCGAAGCCATTTACTCCTACGAAGGCTCGAACGAGATCAACACCCTGATCGTCGGACGGGCGCTGACGGGGCACGGCGCGTTCGTCTGATCGGTCGATGGCGGGCCGGCGATGCGCGGCAGTGGGGCTGGCTGAAATCCGTCGGCCCGGAAGCTGCTACAGTTCAGGCGTAGCGAGGCTCGGTCGATGATGGCCGTGCGCGCCGACACGCCCATAGCCCACCATGCTGCAGCCCATCGTGCCTTTTCTGTCGCGCCCCGCCCGAGCGCTCGCGCTCTGCGGTCTGGCGCTGGCTGCGTGCAAGTCCGGTGGCGGCACGGTCGAGATGTCGGAAGCCGGTCGGCTGCGCACCGCGCCCGCGAATCTGCCGCGTGAAGTCCCCACAACTGTTGCGTCCGGTACACCATCGTCCGGTGATACGGTCGAGTACCTGATCACGATGGCCGGACGACCCGCCGGCCGCCTCCGGCAATGGCCGGACACGTCGGGCACCGTCACCACCACGTTCAGCTTCAACGATCGCGGACGTGGCCCTTCGCTGACGCAGACGTTGAAGGTGGACAAGGCCGGCATTCCGATCGGTCTGCAGCTGGTCGGCACCGACTACATGAAGAACGCGGTCCGCGAGTCCATCTCGCCCGGCCCGGGCAGCCTGGTCACATGGCGCAACGACAACGCCGCCGGACGCGTCGCACCCGGATCCGGCTTCTACCTGCCGCTGGAGACCATTCCCAGCGACGTCGCCGTGCTGGCCAAGGCGCTGCTGCAGGCCAAGTCGAAGACGGTGACCCTGCTGCCCGAGGGCTCGGCCAAGCTCACCGTCGGTGCCAGTCGCACCGTCAAAGCCGACGGGCTCGCCCTGCGCGTGACGTCGTACGAGATCGCGGGCCTTGGCCTGACTCCGGAAGTGCTCTGGCTCGACGGTGACGGACGACTCTTCGCCAGCGGCTCGAGCTGGATGATGGTGATTCGCCGTGGCTTCGAGTCGGTGGCCGGCGAACTGGTGGCGGCGCAGGTCGCCGCGTCGGCATCCCGTGATGCGGCGCTTGCGTCGCACCTCGCTCGGCGACCGAAAGGCCCCGTCGCGTTCACGCACGTGAACCTGTTCGACGCCGTCTCGAAGAAGATGGTGCCGCTGCAGACCGTGATCGTGAGTGGTGACCGCATCATCGCCAGCGGTGCCGACGGTGCGATCCCGGTGCCGGCCGGGGCCGAGGTTATCGACGGGACGGGGAGGTCGCTGCTGCCCGGCTTGTGGGACATGCACGTGCACGTGCAGGACGACGACGGGCTGCTGCACCTGGCCGCTGGTGTGACCACCGTGCGCGACCTCGCCAACGACACCGACGAACTGCTCGCGCGACGCACGCGCTTCGACCAGGGCACGCTCCTCGGCCCGCGCGTCATCCTCAGCGGATTCATGGATGGTCCCGGGCCCTACGCCGGACCCACGAAGGTGCTGGTCTCCACGCGCGATGCCGCCAGGGCCGCGGTAGACGCCTATGCCGATCGCGGCTACGAACAGATCAAGGTGTATTCGTCGATCGACCCGCAGCTGGTCTCCACCATCGTGCGCAGCGCACACCAGCGCGGCCTGCGCGTCAGCGGTCACGTGCCGAACGGCATGTCGGCCGAGCAGTTCGTGCGCGCCGGCGCCGACGAATTGCAGCATGCGAATTTCCTGTTCCTCAATTTCCTCGGCGACTCGGCGATCGACACCCGCACGCCGGCGCGTTTCACCGAGGTCGCCAAGCTGGCCGGATCGATCGACGTGCGCAGTGAGGAGGTGGTGCGTTTCATCCAGCTGCTGAAGGAACGCAACGTGGTGGTGGACCCGACGCTGAACGTCTTCGAGCAGATGTTCACGTCGCGCTCCGGCACGCTCGACCAGGCATCGTTGCCGGTGGCGATTCGCATGCCGCCGGTCGCCCGACGCAGCCTGCTGGCCGGCGGCTTGCCGGTGACGCCGGTGCTGGAGCCGCTGTATCGCGCCAGCTTCATCAACATGGAGCGCTTCGTGCGGCGCTTGCACGAAGCGGGCGTGCAACTGGTGGCCGGCACCGACGCCATGGCGGGGTTCTCGCTGCATCGCGAACTGGAGTTGTTCTCCGAAGCCAACATTCCGAATACCGACATCCTCTACATCGCCACGCTGGGTGCGGCCAAGGTGATGAAGAAGGAAGCGGAGCGCGGCAGCCTCGAGGTGGGCAAGCTGGCCGACCTGGTGCTGGTGGACGGCGACCCGAGCCAGCGCATGCGCGACCTGCGCCGCATGGAGCTGGTGATGAAGGGTGGCGTGATCTACATCCCCGACTCGCTGTATGCAGCCGTCGGCGTGAAGCCGGCGCCGCGAAAGGGTGTGATCCCGACGCGCGAAGTGCGCGCCACCGACGTCGTCTGCCGCGGCGCCGCCGCGGTGACGAAGAAGGGCAGTGGCGAACGCGCACCCCTGAATTGCAGCGTGGTCGATTCCGGCTCCAGCGCCGCCCGCAACCGTCGCGCCCCCGCCCGCCGCCCCCGTCGCCGCACACCCGTCACCAAGCCGGCGACCACGCCGCCCGCTGCACCCGCGGTCAAGAAGCCCTGAGCGCTTCGCGACGCTGATTCTGCATTTGAGCGTGCGTCGGCGACGTCAAGAGCAACTGCAACTGCTTGACGCAAAGGTGCAAGGACACGAAGGCGCAAAGAGTTCGCTGCGTGTTCGGCTATCGCAGCCCG
This sequence comes from Gemmatimonadaceae bacterium, assembly GCA_031369265.1. Lineage (GTDB taxonomy): Bacteria > Gemmatimonadota > Gemmatimonadetes > Gemmatimonadales > Gemmatimonadaceae > JACMLX01. The sequence goes on along the minus strand of JANMON010000313.1, from coordinate 329 downwards.
TGACGACGAGCAAATCGGAGTGGGCGTTGTTCGCAGCAACACATTCGTTCTGTGCGGTGTTCACAACAGCAAACCCGCGCCAGCGGAGTGGAAGGTCACCTCGGCGCGGAACGCGTTGCGCCTTCGTGTCCTCGTGCCTTTGTGTCACGCAGTTGCCGTGCAGCATTCTGCAGTTCAGCAGTGCAGCCGTGCAGCCGTGCCCCGAACGTGCTTGAACGCTCAGGCGTCCAGTTCGTCGTCGACCGCGTCGTGATCGCCGGTGCGCCCTGGCCCATTGAGCTTGTTGCGCAGGGTGCGTACGCTGATGCCGAGGAGTTCGGCGGCGCGGG
>JANMON010000312.1:0-6652 GCA_031369265.1 Gemmatimonadaceae bacterium | reverse complement strand
GCGAATCCGGACCAGAAACCCATCTTGCGTCACCTCCCATTGATCTCGTCAGCCTGACGCCTTCGCGCCAAACTGCCTCCTTCAGGTGGGCTCCGCTCGTCCTGCTGGCCGTACCCGCTCTTCTCCTCTCTGCCGAGGACGGGGGGATGACAATCTGCCTGCTCCACTTGCACTGACCACATCCGTGCACGTGACCGTCAGCTGTTCGTTCCCGCCGCCCGCGGTGACTTCGTCACCACCACACGCAACGCCCGCCGGTCACCTCTCCAGGACAGCCCTGACCTAGCGCGCCGCCTCCAGCCACCGGTTCGTCGCGTCCAGTACCGCCAGGGCTCCCGCCACCTCGGCGCTGTCGCGGATCGTGCAACTCCCGCTCAGCATCAACGAAGACCGGCCCTGCCGCACCGTCACTCCGACCAACACCACCTCCGCACCGAAGGCCTCCACCCGCTGCGCACCCGCCAGCGCCAGGGCCCCCGACTTCCCTTCCGCGAAGGCAATCGCCAGCACCGTCGCGCGCGCCGCCAGTTCCAGCCGTGCCGCCTCGGTCTCCAGCCCTTCCGCCTCGCCCTCGAAAGACTGCTCACCACGACGCAAGGTCACGCGGCATCCGAGCCCGCTGCGACTGCGCTTCACTTCCACGTCGTCGAAGATGTAACGCCGGTCCCCGGGTGCCGACGCGGCACCACTGGCGGGCGCCACGGCGGCCGCCGCACTCACCGGCGCAGGCGACGCGGCCGCCATCGGTGACGCGGGCACGGGCGCCGGACTCGCCGCCGGCCCCGCAATCGCGTCCACCGCCGACGGTGTCAGGCGAATGCGCGGCGCATCCACCGTCGTCGCCACGCTGATCTTCCGGTGATCCACGCGCATCCCGAGGTGCGCCAACAGCGCACTCTCGATGTTGCGCACGGTTTGTTTGGGACCAACTTCGACCGAAGTCAGGACGTGGATCGCATCCACCTCGCCACCAGGCGACGCTTCGATGCGCACGCTGACCACACCGGGCAGCGTCGCCAGCAACTCCTCGGCACGCGCGATGTGGATCGCCGGCGGCCGGCTCGAACCTCCGCCAGCACCCGCAGATGACTGAAAGACTGACACGGTCACGTTCTTTCGCGGGTGGAAGTGCAAAAGAGCGAACACCTTCCCGACCGGGTGCTGGGAATCAGCCCCGGCCGTAAACGAAGGTGCAAGCTGGGCCGCAGGTTGGCATAAATCAAGGTTGAGCGTCCTCGACCATGTCGGCCCCCTCGATCTCGCGAATCTTGCGATACAGCGTCCGCTCGCCGATGCCCAGCAACTCGGCTGCCCGGCGACGATTCCCACGCGTCTCGCGCAACGTGGCCTCGATCACGGCACGCTCGATCTGCGCCATCGTCATCCCAGGCACCACCTCGACGGAATTCGGCAGCCGAGTGCCTCGTGGCTCCACGGCGCCGCCCGCGACCAGCGATTCGCTCGACACCGGCCGCGGCTCCTGGTCCAGCCGACGCCGCAATTCCTCCACCTGCACCTTCAGCTCGACGAGGTTCCGCAGGATGAATTCGAGTTCCGCCGAGCCCAGCATCGGTGCCCCGTCTGCCCCGCCCCGTGCCGGTGCCACCGGCGGCACGCGCACCGGCAACAGTCGCGTCAGCCCTTCGCGAATCTGCGGTGGAATGTCAGCCACGCCGATCTCGTGGCCCGGCGACAACACCACCATGCTCTCGATGAGGTTCCGCAGCTCACGCACGTTCCCGGGCCAGGAGTAGCGCGCCAGCATCTCCATCGCTTCCGCCGAGATGCCGTGAAACGCCTTGTCGTGTCGCCGCGAGAACTCGGCGATGAACCGCCGCACCAGCACTGGAATGTCCGACTGCCGCTCGCGCAGCGGCGGCAGGTACATGCTGAGGACGTTCAACCGGTAATAAAGGTCCGAGCGGAACGAGCCCTCCTCCACCATGTCGCGCAGCGGTCGATTGGTGGCCGCGATCACCCGCACGTTGACGGGGATGCTGGTCACACCACCCACACGCGTCACTTCGCGCTCCTCCAGCACCCGCAGCAGCTTGACCTGCGTGGAGGGTGGTATGTCGCCAATCTCGTCGAGGAACAGCGTCCCGCCGTCCGCCAGCTCGAAACGACCGAGCCGGCGCTCCGCCGCGCCGGTGAAGGCACCCTTCTCGTGACCGAACAGCTCACTCTCGAGCAGCGTCTCGGCCAGCGCGCCGACGTTCACGCCGATGAACGGCTTGTTGCGGCGAGGACCGAGGCGGTGGATGCCACGCGCCACCAGCTCCTTGCCGGTGCCACTCTCCCCTTCGATCAGGACCGTACTGCTGACGGGCGCGATCTGCTCGATCTTGACCAGCACTTCGCGCAGCGCCTCGGTATCGCCACTGAGCCCGGTCTCCTGGCTCAAGCGGCGCCGCTCCAGCAACCGGCGCACCACCGGTGCGACATCCTCGGGCACGACCGGCTTCACCAGCACGTCGGCGTAGCCCACGGTTCGGAGCCGCTCGCGCATCCCGGGTTCGTCCACGTCGGCCAGCCCGACCACCGGCACGCCGGCCCACAACTCCTCGCGCACCACCTGCACGTTGCCGGTGTCGAACAGTGCGCCGGTGATCACCACCACATCCGGCTCGAAGCGCTCCAGCGCGCCGCGAATGTCATCCAGCGGCGACACGAGTTCGGTGGTGATGCCGGTCTGCTTGAGCAGCGCGTTCAGGCGGACGGCTGGCTCGACGTCCGTCAGCGTGATGAGTGCCTTCACGCGCGGCTTACTTCTTCGCCGAGCCGTTGGGCCAGAACGGAAGCGCCGCCACCGTGGCGGTCACCAGCGTGCCGCGGATCTCGACGTCGAACGTCGTGCCGGGCTTCGCCACGTCCGTCGGCAGGTAGCAGGTGCCGATCGGCAGCCCGACACTCGGCCCGACGGTGCCGCTGCACACCTCACCACTCGCCTCACCGTGGTAGAACACCTTCATGCCGTGACGCGGCACGTTCCGCACGGGCAGCGTGAAGCCCACCAGCTTGCGCGGCACGCCGGCCATCTTCTGCGCCACCAGCGCCTCGCGGCCCACGAACCGCTCCTTGGCCGTGAGCTTCACCAGCCACGCCAGGTTGGCTTCGTACGGCGTGACGGTGTCGTCGATGTCGTTGCCATACAGCGCCATGCCCATCTCGAGCCGCAGCGTGTCGCGGGCGCCGAGTCCGGCCGGTGTCACGTCGCCACCCGACATTAGCGTGGCCCAGACGTGCGCGGCGTGGGTGTCGGGGAAATAGAGCTCGAAGCCATCCTCGCCGGTGTAGCCCGTGCGGCTGATGATGACGTTCTCCACGCCCGCCACGGTGCCCACGGCGAAGTGGTAGTAGGCGATGGCCGACAGGTCGGTGTCGGTGTGCCGCGCCAGGATCACCGGCGCATTCGGTCCCTGCAGGGCCAGCAGCGCGGTGGTGGCACTGACATCCTCGAGCTGCGCATCGAAGGTCAGCATGCGCGGCTCGATGTGCGCCCAGTCCTTGGCGATGTTCGACGCGTTGACCACCAGCATCAGGTGGTCCTCGAAACGATAGACGAGGCAGTCGTCCTCGATCGTGCCGCCTTCGTTGCAGAAGGTGGAGTAATGCGCCTGCCCGACCGCCAGCTTCGACACGTCGTTGGTGGTGACGTAATTCACGAAGTCGATGGCGCCCGGCCCGGTGACCTTGAACTCGCCCATGTGGCTGACGTCGAACAGGCCGCACGTCTTGCGCACCGCGTGGTGCTCGGCGGTGATGCCGGTCGGATACTGCACCGGCATCTCGAACCCGGCAAAGGGCACGATCTTGGCGCCGAGGGCGACGTGCGTGTCGTAGAGCGCAGTGCGCTGGAGCGTCTCTGGAGCGGTCATGGCGGGAAGGCAGGAGAAAGTGCCGAACTGGCAGCTCTGCCCAATCTAGCCCGGATCACCGCCGTCGACAGCCAGCCACTGCGACGGCCATCGACAGCGCTGGTGCAGCTCAGCCGAGGGTCGCAATCGCGGCCGCCACCTCGTCGGCGTGCCCGGCCGGCTTCACCTTCTCGAACACATGTCGCAGTACGCCCTTGCCGTCGATCAGGAAGGTGGTGCGCTCGACGCCCATGTACTTGCGACCGTACATGCTCTTCTCCTTCCACACGTCGTACGCCTCGGCCACGGCGTGCTCAGTGTCGGCGAGAAGGGTGAAGGGCAGGTCGTACTTGGCCTTGAACTTGGCGTGGCTCTTCACGTCGTCCGGGCTGATGCCGAGGACGACCGCATTGTCCTTGCTGAACCGCGGCATGCTGTCGCGGAATTCGCAGGCTTCGGTGGTGCAGCCAGAGGTGTCGTCCTTCGGATAGAAGTAGAGGACGACGGTCTGGCCCTTGAAGTCTGTGAGGGAGACGGTCTCGCCGGTGTCGGTGGCGAGGGTGAAGGCTGGGGCGGGCTTGCCGATGGTGGGCATGAGTCGGGATGTGATGAAGAGCTGTGATGAATGGCGCCAGGACGACGATGCGCTCAGGTCAACGCGATCAGGTCGAACGGTGTGTCAGGACGAACGGCGGCGTCACGCCCGCACCTGCCCCGTGTGCAGCGACTCGCCGCCCAGCAGCACGGCCATGATCGCCTTCTGGATGTGCAGCCGATTCTCGGCCTCGTCCCACACGCGACTCTGCGGTCCGTCGATCACGCCGGCGCTCACCTCTTCGCCGCGGTGCGCCGGCAGGCAGTGCAGGAAGATCGCATCCTTGCGGGCACGGCGCATCACCGCCTCGTCCACCATGTAGCCGCGGAACGCCTGCACCCGCTGCGCATGCTCGCCCTCCTGCCCCATCGAGGCCCACACGTCGGTGGTCACGACGCTGGCGCCATCGGCCGCCTCGGCGGGGTCGCGCAGCAGCTTCACCGTGGTCTGTGTCTGCGCGCGCGCCAACAGCACCGGGTCGGGATCGTAGCCTTCCGGACACGCCAGCCGCAGTTCAAAGCCGAGTGACGACGCGGCGTCGATCCAGGAGTTGGCCATGTTGTTACCGTCGCCGATCCAGGCCACCACCTGCTTTTGCTCGTCGTCGAGATGCTGGCGCACCGTGAGCACGTCGGCCAGCACCTGGCAGGGATGCTGCAGGTCGGTGAGCCCGTTGATCACCGGCACCTGCGCATGCTTGGCCAGGTTCAGCACGTCGTCGTGCGCGAAGGTGCGAATCATGATGCCGTCCACGTAGCGCGTCAGCACCTGCGCAGTGTCGGACAACGGCTCGCCACGACCCAGCTGCACGTCGCGATCGGAGAGGAACAGCGCGTGGCCGCCGAGCTGGAAGGTGCCCACCTCGAACGACACGCGCGTACGTGTGGACGACTTCATGAAGAGCATCGCCAGTGTCTTGCCACGCAGCGGACGCCGGTCGTAGGCACCGCGCCGCATGCGATCGGCGAGGCGCAGCAGCGCGTCGAGTTCGTAGCGATCGAAGTCGGGGATCGCGAGGAAATCGCGATGTTGGCGCTCGGCGGACATGGCGGCAAGGACCGGAAGACGGCACCACACATCCCGCGGAACTGCGGGAAGGGAAGCAACCTAGCGCTCGCCGCCCGCTGGTCAACGAACCCGACGCCGCCCCACGCTCAGAGGATGTAGCGCCGCAGGTCCTCGTCCTGGCTCACATGCTCCAGTCGCTCACGGACCATCGGCGCGTCGACGGTGATCCCTTCGCCGCCCGTCTCGGGCAGGCCGTAGAGCAGTTCCTCGAGCAGCGTGGTCATGACGGTGTGCAGCCGCCGAGCCCCGATGTTCTCCATGCGCGCATTGCAGACGGTCGCCACCCGCGCCAGCTCGGCGATGCCGTCGGGCGCGAAGACCAGCGACGAGCCTTCCGCCGTGACCAGCGCTGCGTACTGCTTGGTGAGCGCATGTTCCGGCTCCGTCATGATCCGCACGAAGTCGGACTCGGTGAGCGGCAGCAGCTCGACGCGGATCGGGAAGCGGCCCTGCAACTCGGGAATCAGGTCGCTGGGCTTCGACACGTGGAAGGCGCCAGCGGCGATGAAGAGCACATGGTCGGTCTTCACCATGCCGTACTTGGTCTGCACGGTGGACCCCTCGACGATCGGCAGCAGGTCGCGCTGCACCCCTTCGCGCGACACGTCCGGCCCGCCCTGTGTGCCGCGCTGTCCCGCGATCTTGTCGATCTCGTCGAGGAAGACGATGCCGGTCTCCTCGGTGCGCTCGATGGCCTCGGCGATCACCTCGTCGCGGTCCAGCATGCGATCGAACTCCTGTTGCAGCAGCACCCGACGGGCCTCGGCCACCGTCATCGAGCGCTTCTTCGTGCGCTTCGGCATCAGGTCCTGCATCATCTGCGTGAACTGCTCCATGCCTTCCTGCGCGCCGGGTTGGTTCACCATGCCGAACATCGGCGACGCCGACACGGGCACGTCGAGATCCACCGTGCGGGCCTCCAGCTGTCCGTCGCGCAGCAACACCCGCAGCTTCTCACGCGTGCGGCCGTGACGCTCCTTCTCGGCGTCGCTGATCGGTGCCGTGGTCGCCGCACCCGCTGCACCAACGAGGAAGATGCTGGGCGCGGTCGCGGGCTCCGCGGTGTCGGGCGCGCCGGCCGCGCTGGCCGGCGGCGTGGCGGGAGCCGGCAGCAGCGCGTCGAGCAGCCGTT
>JANMON010000308.1:0-1844 GCA_031369265.1 Gemmatimonadaceae bacterium | reverse complement strand
GCAGCAGGCGTGGGTGGAGGGGCAGGTGCCGCAGTGTGGCTACTGCCAGAGCGGGCAACTGATGTCGGCCGCCGCGCTGCTGGATCGCAACGCCAATCCGAGTGACGCCGACATCGACGCTGCGATGCAGGGCAACATCTGCCGCTGCGGCACCTACCTGCGGATCCGCGCCGCGATTCATCGCGCGGCCGAGATGAAGAGGGCCACCGCATGAAACACTTCATCACGAACAAACTCGACACCACCGTCAGCCGCCGCGACTTCGTGCGCGCGAGCCTGGTGCTGGGCGGTGGATTGATGGTCTCGGTGTACGGCTGTGGCCCCAACGGCGAGGAGCCGATGGTCAACGCCACCACCGCCGACGGGGCGCTGGCGCCGAACGCGTTCGTGCGCATCGACACCTCGGGCAACGTCGTCATCACCTCCAAGCACCTCGAGATGGGGCAGGGCTCGTACACCGGCCTGGCCACCATCGTGGCCGACGAGCTGGATGCCGACTGGAGCAAGGTGACGGTGGAAGGCGCCGGCGCCGACGACAAGAAGTACGGCAATGCGTCGATCGGCGGCCTGCAGGGCACCGGTGGGTCGAGTGCGATCGCGAATTCGTGGACGCAGCACCGCAAGGCCGGTGCGACCGCGCGTGCGATGCTGATCGCAGCCGCCGCCGACATGTGGAAGTTGCCGGTGTCCGAGCTGAGCACCGAACCGGGTGCGGTGGTACATAAGGCCACCAACCGCCGCGCGACCTACGGCACCCTGGTGACGGCCGCCGCTGCGCTCAAGGTGCCCGCCAACGTGCCGCTCAAGGACCCGAAGGATTTCCGCTACATCGGCAAGGACAAGCAGACCACGCCGCGCGTGGATGCGGTGGCCAAGAGCAATGGCACCGCCACCTTCACGCAGGATGTGAAGCTCCCCGGCATGCTGACGGCCGTGGTGGCGCACCCGCCGCTGTTCGGCGCCCGCGTGAAGTCGTTCGACGCCACTGCCGCCAAGGCCGTCGCCGGTGTGGTGGACGTGGTGCAGATCCCCACCGGTGTGGCCGTCGTCGCGCAGCACTTCTGGGCTGCCAGGCTGGGTCGTGATGCACTGCAGGTGACGTGGGACGAAACCGGTGCCAACACGCTCGGCACCGCCGAGATCATGGCGCAGTTCCGTGATGCGGCGCAGAAGCCCGGCATGGGCATCCGCAACGATGGCAATACCGAGACGGCGCTCGCATCCGCCGCCACGCGGGTCGAGGCGACCTACGAGTTCCCGTACCTCGCGCATGCCTCGATGGAACCGCTCAACTGCGTGGTGGACCTCAAGAGCGACAGCGCGTCGATCTGGAACGGCAACCAGTTCCCGACCACCGACCGCGCTGCAGTGGCGAAGATCTTCGGATTCCCCGCCGAGCAGGTGACGCTGCACACCGTGTTCGCCGGCGGCAGCTTCGGCCGTCGTGCCAACCCGAAGTCGGATTACGTGGTGGAGGCAGCCACGATCGCCAAGGCCATCGCCGGTCGCGCGCCGGTGAAGCTGGTGTGGACCCGTGAGGACGACACGGCCGCCGGCTACTTCCGCCCGGCGATGTTGCATCGCCTGCAGGGCGGGCTGGATGCCACCGGCACCCCCGTCGCGTGGTGGCAGCGCGTGGTGGGACAGTCGATCATGGACGGCACCATGTTCGCCTCGCCGGATGGCAAGGATCCGTCGTCGTACGAAGGCGCCTCCGACCACCCGTACGAGATGCCGCACGTGTTCGTGGACGTGCACAACGAGAAGGTGAACGTGCCGGTGCAGTGGTGGCGCAGTGTGGGCCACACGCACACCGCCTTCGCGGTGGAGATGTTCGTGGACGA
>JANMON010000297.1:0-15501 GCA_031369265.1 Gemmatimonadaceae bacterium | reverse complement strand
GGAATACTTCGCCATGGAGGCGTACGTTGTCGAATAGCGTGGTCGGGCGCTGATGGGGAATGGCGGATTCGGTGTGCTCGATGGACTGGTGCTGGTCGCCTACCTCGTCGGCACCACGGGCCTCGGGCTCTGGCTCGGTGGAAAGCAGAAGGACGCGAAGGATTATTTCGTCGCCAGCCACGCGATTCCGTGGTGGGGGATCCTGCTCAGCGTGGTGGCCAGTGAAACCAGTGCGCTGACGTTCATCAGCATCCCGGGGCTGAGCTACGTCGGGAACCTGGGCTTCCTCCAGGTCGTGGCCGGCTACATCATCGGCCGCTTCGTGGTGGCCTACGTGCTGCTGCCGCGCTACTTCGCCGGTGAGCTGGTCACTGCCTACGCGCTGTTCGAGAAGCGCTTCGGTGTCGAGACGCGCCGCTTCACCAGCATCGTCTTCATGGCGACACGCGCCGTTGCCGACAGCGTGCGCATCTTCGCCACCGCCATCCCGGTGGCGCTGATCCTTGGCAACACGCTGCCACGTGAGTACGTGATGCCGACCGCGATCCTGGTGCTTGGCCTGTTGACGGTGGTGTACACGTACAAAGGCGGCATGCGCGCGGTGGTCTACACCGAGATGATCCAGGCCGGCATCTACGTGTTCGGCGGCATCTGTGCGCTGGTGCTGCTGGGCAAGAGTGTGGATGGCGGCTGGAGCACGATCGTGACGACCGCCGGTGCCTCGGGCAAGCTGCAGGCGATCGACTGGTACACCGGCTTCGACAAGCCGCACACGATGTTCGCGGGCCTGCTCGGTGGTGCCTTCCTGGCGATGGGCTCACACGGCGCCGACCAGTTGATCGTGCAGCGCCTGATGGCCAGTCGCGGGCTGCGCGATGCCCAACGCGCGCTGATCGCCAGCGGCTTCGTGGTCTTCGCGCAGTTCACGCTGTTCCTGTTCATCGGACTCGGGCTCTACGTGTACTACGGCGGCAAGCCGTTCGAGGCCAGCGACCAGATCTTCCCGTCGTTCATCCTCGAGCGCATGCCGAATGGGTTGCTGGGGCTGATCCTGGCCGCGATCGTGGCCGCCACGATGAGCACGCACAGCGCGACCATCAACGCCCTCGCGGCCACCACCACCCACGACATCTACCTGCCGCTCACCAAACGCAGCGCCGAGGATCCCGGCACGCTGCGTACCGGCAAGCTGATCGCACTGATCTGGGGCGTGGTGCTGACGTTCGGTGCGCTGCTCTATCCCAAGCAGGGCGCACCGGTGGTGGTGGTGGCACTCAGCATCCAGAGCTTCACGCACGGCGGCCTGGTGGGCGGCTTCTCGCTGGCGCTGCTCTGGAAGCGCGCCAACCAGCGCGATGCCATCACCGGCATGAGCATCGGCATCGCCTGCATGGCGGTGATCGTGTTCTCCAAGCTGCTGATCTCGAAAATCCCTTCGCTGGCGCCCACCCTGGGCGGTGTCGCGACGATCGCGTGGCCCTGGTACGTGCTGATCGGCACCGGGATCACGCTCACCGCCGGCATCCTGTCGTCGCTGACGCATCCAGCTCCCACTGAGTCGTTGCCGGTCGCGTTGACCGTCAGCGCAGAGAACGAGGTCAGGCCATGAGTGCCCCCACAGAACTGGTCGTCGTCGGCGTGGACGGCGGCGGCAGCAGCACACGCGTGTACGTCGCCGACGAGCGCGCGAACGTGCTCTTCAAGGTCACCGGCGACGGCAGCGCAGTGCAACCGGGAGCGGAAGCCGATTCGGCGGACCTGATCGGCGCACTGGTGAAGAACGCCGTGATCGACGCCGAGATGGGGCACCTGCTGCCGCGGGCGCTGGTGGTGGGCGTGGCCGGTGTCGGCCGCGAACAGCAGAAGATCGCGCTGCAGCAGGAGCTGGAGCGACAGGAGATCGCGGAAACGGTGGTCGTCATCACCGACGCCGAAGCGGCGATGGAGGATGCGTTCGGCGAAGGTCCGGGAATCCTGATGATCGCCGGCACCGGCAGCATTGCGTGGGGCCGCAGTCCGGCCGGCACGATGCAGCGCTGCGGTGGCTGGGGCCCGGTCATCGGCGATGAAGGGAGTGGCGCGTGGCTCGGTCGCAAGGCGTTGCAGGTGATCGCGGCGGCGCACGATGGTCGCGAGCCGGAGACGGCGCTGACGGGCGCGTTGCTGACGGCGCTCGAGCTCGACGACGTGGCGTCGATCATCCGCTGGGCGGCGACGGCGACACCGGCCGACTTCGCGACGCTGGCACCCGCGGTGCTCTCGGCCGCCGAAGTGGGCGACCTGCGCGCCAACACTGTGGTGACGATGGCGGTGGAAGAACTGGCGCTGCACATCCGCGCACTGGCCCGCGAGTTGTTCGTGGATGAACGGGCGGCGATTCCTGTGGCGCTGCATGGCGGCCTGCTGGGCAAGGGTCGCCCGATGCGAAAGCGGCTCGAGCATCGCCTCAAGACGCTCGTTCCAGGTTCGGTGGTGCGCCACCAGCCGGTGGATGCGACGCGCGGTGCGGTGGCGATGGCGCTGCGCACGATCGGGCTGGCAGCCGAGGTGCAGTAGCGAACGCAGGCACGACGACGAACGACCTGTCGCCGTCGAGCGGTACCGGGCGGGGCTAGATTGCGATGCATGTCCAACCCGCTCCCCCGCTACAGCGCCACCCGCTACGTCCAGCCGCTTCGTGAAGGCGGCTCCCTGCCGGCGGTGGTGGACACCGATGGCGGTGGACTGTTCGTGGCCAAGTTTCGTGGAGCCGGCCAGGGCGCCAAGGTGCTGGTGGCCGAGATCATCGCGCACGGCATCGCGACCGCGATCGGTCTCCCGGTGCCCGAGTTGGCCATCATCGACCTGCCGGACCGGTTCGGGCAGAGTGAGCCGGATTCCGAGATCCAGGAGCTGCTGAAGGCCAGCCGCGGCATCAACATCGGGCTGCGCTACCTCGATGGCGCGTTCAACTTCGATCCGGTGGCGGCGCAGGACGTAGTGGACGTGCCGTTCGCAACGCTGCTGGTCTGGCTCGATGCCTACATCACCAATCCGGATCGTACCGCGCGCAATCCGAACCTGCTCGTGTGGCAGCGGAAGCCGTGGCTGATCGATCATGGCGCGGCGCTGTACATGCACTACGACTGGCCGAGCGTGACCGAGGCGCGCGTCACGACGCCCTTTCCGCTGATCCGGCAGCATGTGCTGCTGCTGCGCAGTGGTGACCTCGAGGCGGTGGCGCAGGACGCGATGGCGGCGCTCTCCGACGACGTGCTGCGCGACGTCGTGTCGTCGATCCCCGAGGAGTTGCTGATGGATCCGGTGACCGGCGACGATTCGGCCGATGCCACCACGGCACGTGCACGCTACGTGGAGTACCTGCGCGGACGACGCGCCGCGTCGGCGGCGTTCACTGCTGCTGCCATCGAAGCCCGCGAGACGTTGCGCGCCTCGCCCGCGCAGCCATACTCGGCGCGCCGATGAGCGAGAGCCCGACGGCCTACGACTTCGCAGTGCTGCGCGCGGTGCCGCACGTGCACCTCGGCGCCTTCGTGCCGGTCGGCGTGCTGCTGCACGCACGGCAGGCGGGGTTCCTGGGGCTGCTGGCGCTGACCAACGAGAGCACGCTGCGGGTGCGGGTGCCGAGCGTGGACGTCGGCATGCTGGCGAAGTACCTGCGCACGATGGAGCGCGTGGCCAGCGGCGATGCGCAGGCCGGGCCGATCGCACTGGCACCGACGTCGGAACGGTTTCACTGGCTCACCGCACCACGTTCCGATGTGCTGCAGGCGTCACCGGTGCACGAAGGCCTGTGCGACGGCGATCCTGAACGGACCCTGGCGCGCCTGTTCGCCCAGTACGTCTCCGGTTGAGCGCGTGCCTCACGGCGCTGCGCGAGCCTGTCTTCTCCCAGATCTCACGGTATGACGCTCATTTCCCTCGGCGACGTCGGCGTTGCCTTCGGTGCCACCACGCTGCTCAAGGATGTGTCGGTCACGATCGCCCGCGGCGAACGGTGGGGCATCATCGGGCGCAACGGCGCCGGCAAGTCCACGCTCTTCCAGATCATCACCGGCAAGCTGCAGCCGACGAAGGGCTCGATCGCGCGGCAGCCCGGGCTCAAGGTGTCGCTGCTGGACCAGCATCGTGATTTCGGTGACGCGACCACGGTGTGGGAGGCCGCCGCGGCAGCCTACGCGCCACTGATCGCAATCGAGAAGGAGCTGGGTGTGCTGGCCGGGCAGTTGGGTGATGGCGACGACGCGCTGATGGATCGCTACGGTCGCCTGCAGGAAAAGTTCATGCACGAGGGTGGCTACGACTTTCCGGCGCGCATCGACAAGGTGCTGCAGGGCTTGGGCTTCGATGCGATCGACGCACGCACGCGTGCGCTGAAGGGATTGAGCGGCGGCGAGCGCGGACGCGTGGGCCTGGCTGCACAGCTGGCGGCACCGGCAGAACTGCTGCTGCTCGACGAGCCCACCAACCACCTCGACCTCGACACCACGCGCTGGCTGCAGACCTACCTCGGCGAACTGGGCGAGACGGTGGTGGTGATCAGCCATGACCGCGCCTTCCTCGACGAGACGGTGGATCACATCCTGCACGTGACCGGCGGCACGGCGCACGCCTACACGGGCGGCTACTCGTCGTTCGTGAGCCAGCGTGAGGAGCGGATGCTCGCGTTCAGTCGCCAGCTCGACAAGCAGCAGAAGTTCATCGCGAAGGAAGAGGAGTACATCCGCCGGCACCTCGCTGGCCAGAACAGCGCGCAGGCCAAGGGGCGTCGGTCGAAGCTCAGCCGCCTGCCCCGCCTGTCGCCGCCGCCGGGTGAGGCGGGTGCGATGTCGCTGCGCCTCGAGATCGGTGATCGCGGTGGCGATCGTGTGCTGCACACCGACAGGCTGCGCGTGGCGGTGGGCGATCGCGTGCTGCTGGAGGACGTGACGCTGACAGCGATGCGCGCCGACGTGATCGCGCTGGTGGGCCCGAACGGCGCCGGCAAGTCCACGCTCATCGCCACCATCCTCGGTGCGCGTGAAGCGGCGTCCGGCGCCGCCAGCGTGGGTGGCTCGGTGGATGCGGCCTGGTACAGGCAGGACCTCGGCCAGCTGCCGCTGGATCGCACGATCTACGAGGCGATCCAGGACGTCCGTCCACTCTGGGGTCGTGGCAACATTCAGGGGCACCTCGGTGCATTCGGGTTCAGCGGCGACAGCGTGATGCGCATCATCAGCACGCTCAGCGGCGGCGAGCGGGCGCGCGTGGCGCTGGCGTTGATCATGCTGCAGAAGGCGAACCTGCTGGTACTGGACGAACCGACGAACCACCTCGACGTGGAAAGCATCGAGGCGCTCGAGGACGCGATCGAGGAGTACGAAGGGACGGTGATCCTGGTGAGCCACGATCGCGCCTTCCTGCGCGAGTTGGCCACGCGTGTGTGGTCATTCGATGGCACACGCCTGCGCGACTTCGATGGGCCGTTCGTGGAGTGGGAGCTCGCCGAGGCGGAGCGCCGCGCGAAGCAGGCGTCACAGACGACGGCCGCATTGCAGGGCAAGAGGGCGCAGGAAAAAGTGGCGGCGCAGAAGGCCAAGGGCAGCGACGATCGCGGCGCGCAAGCGCGCAAGGTCGCGAAGAGGGCGGCCGACGATGCGGAGCGCGAGGTGATGCGCCTCGAGGAACGCGTGCGCAAGATCCAGCAGGCGCTCGAGGATGGTGACCTCTACGACGGGACGGCCGAGAAGGCGCGCGAAGCGAAGCGGCTGGAGAAGGAACTCAGCGCGGCGCAGCGGTTGCTGGACGACGCAATGACGACGTGGGCCGAGAGTACGGCGGTGCTGGACAAGGCCTGATCAACGCGACGCAGGCCGGGCGCTCAACACGGACTCGAGCGTCGCCGCCAGCCTCGGCCCGCGAAGCCCGTCGTCCACCCGCAACACCGTGCCATCGCGATCGATCAGCACCGCGCGCGGGAAGTTGTCCACGCGGAAGATGCGCGTGGCTTCAGCTTCGATGGCCGCGGTGGCGTAGACGTGCTGCCACGGCATCGGGAAGAGCGCACGGCGAAACGTCGCGACCTTCCCCGGTGACACGTCGAAGGCCACGCTGACGATCTCGAAGCCACGCGCGTGGAACTTCGCGTAGGCGTCGTGCAGGAACGGCATTTCGCGCCGGCATGGACCGCACCACGTCCCCCACAGGTCGATGAGGACCACGGACCCCTGCAGCGACAGCGGCGAGATGATGGTGGCGCTGTCGTCCATCGCCGGCCAGGCGAACGTGGGCACGATGCGCCCGATCAATGGCTCCGTGGCGCGCACTGCCTGCCCCACCACCGGGCGGACGCTGGCCGAGAACAGCAGCGCCACGCCGGCCAGTGTACGCGCGGTCCGCGTCACGCCAACGCGCCGATCGCGGTCTCGACCGAGGCGCAGAGCGAGCCGTCGAGCATGATGGTGCGCACCGCCTCGAGGTCCGGTGTCAGCATGCGGTCGGTCTCGAGCGGCGGCACCACGCGGCGCAGTGCGTCACGCGCCGCACCAACGCCGGGCCCCGGTACCAGCGGCTGGTGGAAGTCGAGCGCCTGCGCGGCGTTCAGCAGCTCGATCGCGATCACCCAGGTGGCGTTGTCGAGGATCATCGCACACTGCCGGGCGCTGGTGGTCCCCATGCTGACGTGATCTTCCTGATTCGCACTGGTGGGGATGCTGTCCACGCTGGCGGGATGTGCGAGCACCTTGTTCTCGCTGACCAGGCTGGCGGCGGTGTACTGGCTGATCATCAGTCCCGAATTGAGTCCGCCCTGCATCGACAGGAAGGCGGGCAATCCGCTGACGGCCGGATCGAGCATGTGCTCCACGCGGCGTTCGCTGATGTTCGCCAGCTCGGCGATCGCGATCTTGGCGTAGTCCATCACCAGCGCCACCGGCTGGCCGTGGAAGTTGCCCGCCGAGATCACGTGATCGGTATCGGCGAAGACGAGCGGGTTGTCGGTGACGGCGTTGCACTCCCGGGTGACCACCTCGCCGACGTGCGTCAGTGCGTCGCGGCTGGCGCCGTGCACCTGTGGCATGCAGCGCAGGCTGTAGGCGTCCTGCAGTTTCGCGCAGTCGGCATGTGCTGCGTGGATGGGGCTGTCGGCGGCCAGGCGCCGCAGGTTACTCGCCACACTGGCGGCACCGGGATGCGCTCGCACGGTGGTCACGCGAGCGTCGAAGGCCGCCGCAGTGCCCTTGAGCGCCTCCAGCGACATGGCGCCGGCGATGTCGGCCAGTGTCGCCAGCCGCTGCGCATCGTGCACCAGCAGCGCACCGATCGCGGTCATCGCCTGCGTGCCGTTGATCAGCGCCAACCCCTCCTTCGCCTCGAGCACCACCGGTTCCAGGCCAGCGTGCGTCAACGCCTCACGTCCGCTGAGGATCGCGCCGCGGAACTCCGCCTTCCCTTCCCCGATCAGCGGCAGCGCCATGTGCGCCAACGGTGCCAGGTCACCACTGGCCCCGACCGATCCCTGGCTTGGGATGATGGGATGCACACCACGGTTCAGGCAGTCCAGCAGGAGCTGGATGACCTGCAAGCGGATGCCACTGAAGCCGAACGACAGCGATTGGGCGCGGAGCAGCAACATGGCGCGCACCACCTCGGTGCTGAGCGGCACACCGACGCCCATGGCGTGCGAGACCAGCAGGTTGCGCTGCAGCTGTCGCACGTCACCGGCGGCGATGCGCACGCTGGCCAGTCGCCCGAAGCCGGTGGTGATGCCGTACACCGTGCGATCAGCAGCGACCAACGAGTCAACGTAGGCGCGACTGGCGATGATGCGCGGCACGGCATCGGCCGCCACCTGCACCGTGGTCCCGTGCCGCGCCACGCGCACCACGTCGTCCACGGTGAGCGGATGTCCGACGAGGACGGAATCGGAGGTCATGATCGGGGCAGCTCGAAACCGGTGATGATGACGCGACCCACCGCGTCGTCGCCGAGGGTATAGGGCAGATCACGCCAGTCGGCGGATCGCACGATGAGGAAGTCGGCTGACATGCCCGGCGCAATCCGACCGACATCGGCCATGTGCAGCGCCGCCGCCGCGTTGGCGGTGACGGCCGTCAGGGCTTCCGCGGGCGTGAGGCCGTTCAGGCGCACCGCCAGCGCCATGGCGAGGCTGATCGAGAACAGCGGTGACGAACCGGGATTGCAGTCGGTGCCGACGGCGACGGCGGCGCCGGCATCGATCAGCGCGCGGCCCGGTGCAGCAGGCAGGCCGAGATGCAGCGTCACACCGGGCAACACCACGCCGACGGTGGGACTTTCGGCCAGCGCGGTGATCTGCGCCGGCCCGCTGGCCTCGAGATGATCGACGCTGAGGGCGCCGTGACTGATGGCCAGCTCGGTGGCGCCCATCGCGGTGAACTGGTCGGCGTGCGCCTTGCACGCCAGCCCCTCCTGCCGCGCCGCGCGCATCAGCAGGTCGGCCTCGGCGAGCGAGAACGCCTCCCGTTCGATGAACACGTCGATGGCGGACGCACGATCGTCACGCGCCAGCGCCGGAATCCACTCATGCACCGCCTCCAGCACATATGCGGTGCGCACGCTGGCGTCGGCGGGCGGCACGTGGAACAGCATCGTGGCGGCGAGCCGTGCCGGCACATGCAGTTCGAGCGCACGGATCACATCCAGTGCGCGCGTCTCGCCGTCCCAGCTGCCACCGTACCCGCTCTTGATCTCGATGGTGGTGGCACCAGCCTGCATCATGCGCTGCAGGCGTTGCATGGCGCTGTCCTGCAATGCCGCCAGCGAACTCGCGTTGGTACAGGCGACCGTGTGCCGGATACCGCCACCACGCGCGAGAATCGTCTCGTACGACGTACCACTGGCGCGGGCGTCGAAATCCGCCAGCCGATCACCGCCCCACACCACGTGCGTGTGCGGATCGACCATGCCTGGCACCACCGCGCAGCCACCAGCGTCGATCTCCGACGCCGCGCCGCCGGTCCATTCGGTGCGCGGACCACGCCAGACCACGCGCCCGCCGCTGATCGCGATGGCGGCATCGCGGATGATGGTCAGGTCGCGCATCGCCGCGCCGCGCACCACACCACTGCCGGCCGGCGTCACCAGCTGCCCGATGTTCGTCAGCAGCCGGTCGGCGTTCACCGCAGCACCATGCCGAGGGTCTCGACCAGCAGGCGCGCCGTGACGAGCGCGCTCAGGCCACTCGGATCGAGGTTCGGCGCCAGCTCCACGCAGTCGATGCCGACGATGGTGTTCGACGCCGCGACGGTATGGATGATGCGCGCAACCTGCCGGTAGCTGAGCCCATCCACCTCTGGACTCGACGTGCCACTGAGCACCGTCGGATCGAAGACATCCACGTCGATCGAGAGGTACACGGCGCGTCCTTCCGGCAACACGTCGCTACCGAGCGTGCCGTCCTGCTCCACCTGGTCGGCGTGCACCAGCGTATGACCGCGCGCACGGGCTGCCTGCACCGCCTCACGATCGGCGCGCAGCCCGCGCAATCCGATCGTGCTGACGTGCGTGAGGTTCGGCAGCGCCTCGCTGGCACGTCGGAACGGCGACGAGTTCGACCAGCGCGTGCCGTCACGGACATCGGTGAAGTCGAGGTGCGCATCCAGCTGCACCACGTGCAGGTCCTCGACGTCGGCGAAGGCACGCAGCAGTGGGTAGCTGACGGAATGATCTCCGCCGAGAAAGAGCGGCACCCGGCAGTGCTGGCGCAGGGCCCGCGCTGCGTCCTCGATGCGGCGGTGCGCCAATTCCGGTTCGAGACTCGGCAGGTCCACGTCACCGGCATCACAGAGCGTGCGGCCGGCGAGCATCGTGGCGTCGGTGTGCCAGTTCCAGAAACCCTCGGCAGGCACCGCGTAGCGCAGCGACGCATCACGGATGGCGCGCGGCGCGAAGCGCGCCCCCGGCCGGAATCCGAGCGCGATGTCGAACGGGATCCCAAGTACGCCAGCATCGACGAAGAACTCGCTCTCCAACGTCGCATGCGGTGCGCGTGCGAAGGTGCTGATGCCGGCATAACTGAGCATCAGCCCTGCTCCAGCGACGGCATGTCCACGCCACGTTCGCGCACCACGCGCAGCGCAGTCTCATATCCGGCGTCGGCGTGGCGGATCACACCCATCGCGGGATCGTTCGTCAGGCACCGGCGCAGGCGTTCGTCGGCCTCGGCGGTGCCATCGGCGACCGCGACCAGACCGGAATGCTGGCTGTATCCCATGCCCACGCCACCGCCGTGATGAAAACTCATCCACGCCGCACCGCTGGCGATCCCGGTGGCGAAGTTCAGCAGTGGCCAGTCACTCACGGCATCGCTGCCGTCGCGCATCGCCTCCGTCTCGCGATACGGACTGGCCACCGAGCCGGCGTCGAGGTGGTCGCGACCAATCACGATCGGTGCC
Organism: Gemmatimonadaceae bacterium; assembly: GCA_031369265.1. Taxonomy (GTDB): domain Bacteria; phylum Gemmatimonadota; class Gemmatimonadetes; order Gemmatimonadales; family Gemmatimonadaceae; genus JACMLX01. The sequence goes on along the minus strand of JANMON010000297.1, from coordinate 5,089 downwards.
GACACGCGCCCATCGCGCACCATGGCATTGAACAGCCGTCCCGCCTTGTCGCGCTGCCGATAGCCGAGCCAGCAGATGCGCGCGGGCAACCCCTGGAATGCGATGCGTTCACCAGCCCAGCCCAGCCACTGTTGCAGGCGTGCATCGTCCGGGAACAATTCCTTCATCGCGGCATCGGTCGCCGCGATGTCGGCCGGATCGCCGCTCAGCGCCACCCACCGGAACGGGCCGCGCCCTTCGCAGAAACTCTCACGGATGAAGGCCGGCACGAATCCCGGATAGCTGAACGCATCGGCGTAGCCGGCGAGCTGCGCCTGCGCCCGCAGATTGTTGCCGTAATCGAATGCGATCGCACCTCGCTTCTGCATGGTCACGATCGCGTCCACGTGCGCCACCATCGCATCGCGCACTCGCGCCAGGTAATCGTCCGGCGTGGTGCGACGCAGTGTGTCCACGTCCTCGTCGGCGCGCGTGACCGGCAGGTAGCCGATGAGGGGATCGTGTGATGACGTCTGGTCGGTGACGAGGTCCGGCGTGAATCGCCGCGCAATCATCTCGGGCAGGATTGACGCCGCGTTGCCGAGCAACCCGATCGACAGGGCGCGGCGTTCCCGCTTCGCCTGTTCGGCCTGGCGAATCGCGTCGTCGAGGGAGGAGGCCACCGTGTCGAGGTACCGCGTCTCGAGGCGGCGCTGGATGCGCGTGGCGTCGATCTCGACGCAGATGCTCACACCACCAGCGAGGGTCACCGCCAGCGGCTGCGCACCGCCCATGCCGCCGAGTCCGGCGGTGACGGTGATGGTGCCGGCCAGCGTGCCGCCGAAGTGCCGGTCGGCCGCGCCGGCGAACGTCTCGTACGTGCCCTGCAGGATGCCCTGCGTGCCGATGTAGATCCAGCTGCCGGCGGTCATCTGGCCGTACATCATCAACCCGAGCTTGTCGAGCCGATCGAACTCCTCCCAGGTGGCCCAGCGCGGGACGAGGTTCGAGTTCGCGATGAGCACGCGTGGCGCCATCGGATGTGTCTCCAGCACCGCCACCGGTTTGCCGGACTGGACCAGCAGCGTCTCGTCGTTGGTGAGACGGTCCAGCGTCGCCACGATGGTGTCGAACGACTGCCAGTCACGCGCCGCCTTGCCCCTGCCGCCGTACACCACCAGGTCGTCGGGCCTCTCGGCGACCTCGGCGTCCAGGTTGTTCATGAGCATGCGTTTTGCCGCTTCCTGAATCCACCCCTTCGCGGTGCGCGTAGCTCCTCGTGGTGCTCGAATATTGCGTGGCATGTCTGGACGTGTGTGTGACGCCGGAACTCCGCGACGGCCCATTGATATATCATCCGGTCGCGTTCGTCGCCAGCGCATCCCGAAGTGAAATTGTAGGTGAGTGTGCAGCGTTCCTCCACCGCGAGCGCGTACACGGCCGGATCGATCAGCCATCCTGGCATGCGCCGCACGACGGGCGTAGCCCATCGCATTCATTGCACCGCAAGGTACCGATGCCTCTCGCAGAATCCGCCTATACCCAGCTCCGACAGCTGATCCTCACCGGTGAGCTGGCACCGGAATGCGCGATCACGGAAAACTCGATCGTCGAACGCCTCGCCATCGGCAAGACGCCGGTGCGTGAAGCAATGCGACGGTTGGTGCTCGAAGGCCTGCTCGACGTCACACCGCGGCTCGGCTACACGGTGGTCGGCATTTCGCAGCAGGACGTGGACGATCTCTTCCAGTTACGCGTGATCACCGAGGTTGCCGCCGCGCAGCTCGCCATCGAGCGCATCAGCGACGGAGCCCTCGATCGGCTCGAGGAGCTGGGCACCGTGGGCTATGACCCGCACGACCCGGACTCGCTGCTGGAGTACACGCGCGTGAATGCCGAATTCCATGACATCATCGGCAGTCTCAGCGGGAATCGCAGGCTGGCCGATCTCGTCACGCGCCTGATGACGGAGAGCCGGCGCTTCGTGCAGGTCGCCAACCTCACCGGCAATCATGGCAGGGAAGTGATCGCGCAGCACAAGGCGATCGTGGATGCCCTTCGCGCGGGCGACCGTGACGCGGTGGCCGAGGCAGTGCGCGCGCACGTGACGGACAGCTGGACACTCGTGCTCGACAGCATCGGAGCGACCAGCGCAGCGACTTGACGTGAGGTAGCGGGGCGGCGCCGCTGCCGCTGATTATCCTTCGCGGAGGCAGCGGGGTAGCAGCCCGCATGTCGTGAGGCCTACGTCGCACCGGCGTGGGCGCCCGGCCATCACCTCTGCAACGAGCACGCATGAAGTGGGACGACAACGGTCCGAGTCGGGACCTCGAGGATCGCCGTGGGCAATCCGGCGGCGGTGGCGGCTTCCGGTTCGGCGGCGGACGCATGGGCATCGGCGGCTTCATCGTGCTGCTGGTGCTGAGTGTGGTGTTCAAGACCGACCTCACTGGCGCACTCGGTGGTGGCAGTGTGCCAGCCGAAGGCTTGCCTGCGTCAGGGCCGTCGGCGCCACCGGCGCAGACTACCGCAGCTGAAGAGGAACTGGTCAAGTTCATGTCGTTCGTGCTCGACGACGCGCAGAACAACTGGACGAAGGTCTTTGCCGAGGGTGGTGCGCAGTACCAGCGCGCGCGCCTGGTGCTGTTCCGTGACCAGGTGAACACCGGCTGCGGTGGTGCCGCCTCGGCGTCGGGGCCGTTTTACTGTCCCGCTGACCAGAAGGTCTACATCGACCTGAATTTCTACGATGAACTGCGACGCCGCTTCGGCGCTCCGGGCGATTTCGCGCAGGCCTATGTGCTGGCCCACGAAATCGGCCACCACGTGCAGAACCTGCTCGGCACCGAACGAAAGATGCGGCAGTTGCAGTCGCGAAACCCCGGCGCGCGAAACGAATTGAGCGTGCGGCTGGAACTGCAGGCTGATTGTTACGCAGGCATCTGGGGCAAGCACGCGCAGCAGGAAGGGCGCCTCGAGTCGGGGGACGTCGAGGAGGCGCTGGGTGCCGCATCGGCCGTGGGTGACGATCGCATTTCCGAAATGCAGGGCGGCTCGATCCGTCCCGAATCCTTCACGCATGGCAGCGCGGAACAGCGCATGACCTGGTTCCGACGCGGCTTCGACACGGGCCGCATCGAATCCTGCGACACGTTCAGCAACTGATCGCCGAGCCACCGCAGATGTGAACGAACGAGGCCCGCCGGAATCTTCTCCAGCGGGCCTCTCGTTCGTGCAGCGCTGTCGCGTCGCCGTGGTGCGACACGCCCGGCGCGACTCACACTCAGGCTGGCTGCGCCTGCATCACCGCCACCGCAGCGCTGTCGTCGAACTCCCCTTCCCACCGCGCCATCACCACCGTGGCCAGGCAATTACCCACCAGGTTCACGCTGGTGCGCGCCATGTCCATCACGGCATCCACGCCGAGGATCAGCGCCACACCTTCCAGCGGCAGGCCGAACTGCGTCAGTGCGCCGGACAGGATCACCAGCGACGCGCGCGGCACCGCCGCCACGCCCTTCGACGTCAGCATCAGCGTCAGCATCATCAGCAGCTGCGTACTGAGCGGCATGTCGATGTTGGCCGCCTGCGCCATGAAGATGCTCGCCACCGCCAGGTAGAGCGTGCTGCCATCGAGGTTGAAGCTGTAGCCGGTGGGCATCACGAAGGCCACGATCCGCTTCGGCACACCCAGCTTCTCCATCGCCTGCATTGCGCCCGGCAGCGCCGCCTCGGAACTGGCCGTGGAGAACGCCAGCAGCGCCGACGACTTCACCTGCTTGATGAACGCCGCCAGCGGCACCTTGGCCATGAACGCCACCGGCACCAGCACCAGCAGGATGAACACCGCCAGCGCGCCGTACAGCGTCAGCACCAGCTTGAGGAGCGTGAGCAGCACCGGCAATCCCGATTTGCCGACCGTGGCGGCGATCGCACCGGCAATGCCGATCGGCGCGAAGCTCATCACGATCGCCACGAACTTGAACATCACCTCGCTCAGCGACTCGCAGAAGTCGAGCATCACCTTGCGCGGGTGCCCCGGCACGCGGGCCAGCGCAATGCCGAAGATCACGCTGAAGAACACGATCTGCAGCACTTCGTTCTTCGCCGCGGCCTCGAAGAAGCTTTGCGGCACGGTGTGTTCCAGCACGCCGGACAGTGTGGGCGTGGACGTGGTGAACTGCGTCGCATCCGCCGCACTCGCCGCCGCCAGCGACACTCCCGCACCGGGCTTGATCACGTTGACCGCGATCAGCCCGACGGCCAGCGCCAGCGTCGTCACCACCTCGAAGTAAATGATCGAGCGCAGCGCCAGCCGGCCGACCTTCTTCATGTCGTCGCCGTGGCCGGCGATGCCGATCACGAGGGTGCTGAAGAGCAGCGGCACGATCACCGACTTGATCATCCGCAGGAAGATCGTGGAGAGCAGGCTGAGGCTCTTGCCGACCTCCGGGAACAGCCAGCCGATCAGCGTACCGACCACCATCGCGATGATGATCCACTGCGTGATCGAGAACTTCTTCAGGAACGACATGCGGTCTCAGTCCGGGAAATCAGTGCGAGGGACCTTCGAGTTCCGGCACCGACGGTAGTTCACGCCCGGTGCGGAGCACGGAATTGCGGTAGCCGTACAGGAAATAGATCACGAGGCCGATCAGCAGCCAGATGCCGAACGCCTTCCAGGCACTCGGCGGCAGGCCGCGCATCACGTACAGGCAGGCCAGCGCGCCGCCACCGGCCACCGCCCAGACGAACGGCACCCTGAAGGGGCGGTGGCGATCCGGCTCCCGGATGCGCAGCACCAGCACACCGATGCACACCAGCATGAACGCCGCCAGCGTGCCGATGTTGGTCAGGTCATACGTCGCGGCATCGTCGGCCACCAACCCGCCCAGCGCCACGCAGACGCCGGTGATCATCGTGGTGATGTGCGGCGTGCGGTACTTCGGATGCAGCTTGGCAGCGAACGGCGGCAGCAAGCCGTCGCGCGCCATCGCGTAGAAGATGCGCGGCTGGCCGTACTGGAACACCAGCAGGACGGCGGCCATCGACACCACCGCGCCGGCCGAGACGATCCAGCTGGCGGTGCTCAATCCAGCCAGCGTCAGTG
>JANMON010000294.1:0-4817 GCA_031369265.1 Gemmatimonadaceae bacterium | reverse complement strand
CGTGAGAAAATCATCACCGCCGCCATGACGGCGTATGCCGAGTCGGGTTTTCAGGGCGCGACCACGCGCCGCGTCGCGGAAATCGCCGGCGTCAACGAAGTCACGATCTTCCGGAATTTCGGCTCCAAGGCCGCCTTGATGGACGAGGCACTGTTCCGCCGGGTGGCCGCGCTCAAGATCGTGGATCCGCCGCTGCCCCAGGTGCCATCCGATCCACTCGAGGAGCTCACCAACTGGTGCGCGCAGTTCCTGCGCCAGATGCGCGGCTCCCGCGAGCTGCTGCGGAAGGCCATGGGGGCCGCCGAAGCCCGCTTCCACGAAATGGCGAACGGCTTCGAACCCGCTCGCTGTGCCGATCGCGAAGTGCACGATTACGTGCGCGCGCTGGCACGGGATGGGTGGGTCGGTCCCGCATTGCTGGCCGATCCCGATGCGACGGAGCTCATGACGGCCGCCCAGACCATGCTCATCGGTGCGCTCTGGGGCGACGCCATGGCGCGCGAGCTGAAGGACGATCCGGACCTCTGGGTGCCGGAAACCCGCGCCGCCCGCCGCTACGTACAGGTCTTCCTGCGTGCTCTCGGTGTGTCCGAGCCGGCCCATGCCGGCGTCGTCGAGGCCCACGCATCCATCACATCTTCCACGAGCCTCACGTGAACCATTCGGCTCTGACGGCATCCGTCCGTCACGCCGCGCTGGCGCTGCTGCTGGCGACGATCCTTCCCGCGACACCGGCTGCCGCCCAGGCGGCGGGCGCCGCGCCGCGCACCCTTTCGCTCGACGACGCCTTCCGTCTCGCGGAACCGAACAGCGACGACGTCCGCATCGCGCAGAACGCCATCACCCGCGCCAAGGGGCAGTACCTGCAGGCGCGCGCGTCGGTGCTGCCACAGGTCACCGCGACGGCGAACTACTCGCACCAGATCCAGAACCAGTTCAGCGCAATCACCGAGCGCTTCGCGCAGCCGCCCGATCCGAACGCCCCGCCCGACACAGGGCAGTCGTTCAACCCGATCTCGCTGCTGTTCGCGTCGCCGAACACGATCACCCTCGGCCTGCAGGCCTCGCAGCCGTTGTATCTCGACAACCGCTTCGGCCTCGCCAGTCGAGTGGCGCGCGCGAACGAATCGGTGGCGGCATACGGATTTCGCACCGCGCGGGCACAGCTCCGCTACGACATCGCATCGGCCTATTTCAATGCCGTGATCGCGGACAAGTTTCTGCAGATCGCCGAGAGCTCGCTGGTGCAGACCGAGCGCACGCTGCGGCAGACCACCCTGCAGCGGCAGGTCGGCACGGTGGCCGAGTACGACCTGCTCCGCTCGCGGGTCGCTCGCGACGCGCAGCGTCCACTGGTGATCTCGGCGCAGCAGAATCGTGACGTGGCGACGTTGCGATTGAAGCAGCTGCTGAACCTGCCGTTGACGGAGTCGGTGGCGCTGACGACGCCGATCCAGGATGCGGACATGAATCGTGTGCTGGCCACGTCGCGCCTCGACAACGAGGAGCGACCCAGCGCGGGAACCGGCCTGGTCTCGACCGGCGGCGCGGCGACGCTGCCGAAGCTGAATCCGCGTGACACCGCACCCGAGTCACGTTCGGCGGTGCAGCAGGCGGTGGCGTCAGTGGAGGTGCAGAAGGGCGCGGTGGAGAACGCCGCGCTGCAGCGAATGCCGTCACTCACGCTCTCCACCAACTATCAGCGGTTTGCGTATCCGTCCAACTCGCAGATCGTGCCGCGCACCCTCGCCGATTTCTATCCCGCGTGGACGGTGCAGCTCGGCCTCTCGGTGCCCCTCTGGACCAGCGGCCGGATCAGCGGCGACGTGATGGTGGCGAAGGCCAATCTCGCCGACGCGCAGGCACGGCTCAGTCAGGGCAAGCGTGCGGCCTCGCTCGACGTGCAGCTGGCGCTGCGCAGCCTGGAACAGGCGGAGGCGAACTGGCTGGCCAGCATCGGCACCGAGGAACAGGCCGACAAGGCGCTGCGCATCGCCGAGGTCCGCTACACCAACGGCATCTCCACGCAGCTCGAACTGAGCGACATCCGCAACCTGCTCATCCAGTCGCAGGCCAACCAGCTCACCGCTGCGCGCGACCTGCAGCTGGCACGACTCCGCATCACGCTCCTGCGCGACCTGCCTCTCGGCTCGGGCGGCGGCACCGCCGCCAGCAGTGGCGCGACGCAACAGGGTGGCAGCACGCAGCAGGGCGGCAGCACGGGCACACCAACGCAGGGCACCAGCGCCAGCGGTCAGGCAGGTGCCACGACCAGCACCACCGGCACTTCCGGCCGACCGGAGTGATTCACATGCCAATTCCAATGACACAGATCCCGACTCGCGCGCTGCGCACTGCACGACTGCATGGTTTCACGGCACCGGCGTTGCTGCTCGCCACGATGGCGTTCGGCCTCGCGGCCTGCGGCAAGAAGGCCGACGCCAGCGCCGCCGCGCCGGAACAGCCGACGCTCATCACTGCGGACAACGTCAGCGTGGTGGACACGATGGCGATCGCCAGCGGTCCCTCCATCTCGGGGGAGCTGAATGCGGAACGCAGCGCCTCGGTCCGCTCCGAGGTCTCTGGCAGCGTGGTGCAGGTGTTCGTCGAACCCGGCCAGCGCGTCACGGCCGGCACGACGCTCGCACGCATCGACGCTACCACCGCCAACGCCGCCGAACTCTCGGCCCGCACCGGCGTGACCGCCGGTGAGGCGCAGGCCGCGCAGGCGAAGAAGGAGCTTGATCGCGCTGAGCGGCTCAACGCCGCCGGTGCCATCGCCGATCGTGACCTCGAAAACGCGCGCCTGACCTACTCCACCACCATGGCGCAGCTGGCCAACGTGAAGTCGGCCTACGCGCAGGCCAGCAAGGCGTTGCGCAGTGCCACGGTGCGCGCGCCGTTCGCCGGTGTCATCGCCGGTGACGTGGTGAGCGCCGGTGACGTGGTCACGCCGGGCACGCAACTGTTCACCGTCGTCGATCCGAAGAGCATGCGCCTCGAGGCAGCGGTACCCGCGGCGCAGATCGGACAGATTCGCATCGGCATGCCGGTGGCATTCAGCGTCAGCGGCTACGGCGATCGCAAGTTCACCGGCACGGTGACGCGTGTTAGCCCGGTGGCCGATCCGGCCACGCGTCAGGTGCAGATTCTGGCCTCGATCCCGAACAGCGCCGGCACACTGGTGGGTGGCCTGTTTGCCGAGGGTCGGGTCAATGCCGAGACGCGCACCGCACTGGTGCTGCCGTCCACGGCGATCGACCAGCGCGGCGCCACGCCGGCGGTGATGCGGGTGAAGGGTGGTCGCGTGGAGCGTGTCGCAGTGACGCTCGGCATCCGCGACGACCAGCGCGAGAACTTCGAGATCACGCAGGGATTGCAGCGTGGTGACACGGTGCTGTTGGGCGCGGCGCAGGCGATCGGCGAGGGCAAGCAGGTGCGGGTGTCGTCCGTGAACGATCAGGGCAGCAAGGCAGCAGCGCCGAAGGCCAACACAGTACCGAGGTAGCGGATATGTGGATTTCAGATTTTGCGATCAGGAAGCCACTGGTCACGATCGTGACGATGCTGATCCTGGTGGTCGGCGGACTGTTCGCGTACGCCAAGCTGCAGACCGACGAGTTCCCGGAAGTCGCGCCGCCGATCGTGTTCACCACCATCGTCTATCCGGGTGCGAGCCCCGACCAGGTGGAACGCGAGGTGCTGGACCAGGTGGAAGAGGCGATCACCGGCATTCCCGGCGTGGACAAGGTGCAGGGCGAGGCGCGTGACGGCTTCGCCTCGGTGGTGACGTTCTTCAAGTTCGGCAAGAACATGCAGGAAGCGACGACGGAGATCCGCGATGCGATCAACCTGAAGCGCAACGACCTGCCGGCCGAGATGAAGGAGCCGATCCTGCAGAAGTTCAATCCGACCGACCGGCCGGTGGTGCAGATCGCGATGTCGTCCAAGCAGCTCACCGCACCGCAACTCACGCTGCTGGCCGATCCCGGCGTGACGCGTGAACTGCGCGCGATCGCCGGCGTGGCAAAGGTGGACGTGACCGGCGGCGTGAAGCGCGAGATGATGGTCGAACTGCGTCCGGCCGCGCTGCAGGCCAACAACGTCAGCGTGACCGAGGTGGTCGCGGCACTCACGCAGCAGAACCTGGCGGTGCCGGTGGGTAGCCTGACGGGTGTGCTCGACGAGCGCACCATCCGCCTGCGCGGCCGCCTCGAGGACGTGCAGGACTTCGCCAACATCGCGATCGTCCAGCGCGGCTCGCAGCTGATCCGCCTCGGCCAGGTGGCCGACATCCGCGACGGCACCGAGGAGCAGCGCACGCTGGCCCTCCTCGACGGCGTGGAAGCAGTGGGCCTCGAGGTCACGAAGTCCAGCGGCTACAGCACCACCGAGGTCACGCAGAAGGTGATCACGGCGGTTGAGCGGATCCAGGCCGCGCTGCCGAAGGGCGTCGAGCTGAAGGTCATCAAGGACTCGGGCGAGCGGGTGGATGCCAGCGTCTCGAACGTGCAGGGCACGCTGATCGAAGGCGCCATGCTGACGGTGCTCGTGGTGTTCCTGTTCCTCAACTCGTGGCGCTCCACCGTGATCACGGGCATGGCACTGCCGGTGTCGGTGATCGCCAGCTTCCTGGCCGTGTACGCGTTCGGCTTCACGCTCAACACGATGTCGCTGCTCGGCCTGTCGCTGGCCATCGGCATCCTGATCGACGACGCGATCGTGGTGCGCGAGAACATCGTGCGACACGTGGAGATGGGGAAGGATCACATGACGGCGGCCCGCGAAGGGACCGCCGAGATCGGGCTGGCGGTGGC
>JANMON010000035.1:0-21354 GCA_031369265.1 Gemmatimonadaceae bacterium | reverse complement strand
ACGACGACGGGCCCGCGCTGTAGGAGGCGGACCCGTGGACCGAAACCCAGCCCGCGTCACATCGACGCGGAGCACAGCGCCATAACCGTATAGTCGAGGTGCCCGTCCGTCAATAGCTCCAGCAAACGGAATTTCCCCTCCGCCGGTTCCCGCTCAACAGGGCCGAGCTCGCTGGCCCGTCCCTTGCAATCTCATCCGTTCGGGTCGGGGGGAGCGCACGGGGGGAGCGGTGACAGCCGCGCCTCGCTGAGTGGTCCCCTGTGGGGATCGCCGTCTCAGGGGGAGCATATGCGCCAGTTTCGGATCGGACTGACCACCGCACTTGCCGTGTACGCCATTGCCATGCTCGCCTCACCCGAGGTCAGCATCCTGATCGATGAATTCAACCAGCCGGTGCACGAGGCTGGACACCTGGTGTTCGCGCCGCTGGGTGGCACCATGCAGCTCCTCGGCGGCACCGTCCTGCCGATCCTGCTCCCGCTGCTGTTCGGCGCCCTCTACTCCGGCCGCGGTGACGAACACGCCGCCAGTGTGGCCGCGTGGTGCGTGGGCCAGGGCTTCGCCACCATGGGCTTGCGCATGGCCGATGCGTCGTCCACCGTGCTGCCTCGCACAGATGTGGATCGCGACTGGACCGTGTTGCTCTCGGACTGGGGCGTGCTCGGTGAGGCGCTGCAATTCGGGCAGCTGGCGCACGGGTTCGGCTTCCTGGTGATGCTGGTGGCGACGTTCTGGGGCGTGAGCGAGGCGCTCGGTGCCCGGAACCGCATGTCTGTCGCGTCCGGCCGATATCGATAGTCGCTCGCGCGGCGGTGACGGCCTGTTTCGGCGGCGCCTGACGTGGTATTCGACTGGTCGGTGCCGGAGGGAGCGGCTACACTGCGGCTTCCTCAATTCCGCATCGCCTCATGGATCACACGCCACGCTTCCTCGCTCATGTCGCCGCCGTGCAGGCGCGCGTCACCGAAGTCTCTCCAGCCGAAGTGCAGGAGCTGCTGCGTTCCGGTGGCGCGCAGGTCTTCGATGTGCGGGAGGACAACGAGTGGGCGGCCGGCCACGTGGCCGGTGCATCGCATCTCGGCAAGGGTGTGATCGAGCGTGACATCGAGCGATTGGTGCCCGATACCGCCGCGCCGATCGTGCTGTATTGCGGTGGCGGCTATCGCTCGGCGCTGGCCGCCGATGCGCTGCAGCGGATGGGCTACACCAACGTGCGGTCGATGACCGGGGGCTGGCGTGGCTGGAACGACGCCGGCGGTGCCGTCACCACCCCCGGCACGTGAGCCGGACTGACAGCGGCCGCCGACGCGATGGGCGACCGATGACCGCACGGGTCCTGGCGCTGGTGATGCCGGTGTTGCTGTCGGGCTGCGGTCGTGGTGACAAGCCAGCCCCCACACCGGAGGCGCGGCGTGCGCACAAGGCGGCGATCGCTGCCGCCGCACAGGACCGGATGGTGCTGCAATACCTCGTGAAGGACGCCGAGGCGGTGAATCTGCGCGTGCCGACGTTGCGCCGGGTGTCGGATGGATTCGTCGCCGGCGACACGAGCGTGATCTGGTTCGCCTTCTTCGCCGGCGACTCGCTGCTGGTGCTCGACGAAACCCGTCGTGGACCAGCGGCGACGGAAGAGAATGCGCGCTACCTCTTCCGCGGTGATTCACTGCACTACGTGGCGCTGGATCGCATCCAGACGGCCGATGGCACCAAGCCGCTACGAACACGCCTGGCGTTCGGCTACGACTCCAGTGGAGCGCTCTCGGCCACCTCGAAGAACGTCAACGATGCGGCGGTGCCGCTCGATACGGTGGCGGACGTCTCACGCGTGGCCGACCGTGCGCGCGCACTGCGGGCGCGCGTCCTGGCCCGAAGCGTCACGCCGTGATGTGACCGCGGCGCATTCTCCCGATGGGAGCACGCGCCGCCTGCGATCGCGATTGCGTGTCGTGCGTCAGTCGCGCTGCCGCTTGAGCAGCAGCATCTGCGCCTCGACCACCTTGAAGCGACGATCCTCGAGGTCGTAGGCGCGTGCGCTCCGCGTCCGCAGCGCCTGCAGCCAGCGACTGGTGAGCTCCTGGAACGCCGTGCGCTGCGTCGGATCGTCGAGCGTTACCAGATCGCGTCGCTCGGCGATCGCCAGTTCGGCATCGTCGGCCCGGATCGACGCGTCGAGGAAATCGCGTTCCACTCGCGCTGCCTCAGCCTGCGCCTCGCGGAGCGCAAAGCGGGCCTCGATCAGCGCCATCGAGCGCTCCATCCGCCGCTTTTCCGACGCCGCTGCGATCCGGTCCGCATCACGCTTGTCCTTCCGCGCAAGCTTTTCCTTGGCGGTGGCAGCCGAGATCGCGTCCTTCAGCTCACCAATCGCCGCGCGCAGGCGCAGCGACTGGTCGCTCAGGCCCGCCCAGCGCGTTTCGGCATCCCGGCGCTCTCCGAGCAGGCGATCCTTCTCGGTCCGGACGGTGTCGGTGCCCCGCGCGGTGATGATGATTTCGAGCGTGTCTGCGGCCGAGCTCGGTATAATCGAGTTTGCGGGCACAGCTGTTGCTACAGTCGGGGTTGTCGGCTGCGCCACCACCGCGGCGACAGGGACAACGCACGCGACAGCGAGGCCGGCAGCATAGCGCCGCAGTTCGTTGAAAAGCATGACGAAGGAATCGTGTGTTGTTGGAAGCGGAGCCAGCCGGTGCCGGGGAAAGATAGGCCGTCACGGTGCTGGTGTTCCACCGACCTGCACAAAGCTCAGTACGGCACGGGAACCGACGGACGGTACACCGGTACGAGCACGCTGAACCCGACTGATCGACGACACGAGATGGCCATTGCGCCGTACGGTGTCGCTGGTGCGGTCCGGTCTGCGAAGGATGGCACGTCCACCGCGTTCATCTAGGGACGTATCGGCACCATGAAACGGGCGCGCCGTCGCAGGGGCTCCGTCGGAGCGCCATGGTGCACGGGCACGGGCGTCATCGTGATGACGCTCTGCAGACATGCCAGTCTCTTCAATACCGCCGAAGATGTATTGGCATGAATTTGAGAATAATGCTGGCTGTGCGAACGTTTCCCAAGTAGTGCGCGTTCTTGAAGGGCATGAAACAGCCGATGCCGGCTCGACCTGGAGGGCGACATGCGTGTACACCGTTTGCCATTGCACGGCACGAATGCCTACGTGATCAGCGGGGAGCATCACGTGCTGGTCGATACTGGGCCAGAACGTGCGCGTACCGCGCTGCTTGGCGGATTGTCGCAGTTGGGCTTGGGTGGTGACGACATGTCGCTGGTGCTGGCGACGCACGCGCACGCCACCTCCATCGGCAACGCCGCCTACCTGCAGCGCGTGTTCCATGTGCCGGTCGCGGTGCACGGTGCGGACGCCCCGATCCTGGCCAGTGGCCTGGATCGCGTGTCCGGCAACGCCGGTGTCTTCGGCTCATTGATGCGCACCTTCGCCGACACCCGTTTCGATGCGCTGCCGCCGGACATCGTCTTCGGCCACACGCTGTCGCTGGAACCGTTCGGCTGCGCCGGCACCGTGGTTCACACGCCGGGACACACCATCGGTTCCACGTCGGTGGTGTTGCCAACCGGCGATGCGATCGTTGGTGACCTCTTGAGCGGCGGCTGGTTCGGTGGTCGCCTGCTGCCGAATCGTCCCACGCGCCACTACCTGGCCGAGATTCCGTCACGCGTGGTGCGCAGCCTGGCGCTGCTCAATCGCCTTGGCGTGCAGCGTCTGCATCCGGGCACCGGTGACGTGCTGGCGATGGAGGACGTGAAGCGGCTGATCATCGCGCGGTCACCGCACGTGCCCAGCGGACCGGACCCGGTGCGCCTCCGGGAGCGGCGGATGCGCGAGGAACCTTCGCTGCATCTCGCCGGCTGAATCGATACTCCTCACGGCCCGCGGCGATGACTCCGCGGGCCGTGATGCATCAGCCCTCCGGAAATCGGCCCTGACAGCTGCGCGTCGCGGAACGCTGGACGGCGCCGACTGTTCAGTCGGGATGCGACGCCCCTTCCTGACCGCAACGTGGCGGCACCTCCTGTTCGCCAACTACGAGGCCGATCGCAGCCTCGTGCAGCGATATGTGCCGCGCGGCACGGAGCTGGACCTGCTCGATGGTCGCGCGCTGGTGAGCATGGTCGGCTTCCGGTTCCTGGACACGCGCCTGCTGGGCGTTCCGGTGCCGTGGCATCGCGACTTCGACGAGGTCAACCTGCGGGCGTACGTCCGGCGGAAGGTGGACGGGCGGTGGGAGCGCGGGGTGGTGTTCATCCGCGAACTCGTGCCGCGCCCAGCCATCGCCTGGACCGCGCGGCTGGCGTACAACGAGCCATATCGAGCCGTCCGGATGCGGCACCGCATCGAGATGAACGCCGATGCGGGGGGCTCGCTCAGCTACGAGTGGCGGCAGCACGGGGCGTGGCAGTCGTTGGGCGCCGCGGTGCAGGGCAGGCCGACGCCGATCGACCCAGACAGTGCCACCGGGTTCATCACCGAGCATTACCTCGGCTATACGCCACAGCGCTCCGGCCGCACCGTCGAATACCAGGTCGCCCATCCGCGCTGGAACGTGTGGGAGCAGGCGGCGGTGACGTTCCGCTGCGACGTGGCGGCGGTCTACGGCACCGAGTGGCGCGAGGGGCTGGAAGCCACGCCCTGGTCGGCGTTCGTCTGTGACGGCGCACCGGTCGCGATTTCGTTTCCCCGCCTCCTGCCGGAGTGACCCGCGGTCAGTCTGCGCGTTTTACGAGTGCCGGCGAGCCACCGGTCACCTGGGCTGGTAGCTTGCATGTGCGCGGGGTCGTTTCTGCCGCCGTGTCACCCACCGACCTGCACACTCCAGCGACCGGTTTCCCATTGCGCCCTCTCCGCCACCGGCAGCGTGCCCTCAGCCTCCACACCAACCGGTCCGGATACGCCGGTCCGCGAGGCGCACGATGACGCTCTGGGTGGCGCGCTACGGTGTGCGCATGCTGTCCGTGATGCTCGCCATGCTGCTGGTGGAGTTCGCGGCGTTCTTCTTCGCGCAGGAGTACGCGGTCAACCGCATCCTCTGGGTACCGGTCAGTTATGCGCTGGTGGCGTACGCCGGCTACGACACCGTCCGCCGCATGCCACTGCTGTGGGGGATCGTGGTCAGTGGTACGCTGGCCGGCATCGTCAACAGTGTGTCGTGGCTGATCGGGTCGTTCGTGGTCGAGGGACGTTTCCGCCTGCCGGCCGAGGCCGAGCCGCTGATCTTCGCCACGTCTTTGCTGATGGCGACGCTCATCGGCGCGATCATCGGAGGCGCGGCCGGCTTCATCGCACGGCTGCGGCGCCGGCAGCGCTCGCGCCGTTCCGCGATCCGCAAGCTGTCGTACACCGCCCTGGACGAATCACCGACGGCGACCACGGATCGCGCCACCACACCGCGCGCAACGCCGCCGCAGGATGCGCCGCTCGACCGCGTCGGCGACCGCTCGTGAGTGGCGCCGGATCGCGCACGGCGTGGTGCGTCGGAGTCGGCGGCGCGTGACGGCGCCGCATACGACGCCGGACGCGCTGGTAGGCACCTGGCAGCTGTTGCGCTGCGAGGCGCCGGTGGAGATCCAGCCCGGCACCCTGATGCAGTTCGGTGCCGACGGTGCGCTGGACTACGTGATCCCGACCGGCGAGGGCGTGCTGCGCGTCACGCTGCGGTGGCGACTGGAGCAGGGCACCCTGCACACGATGCACGAGGATGGCTCGAATCCCGTGGCCGTGTCGGCCAGCATCGGTGAGGCGGATGTCCTGGCGTTCGATTTCGGCGGACCGCGCGCGTTCTTCGTGCGCAGCACCTGACACGCCCAGCTTGCCCGTGACTCCTCACGGGCTAGCTTCGCAAGAGTACCCTCCTTGGAGTTCCAGATGCGTGGTCTGACTGCAATCGCCCTCGGCCTGTTGGTTGCCGGGCTGGGCGTGTACGCCGCCGCCGCCGTCACACCGATCGCGTTTCCGGCGGCGTTCGATGTGCAGGGCCACACCTCGAATCCGGTGGCGCTGTTCGTGATGTTGTCCATCACACTCGTCACCACCGCGTTCGGCGGCTGGATCACGGCCCGACTGGCCGAGGATCACCTGCTGGGCCACGCGCTGATGATGGTAACGATTGCGCTGGTGAGTGCCGTGTTCATCGGCGCGATCCGCTGGGCGACGGCTCCGGTGTGGTATCACGTGGTGTCGTGGGCGCTGATGCCCGTGGCGGCGGCGATCGGGGCCGCAGCATGGAAGCGCACGTTGCTGCGCCTGCGGCCTGAGCTGGCGCGCCGCGCCGTGACCTCCTGACGGAGCGCCGACATGTCGGGTCCGTGCGCGGGGTGATGCCGTGACGCGCAAGCTGCAGGTCTACGACACGCCCGACGTGACGGTGACCGCACGCTGGTCGCCGATGCGCGCATCGCGCTCTGTCGTTGCGGTTTGTCGCAGCGCAAGCCGTTCTGCGACAACAGCCATCGAGCTGCCGGTTGGCGCGACGCCGCGCCGCCGGCCGACGGTCAGCCCTGACGAGCGTCGGCACGACTCGCCGTGGCTCTCAGGTGCCGCGCGGCTTGGCGCGATGGGTCGGCGTGGCGGTCAGGGGATCTTCCGGCCACGAGTGCCGCGGATAGCGGCCGCGCAGGTCCTTGCGTACGTCGGCGTAGCTGCTGCGCCAGAAGCCGGGCAGGTCGCGCGTGACCTGCACCGGGCGGTGCGCCGGTGAGAGCAGGTGGATCACCAGCGGCACCCGACCCTCGAAGACCGACGGCGTGTCGCGGGCACCGAACAATTCTTGCAGTCGCACCGCGAGCACCGGTGCGGCGGGATCGCTGTAATCCACCGCGATACGTGAACCACTCGGCACGGTGATGTGTGTCGGCGCCAACCGTTCGATGGTGGTCCGCACGGACCACTCCACGCGATCGAGCAGCAGCGCGCCGAGATCCGCTCGTCGCACGTCGCCGAGTGAGCGGGCACCGTCGAGCGCTGGCGCCAGCCACGCATCGACATCGTCTCGCAATGCCGCGTCGCTCACATCGGGCCAGCGCGCGTCATGGTGGTGCAGGAACGCCAGCCGCGCCCGCAACCGGGTCGCTCCATCGGACCAGGGCAATGCCTCCGGCCAGCCCTCGAGAATCAGCGTGCGCAGTGCGGTGGCACGTTCCGGCTGGCTCAGATCTTCCGCGGTGCGCTCCACCAGCGTGATGGCACCGAGCGATTCGGTGATCAGGCCGCGCACCCGACCCGTCTCGGCGTCGGCGAGCACCGTTCGGCGGGCGGTGATCTGCGACGCGAAAAGCTCGCGCACGGTGGCTGCGTCGAGTGGCGCGGCCAGCTGCACGGTGGCGTCACGTCCGGCACCATCCAAAGCCGCGCAGGCAATCCACTCCTCGCGCGCCAGCGCCGAGCCCTGGTCGCGCATGAAGGCACCACTGCCGTTGCGCAGCAGGTACCGCGCTCCCGCGCCGTCGCGGCGTCGTGCCACGCGATCCGGATAGGCCAGTGCCACCAGTGCGCCGAGGGACGGGAGTTCGTCGCTGGGCTGCTCGTCAGCGCGCCGCACGTTCATGCGGTCACGCAACGCGCGCGCCGTCTCGCGACAACGGGCGAGGGCAGCGTCGTCGATCGCGAGGCCCGCCGGCAGCGCACGGCGTCCACTGCGAAGGGCGTCGATGCGTAACGCGAGGTCGGGGTCCAGCAGCCGGGCGTCGATTGCACGCACCGGGTCGCGCTCCTCCAGAATGGCGACCAGATCGCAGGCCAGCGCCAGTGTCTTGCGCTCGCGCGCCATCAGCAGCAGGTGTGCCATGCGTGGATGCACCCCCAGCGCCGACATCGCGCGACCGTGTGCCGTGAGACGCCCAGCGCCGTCGAGCGCGCCGAGCGCCGCCAGCAGCGTGCGCGCCTGCGCGAAGGCGGCGGCGGGTGGCGTGTCGAGCCACTGCAGTTCGTCGGCCCGCGCGATGCCGGCACCGGCCAGGTCGAGCGCCAGTGGTGCCAGATCGGCGTCCAGGATCTCGGCCGAGCCGTGCGCGCGCAGCGCAGCATCATCGAACTCATGCCAGCAGCGGATGCAGTGCCCGGCAGCCACACGGCCGGCGCGGCCGCGGCGCTGGTCGGCGCTGGCCCGCGACACGCGCACCGTCTCGAGGCGCGTCATGCCGGTGCGTGCCGAGTACCGCGGCACGCGCGACCAGCCACCGTCCACCACCACGCGCACACCCTCGATGGTCAGCGACGTCTCGGCGATCGCGCTGGCGATCACCACCTTGCGTCGTCCCGACGGTGACGGGGCGATGGCGGCGTCCTGCGCGCGTGCGTCGAGCATGCCGAAGAGTGGCCAAAGATCCACCGCCGGCGGCACCGTACCGTCGAGCAGCGATGCCACACGGCGGATTTCACGTGCGCCGGGGAGGAAGACCAGCACGTCGCCATCGTGCTGCGCGAGGGCGTCTCGGACCGAGGCGGCCGTGGCCTCCTCCATGCGCTGTCCGGCGCGCGGTGGGGCGAAGGTCGTGGCGACGGGAAACGCACGACCGGTGCTGGTGATCACCGGCGCATCACCCAGCAGCGACGCCACGCGGGCGCCATCGATGGTGGCGGACATCACCAGCAGGCGCAGGTCGGGGCGGAGCAACGCCTGCGTGTTGAGCGCCAGCGCGAGGCCGGTGTCGCCGTGGATGGAGCGTTCGTGGAACTCGTCGAAGCAGATCACGCCCACGCCGTCAAGTGTGGGATCATCGAGGAGCATCCGCGTCAGCACCCCCTCGGTCACCACCTCGACGCGCGTGGTGGCACTCACGCGCGTGTCGCCACGCATGCGCCAGCCGATGGTGCCGCCGACGCTTTCGCCCCGCAGCGCGGCCATGCGGCTGGCGGCGGCGCGGGCGGCGAGGCGGCGCGGTTCGAGCAGCAGGATCCGTCCGCCGTCGAGCCACGGGGCGTCCAGCAGCGCCAGCGGAATGCCAGTGGTCTTGCCCGCACCCGGCGGCGCGACCAGCACCGCCGCGATGCCGTCGCGAAGTGCGGCGTGCACCTCCGCCACGACGGCCATCACGGGCAGGGATTCGGTGCCCCGGGGCAGCGCTGGAGTATTCGAAGCGGTCACGACGCTAACTTTACCGGAACGCGGTGCCGCCGGCGTCCTCCGACGCGGCCCACCTTGACCGGTCTCCCGGCTGCGGCCGGAAGGAGTAGCCGATGCATCCCCGACTTGCCGCCGTGATCGCACATGCCGATGCCGCGCGCGCCGAACTGCTGGCCGCGGTCGACGCGATCCCGGAGGAGCTGCGCGAAGCGCGTCCATCGGAGCAGAGCTGGTCAGCCGCCGAGGTGCTGGAGCACCTGGTGCGAGTCGAGAAAGGCGTGGCGAAGCTGGTGGCACTGAAGATCGGTGAGCTGCAGTCCTCGCCGGAGCCGCCGCACGAGACGCCCGAGCTCGTGGAGATCACCGATGCGCGTTTCGGCGTGCTGGCCAATCGCGCCAACCGCATCGAGGCGCCGGATCGGGTGGTGCCCGAAGGCGAGATGTCGGCCCAGTCGGCGCGTGCGGCGCTGATGGAAACACGCGGGATCCTGCTCGACCAGCTGCATGCGGGCGACGGATTGGCCTTCTCCACCGTGCTGCATCCGCACCCGTTCCTTGGCACGCTGGATCTGTATGAATGGGTGTACTTCATCGGCGCCCACGAGCGCCGGCACGCCGAACAGGTGCGCGAGCTGGCGACTCACTTCGCCGTCACCGATCACTGATCGCCGAGATGACCGACACGTCGCTGCAGTATCCCGTGGGGCGCTTCACCGTACCGGACCAGATCACTGACGCCGCGCGTGCGGACGCGATCGCGGAGATATCGGCACTGCCGGCGGCGATGCGCGCGGCGGTGGCGGGGCTGTCAGTTTTGCAGCTCGAAACGCCTTACCGCGACGGCGGATGGACGGTGCGGCAGGTGGTCCATCACGTCGCCGACAGTCACATGCATGCCTACATCCGCGTCAAGTTCGCGCTGACGGAGGAAAGCCCGACCATCCGTCCGTACGATGAGGCGGCGTGGGCGTTGCTGGGCGATGTGGCGCTGGTGCCGGTGGACGTGAGCCTGTCGCTGCTGGACGGCATCCATGCGCGGTGGGTGGGTTGCCTTGCGGGCCTGGACGCGGCCCGGATGATGCGACCGTTCGTGCATCCGGAACTCGGTCCGCAGCGCCTGGACCTCTCGCTGCTGCGCTATGCGTGGCACGGTCGGCATCACGTGGCGCACATCACGTCGCTGCGCTCGCGGATGGGGTGGTGAGCGGTAGCGCGGCGCTGCCGCTGGCGGCGCGCGCCTCCGATGCGGCAGCGCCGATCCTCTTCTTCGATGGTGAGTGCGGCTTCTGCGATCGCTCGATCCGCTTTGCGATGACGCGCGATGTTCATGCACGACTGTTCGTCGCCGCTCTGGCCAGCGAGACGGCGCGTCAGGCGCTGGCGCCGTTCGCCGGGATGCTGCGCGACGTGGACTCGACGGTGCTGTATTTGCCGGCGACGCCGACGCGCGCCGCCTCCGTGCAAATCCACTCCGACGCTGCGCTCTCCGTGCTCCGATTGCTGGGCGGCACCTGGGCGCTGCTGGGTATGGCGGGACTGCTGGTGCCGCGCTGGATCCGCGACGCCGCCTACAAGGCCTTCGCCAAGCGACGGTTCCAGTGGTTCGGTCGGGTGGAGGCGTGCCAGTTGTGGCCGGCGGAGTGGCGCGCACGCGTGTTGCCGTGAGCGTGCGCTGGCTGCTGCCGGCGCTGCTCCAGTGTGGAGCCTGTGTGTCGCGTTCGGCAGCGCCGTGGATCGGCACCTGGCGAATGATCGCGGTGGAAAGCCGCGACAGCGCCAGTGGACCGTGGCGTCGGCCGTTCGGTGACGCGCCGTCCGGACTGGTGTTCTACAACGCCGACGGCACTCACGCGATGCAGTTCACGCGCACACCGGTTCCGCCGATGTTCGCCACCGGCACCGACCGGGGTGCCAGCGAGGCGGAGCTGCGCCAAGCGTACGAAGCGTACTTTTCGTGGTTCGGACGCTATACCGCGGATCCCGTCCGCGGCATCATCACGCATCGCATCGAGGGAAGCCTGTGGCCAAGCTGGCGCAACACCGTGCAGGAGCGCCCGTTCCTGATTCGCGGCGACACGATGTTCCTCGGCGACCTGGTTCGCGCGCGGCGGGTGCTGGTGCGCGAGCGATGATGAGGCGCGCGGCGGTCGTCGTCCGGGCGTCGCTGCTGACGATGGTGCTGGCGGCGTGCGCGTCCACGCCAGCGCGGACTACCACACCTGCAGCGCCATTCGTGGTGCTGGTGCGCCACGCCGAGAAGGCACCGCTGCCGGCCAGCGACCCGGTGCTGAGCACCGCGGGCATGATGCGCGCCGCTGCGCTGGACGCCGTCTTGCGCGAAATGCCGATCGGTGACGTGGTGGTGAGTCACCTGCAACGCACGAAGCTCACGGCCTCGGTGCTGATCGCGCGCACGTCGCCGGTGGTGCACGTGGTGCCGATCGGCGCCGGTGGCGCGGCCGCGCACATCCGGGCCGTGGCCGACACGGTGCGTGCGATCGCACGACAGCGCGGGCAGGGCGGCATCCTGGTGGTGGGGCACAGCAATACCGTGACGCAGATCGTCGGCGCGCTGGGCGCCGGCACGGTGCCCGAATTGTGCGACTCGCAATACAGTCAGCTGTTCCGCGTCACGCTGCCTGCCACCGGCACCGCCACGCTCGCGCGCAGCGTGTATGGCGCACCGGATCCGTCCGATCCGACCTGTGTGGCGAGCGCGCCGGGGATGTTGCAGCGACCGTGATGCACCGCGGGTCAGGCGGCGGCTGCCTTCGCGGCTGCGATCGCGCTGGCAGGTGTCGATGACGCGCTCCCGCTGAGCGCTGCCGCGTCGCGCACCAGCGTTGCAATTGCCTCGGCTGAATGTGGCCGCGCCAGCTGCAGTGCCGCACGCGAGGCGCGCTGCAGCGCTGCCGGCGCATCGCGACCCACCAGCCAGGCGTGGAGCGCGGCAGTGGCGGCCAGCGGGGCGGGCGCCCAGACGCCGGCTCGCCCGCGCGTGACGAATCCGACGTTGCCCGTTTCCTGCCCCGCAATCGCGCTGGTGAGGATCAGCGGACAGCCGCTCGCACAGGCTTCGCTGATGCTCCCTGGTCCAGCCTTCGTCACCAGAGCCGACGCAGCCCGCAACAGCTCGGCGAAGTTGTCCACGAAGTCGTATACGTGAGCTGTGCCTTGCCAGCGTCGGGCCCGCAGGCGCGAGGCGAGCGTGTGATTGCGCCCGGCCACTACGGCGATGTCGCACGGAAGCTGCGCGCGGTCGATCGCGACCGCGAACGATTCCAGTCCGCCGAGACCGTCGGCACCGCCTGCCAGCAGAATGGTGGGTCGATCGATGGACCAGCCCAGTCGCGCACGCAGTGTGGCGCGCTCGCCGGGCACGGCGATGAAGGACGATGCGACCGGCAGGCCGATCAGGTGCACCTGCTGCCGTGGAATGCCGTGTGAAATCGCGGCATCACGTGCCTCGGTAGTCGGCACGACCACCAGATCCGCGCCCGCGTCGTACCACGACACGTGACCCGAGACCAGGTCGGTGACGACGACGATGATCGGCACCTGGGGGAAGGTGCGACGCAGCGGTGCGGTGAGCAGCGGATGCGTGGACACGATCACGTCGGGTGGGGACGCGGCGGCGAACGCATCGAACCCATGCCGCAGAAATGGCCAGGCTGCGCGCTGCACGGCGCGCACGACCCGCGCGGTGTTGGTGAGCCGGAAGCCAGCCTCCCACACCCATGGCGCGCGCTGCACGACCATCGGATAGGCATTGCCGAGTCGCGAAAAGGGCCAGCGCGACCGCTGCGCATACGGATCGGCCATCGTCACGCGCACATCGTCACCACCACCCACCAGCGCAAGTCGGATCGACTCGGCGGCGGCGCGGTGGCCACCGCCCGTGTCGGCGAAGGCGATGAGGATGTCCGTCATGCTGCGGTGGCCGTTTCGTGCGCCAGCACCGGCGTCTGAAACGCCTGCGTGATCGGTGCGCCGGCATACGTGCTGGGCACGGGCACGCCGAGCGCGTGCAACACGGTGGCCGGCACGTCGAGGAGCGTCAGGCCGCCCGGTAACTGCTGCGGCACGACGCCGGCACCGTCGAGGAAGATCGGGATGGTGCAGTCGTGCGGGTGTGCGCTGTCGTGATGCGTGGCGATCCGTCCGCCACCACCGTGATCGGCCAGTGCCACCAGCAGCGTGTCGTGTCGCGCGGCCGCGAGTTCGTGGCGCAGGATGCCGAGTGCGTGGTCCATGCGTGCGACGGCGGTGAGGTAGGCGGTGGACATCCAACCGGCACGGTGACCGACCGCATCGCAATCCGGCCAGTGCAGCACGATCAGCCCCGTGCGCTGCGTCCGCAGCGCCGGCATGGCGGCAGTGAGGAGGACATGCGCGTTGGAGGCTGCGAAGGTCACCTGATGCAGGCCGAGTGCACGGACGATGCGCTGCGCCGTGGAGCGGACCAGCCACGGCACCTGTCGCACCACGCCGCTTGTCGGGTAGCCCGCCGCGGCCACGGCCTGCGGCAGCGTGGTCATCGGCACACGGGGCACGGGCACACGGAAGCGATCGGAATCGACACCGTGATCGACCGGTGCGAGTCCGGACAGGAGTGACGTCATCGCGACCGCCGTCACGCTGGGCAACACGGTGGTGGCGTCGGTGGTGCAGGCACTCTCGCGCTGCAGTGCCGCGAGATTGGGGAAGCGCGGATCACCGACCAGGTCGGCGCGCAGTCCGTCCAGCACGAGCAGGACGACCCGGCGGGCCAGAGGCGTGGTGGCTGGTGCAGGGGCACGGTGCGGCATCGCAGACCTCTCGGTGTGTGTGCCGTGAAGGAGCCAGTGCGATGTGTCGGCGCCGTGACCAGCGGGTGCCGTTCACGTCACGAGCCGGTACGGGACTGACGACGGCGATCGAGGTGCCGCTTGCCCCGGCTACGGCCGCGGTGATGATTTCAGCGCTCGTGGTCCGGCGCATTCGTGATCGCCTGGCCAAATCCGATCGTCCATTCCTGCCGGGACACCCTGCATGCGTCACGCTACCGCCGTCACACGCTTCGCCGCTCTCACGTTCGTCGTGCTCGCCCTGGTGCCAGTCGGTGTGGTCGCACAGCGCGCAGCGCGAGTGCCGACGGGTGTCGTCGCGACGGCACCGGACATCAACCCCGTCGGCGTCTTCACCATGAAGACGACGCAGCCGTTGATGGGTGCGCCCGAGTTCGAGGTGAACTGCACCGTGACGAAGAGTGCCACCGGCGCCTTCGGCGGCACCTGCGGAAATGCAGAGAGTGGCGATGTGCCGATCAGCACCGTGAGCACGGCTGGCAACGCCATCACCATCGCCGGTGACACGCCGGTCGGGCCGTTCACGGTGCAGGTCACCGTCACCAACGGCGCCGCCGAGGGCACGATCAACCTTGGCAGTGAGACCGCGAAGCTGAAGGGTACGTTCGCGCCGAAGTGACACGTGTCGGTTGCCGGCACGTCTCGAGCACCGGCGCCGCCGCAGCGCGCCGGTGCGCTCGTTCCCCGAGGAGGGTGATTCGATGATGCGTCGAGGGTTGGGTGCCGTGGTGATCGGCGCGTTGCTCGGTACTGGTGTCTCGGCAACGACACTACGGGCGCAGGCGCCCGAATCCGAAACCGTGGCGCAGCGGGCGGTCGTCAAAGAACTCTTCGACGCCATGCGGGCGGGTGACAGCGCGCGGGTGCGGGCGGTGTTCCATCCCGAGATGCGCTACCTGATGACGTCGGACGTGGGCGCCGACGGCGTCGCCCGGCTGCGCGCGACGCCGGTGGATGGCTTCGTGGCGTCCTTCGGCACCCAGCGCGCGGAAGCGGTGGACGAACGGACCTTCAATCCGAGGGTGCTGCTGGACGGCACGCTGGCATCGGTCTGGGTGGACTACTCGCTCTACGTGGGCACCCGGTTCATCCACTGCGGGGTGGACGTGTTCCACGTGGCCAAGGTGGGTGAGGCGTGGAAGATCGCGGCGCTGACCGACACCCGACGGACGACCGGCTGCACCCGGTGAGCGCAGACGGTCGCGCGGGACGTTGACACCGCCCTTTGGCGTAGCTGTTCGGGGGACGCTGCCGGGCGCGCTCCCCGCCGTGTTGCAAAATGACTGACTGGTCAGTATCCTGAGACTCGCCCGGAACCGCGGGCTTCTTTTTGGAGGCTGCCATGACTGACGAGTCAGTCACAATTGATGCGCCCGGCGCTGCACGGCTCGACGCGCGCCACCGGCGCCCCGCCGAGGAACGCGAAGCGCAGATCATCGACGCCGCGTTCACCGCCTTCGCCGCCAACGGCCTCGATGAAACCCGCCTCGAGGACATCGCCCGGCTCGCCGGCGTCGCCAAGGGCACCATCTACCTCTACTTCCCCAACAAGGAAGCGCTCTTCCGCGAGATGATCCGACGCACCGTCGTCGTGCGACTCGACGAACTGGAACGCGCGACGCACGACCCCGATCCGCTGCGCGACTTCGATCGCGTGGTCCGCACCTACTGGAGCTACGTCACCGAACCGCAGTTCCCGGTGCTCTACCGCCTCGTCACCGGCGTGCTCCCGCGCCTCCCCGAGCTGAGCCAGTTCTTCGCCGAGCGCGTGTCCCTGCGCTGGCAGAAACTGCTGCAGTCATGTGTGGACGCCTGCGTGCGCGAGGGGAGCTTCGGACCGGAACAGGCCCCCGAGGCAGCGCGCATGCTCCACGCCCTGCTGATGCAGCACGCCCTCATGCGCGCCAACCCCACGCTCTGCTCGGCCATCCATCTGGAGGATGCCGACGCGGTGCTGAATCGCGTGCTGGGTTTCTTCCGCGCCGCACTGCGGCCCGCGGCAACTCTTCCTGCCTGAACCGATGTCATTGCTCTGGACCGTCCCCGTTCGCCGCCTGCTCGGCGTCACGCTGCTGCTCGCCGGCGCACTGCCCGCACAGGATGCCGCGCCGCCGCTCCGGCTCACGCTCGCCAACGCCGCACAGCGCGCACGTGAAAAGAGCCTGGCGGTGATCGGCAGCAACGTGCGCGCTTCGCAGGTCGAAGCACGCGTGAACCAGCGGCGCGCTGACCTGCTGCCGTCGCTGAGCGGTATTGCCGAAGCCAACAGCCGCACCTTCAACACGGCCACGCTTGGCATCGATTTCCCGACGCCCGCCGGTCAGGAGCCGTTCTTCGATCCGCGTGGTGAGGTGCTCGGGCCGGTGCCCACCAGCGACGTTCGCGCGCGTGTGTCGCAGAACATTTACGATGGTGCCGCCCTGGCGCGCCTTCGGCTCGCACGCCAGCAGGGCAGCGCCGCGCGCAAGGAGTCGGATCAGGTGGGTGCCACGGCCGCCACGCAGGCGGCCGTCGCCTACGTGCGCGTGCAGCGCGCCGAGGCGGTGTTCGAGGCGCGCGCTGCCGACTCGACACTGGCCGCCGACCTGCTGCGCATCGCACGCGAGACGCTCCGTGCCGGCACCGGTGTGGCGCTCGACGTCACACGTGCCGAATCACAGTTGGTGGGCATCCGGTCGCAGCTGATCGCGGCGCGCGTGGAGCGCGACAAGGCACGCCTCGACCTGCGCCGCGCGATCAACGTGGGCCTCGACCAGCCGATCGTGATCGCGGACCCACTCGATGGTGGTGCGATCGACGTGCCGGGTGAACGCATCGCGCTCACCACCGCCGAGCGGTTGCGGCCCGAGCTGGTGGTGGCGACCGAGCAGTTGCAGTCCGCGCAGCTCGCGGCGCGTGCGATTCACGCCGAGCGCCTGCCGACGCTGAGTGCGGTGGCCGACAATGGCTTCATCGGGAAGAACATCGGCAACCACATGCTGAATACCTGGACCTGGGCGCTGCGGGTGTCGGTGCCGGTATTCGAAGGCGGACGCCGTCAGGCGCGTGAGAGCGAACAGGGGTTCGTGGCGCAGGAACTCGAGGCGCGTCGCAGTGATTTGCTGGCGCAGGTGAGCGTGGACGTGCGCAGTGCGTTGCTCGATGCCGCGTCCACCAGCGAGGCCGTTGCCGCCGCGCAGGAACGGCTGCGGCTCGCCGAGCAGGAGGTGGCGCAGTCGCGTGATCGCTTCACCGCCGGTGTGTCCGGCAATCTCGATGTCACGTCGGCGTTGCTCGGCCTGAGCGCTGCCCGGACACAGCTCGTAGACGCGCTGGCAAATCGCCAGCTGGCCCGAATCTCGATTGCCCGCTCGCAGGGCGCCATCTCGTCGCTCCGCTGAGCGGAAGGAAGACTTTCATGACCACACAACTCCGCCCCGACGCCGAGACGCTCGATCTGGGTGCAACACCGACACCCTCCGCCGCGAAGGCGAAGAGTGTGCCGGTCAGGACGAAGCGCAGCCCGCTCCCGTTCATCCTTGGCGCGCTGGCGCTGCTCGGCGGCTTCTGGATGTTTCGCACGCTCTCCTACGCCGGCTCGCACGAGAGCACCGACAACGCGATGATCGATGGACACGTGCTGCCGGTGCTGGCCAAGGTCGGTGGATTCGTGACGGCCGTGAACGTCGCCGAGAACGATCGGGTGCGCGGTGATGTGCCGCTGGTCTCGATCGACGATCGGGAGTATGCGGTGCGCCTGGCGCAGGCCGAAGCGGATCTGGCGGCGGCGCGTGCCGCGTCCGGCGGCCGTGGCGTCGGCACCGGCCAGGCGCAGGCGATGGTGGAGACCGCATCGGCGCAGACCGCCGTACAGAATGCGAACATCGACGCCGCGCGGGCGCAGGTGGTGAAGGCCGAGGCCGACCTGGCGCGATTCGCGGATCTGGCGGCGAAGAACATCGTCAGTCAGCAGCAGCTGGATGCCGCCAAGGCGCAGGCGGCGGCGACGCGGGCGCAGCTGGTCGCGGTGCAGCGGCAGGCGTCGGCGGCGGGTGCCAACCTGCAGGGCATGCAGGCCGGCGTGCGACTGGCCGAAGCGCGACTGGCCGCGGCGCAGGCCGCGCGCGACAACTCGGCCCTGCAGCTGTCGTTCACCAAGGTGACCGCACCGGCGGCCGGCTCGATCAGCAAGAAGATGGTGGAAGTGGGGCAGCTGGTGCAGCCGGGACAGACGTTGATGAGCATCACGTCCGACACCGGGTTGTTCATCATCGCCAACTTCAAGGAGACGCAGCTCGCGAACCTGCGCGTGGGCCAGCCGGTGGAGCTGGAGGTGGATGCCTACGACGGCGCCACGATCGAGGGTGTGGTGGAGAGCATCAGCTCGGCCACCGGCGCGCGATTCACGCTGCTGCCGCCGGACAACGCGAGCGGCAACTTCACCAAGGTGGTGCAGCGCGTGCCGGTACGGATCCGGATCACCAGGGCCCTCGACGCCGCGCGACCGCTGCGGATCGGCCTGAGCGTGATGGCGCACGTCAGCACCAAGTGACGCAGGCGCGAGGACGTTGAGCATGGCCAGCGCAGTGTTGCCCGGCGCCGCCGCCACGGCGGTCGAGGATCCGTATGCCAATCGCTACTGGATCGCGGCCGCGGTGACGCTGGCGGCGGTGCTGGAGCTGGTGGATACGTCGATCGTGAACGTGGCCGTGCCGCACATGATGGGCAACCTGGGCGCCACGCTGGACGAGATCGCGTGGGTGAGCACCGGCTACATCATTGCGAACGTGATCGTGATCCCGATGTCGAGCTGGCTCTCGAACTGGTT
The DNA here is from genome assembly GCA_031369265.1 of Gemmatimonadaceae bacterium. Lineage (GTDB taxonomy): Bacteria > Gemmatimonadota > Gemmatimonadetes > Gemmatimonadales > Gemmatimonadaceae > JACMLX01. The sequence continues at coordinate 2,611 of JANMON010000035.1, read as the reverse complement.
CGGCCGCCGGCGCTACCTCACCGGCAGCATCCTGCTGTTCGTGGCGGCGAGCTTCTTCTGCGGCGCGGCGACGGGGCTCTGGTCGCTGGTGTTCTGGCGCGTGGTGCAGGGTCTGGGCGGTGGTGCGCTGCTCAGCACCGCGCAGGCGACGCTGTTCGAGGCGTTTCCACCGAAGGACGTGGGCAAGGGCCAGGCGATCTTCGGCGTGGGTGTGATGGTCGGGCCGACGCTCGGCCCCACGCTGGGTGGCTACATCGTGGACAACTACGACTGGCCCTGGATCTTCTACATCAACGTGCCGCTCGGCCTGATGGCGGCAGCGATGGTGTGGGCGTACGTGCGCAACTCGACGTCGGGCACCCGTGCCACCAAGATCGACGTGGCAGGTATCGTGCTGCTGGCGGTCAGCGTGGGCTCGCTGCAGTTCATGCTCGAGCGCGGGGAGCGCAACGACTGGTTCGAGAGTGGCCTGGTGACGTCGCTGGCGTTGATGAGCGGGATCAGCTTCGTGCTGTTCATCATCCGTGAGCTGACGTTCGAGCAGCCGATCGTGAACCTGCGGGTGCTGAAGAGCCGGCAGCTGGCGGCCGGTGTGACGTTCGCCTCGGTGCTTGGCCTGGCGATGTATGGGTCCATCTTCGTGCTGCCGGTGTTCCTGCAGCAGCTGCATGGATTCACGGCCTGGCAGACGGGTCAGGTGATCTTCCCGGGCGCGATTGCCAGCGCGGTGACGATGGCGGTGATCGGCCGCAACGCCAACCGCATCGACGCGCGCTACACGATCGTGCTCGGCGTGGCGATGTTCGGGCTCTGCATGTACTGGCTGTCGGGCATCTCGCTCGATGGCGGCGCCGACGACGTGTTCTGGCCGCTGATCCTGCGCGGCGTGGGCATGGGCCTGATCTTCGTGCCGCTCACCAATGCCAGCATGGCGGAGCTGTCACCCGCCGACGTGCCACAGGGCACCGCACTGTTCAACCTGACCCGGCAACTCGGTGGCTCGCTGGGCATCGCGATCATGGCGACACTGCTGTCGCGGTTCACCTCCGGTGCGCGCAGCAACCTGGCCACGCACCTGACCGTGGGCGACCCGGCCGTGATGCAGCGCCTGGCGACGATCACGCAGGGTTTCGTGGCGCGTGGCTCCGACGCCACCACCGCGACGGCGCAGGCGTATCGCGTGCTGGAGCGCCAGTTGATGGCACAGGCGAGCGTGATCTCCTTCTCGAAGATCTACTTGCTCAGCGCGGTCGTGATGTTCCTCGGCCTGCCGCTCTTGTTCTTCTGGAAGACCGGCCGGAATCGCAGCGCGCTGTCTGCGGCGGACATGCACTGATTCTTTGCGCGCCGTGGACTTCTGTGACGTTCGGCAGATCGCAAGACGTGTTCACGCGGCCCCCGCGTGAACAGTGTTAGCGGTGCAGCAGCGCTGTAGGAGCCTGTCGCGCGGACGAAGGTCGATGCTACGGAGAACACTTCGAGCCGCGCGAAGTCAAGCGGTTGCTGCGCAGGCGGAGCCGCGACAGTTTGTGCGCTTCGCCGCTCGCATTGATCTCCGTTCAGCAGACTGATGGCTTCCGTACTCGTCTCGACCGTCGCACGTGAACTCGCGCTCCCGGTGTCTTCGGTGGAGCGCACCCTCGAGCTGTTCGGCGAGGGCAACACGCTGCCGTTCATCGCCCGTTACCGGAAGGAGGTCACCGGCGGGCTGGATGAGGTGCAGCTGCGTGACGTGCGCGACCGGGCGCAGTACCTCACCGAACTCGAGGAACGCCGGGCGGCGGTGTTGAAGAGCATCGCCGAACAGGGCAAGCTGGACGACGCGCTGAAGGCGAAGATCCTCGGTGCCGGCACCAAGCAGGTCCTCGAAGACCTCTACCTGCCGTACAAGCCCAAGCGTCGCACTCGCGCCACCATCGCCCGCGAGCGCGGGCTCGGTCCGCTGGCGGAACAGGTGTGGAGCGGCGACCTGGATGATGCAGGCGCGCGCGCGGCCGCGGTGGCGTTCGTGGACGCGGGAAAGGAAGTGGCCGACGTCGATGTCGCGGTGCAGGGCGCCAAGGACATCCTCGCCGAGCAGGTGGCGGAAGATGCCGCGGTGCGCGGTTGGATTCGTGAGGTGACGCGCACGAAGGGTGCCGTGAAGAGCGCGCGGTCGTACGGCCGGACCGAGGAACACTCCAAGTTCTCCGACTATTTCGACTTCCGCGAGGCGCTCGGCACCATCCCGTCACACCGCGTGCTGGCCATACGCCGCGGTGAAACGGAAGGTGAGCTGGTCTGGAGCGTGGATGCCCCGGTGGTGGACATCGTGCCGAAGCTGCAGCGCGACGTGACTGGACCGCGCAAGGCGGTGGCGCTGCTGTCACAGGTGGCTGATGATGCGTACACACGCCTGCTCGCGCCCAGCATCGAGGTCGAGCTTCGGCTCGAATTGAAGACGAAGGCCGACGAGGAGGCGATCGCCATCTTCGGGCGCAACCTGGAACAGCTGCTGCTGTCCGCTCCGGCGGGTGAGAAGAGCGTGCTGGGGCTCGACCCTGGATTCCGCACCGGCGTCAAGATCGCGCTGGTCAGCCGCACCGGTGCGCTGCAGCACACCGATACGCTC
>JANMON010000265.1:0-1712 GCA_031369265.1 Gemmatimonadaceae bacterium | reverse complement strand
ATGTTCGGGTCGGTGGGGTTGAACCAGATGTCGTGATTGTCACCGTGCGGCGTGCTGACTGCCGCAAACGTCTTGCCGCCGTCGGTGCTCTTCCACATCGTCTCGTTCTGCACCCACACGTTGTCGGCGTTGGTAGGATCGACGTCGATGTTGGTGTAGTAGAACGGGCGCAGGAGGAGCGCGTTCATGTCGGTGGTGCGCGTCCAGCTGTCGCCCGCGTCATCCGACACGTACACACCGGCCTTCGGACGCTCGGCCTCCATCAGCACGTACACGCGGCGCGGTGCGGCCGCCGACACGGCGAGGTTCGACTTGCCGATGATGCCGGTGGGCAGCCCGCCAGCCAGCTTGGTCCAGGTGGTGCCGCCGTCGGTGGAGCGGTAGATGCCCCCGTCGTCCTTGCTGCCGGAGATGATCGCCCACGGCCGACGCACGCCATACCACGCCGCCGCGTAGAGCGTGTTCGGGTCATCCGGCCTGGCGACGATGTCGGTGATGCCGGTGGAGTCGTTGACGAACAGCACCTTCTCCCACGTCTCACCGCCGTTGATGGTGCGATAGACGCCGCGGTCCTTGCTGGCGGCGAACGGCAGGCCCTGCGCCGCAACCAGCGCGATGTCGGGATTGGTCGGGTTGATGACGATCGCCGCGATCTGGCCCACGTCGCGCAGGCCGCGGAAGGTCCACGTCTTGCCGGCGTCATTGGATCGATAGATCCCGCGCCCCACGATCACGTTGGACCGGATGCCGTCGGAGCCGGTACCGACCCACACCACGTCGGGATTGGAGGGCGCCACACGAATCGCACCGATCGAGCCGGTGGAGAAGGCCCCGTCGGAGACGTTGGTCCAGTTCTGCCCGGCGTCGATGGTCTTCCAGACACCGCCGCCGCTGGCGCCGAAGTAGAACTCGTACTTCCGCTGCGGCACGCCGGCGACCGTGGTGGCGCGGCCCCCGCGGAACGGGCCGATGTTGCGGAAGCGGAGCGCCTGCGCGGCACGGCCATCGAGGGCGCTGGCCGCCGGCTGCGCGAACAGGGGCTGGAGCGTGAAGACGCCGAGGGCGGCGACGCGCAGGGCAGTGCGGACAGGTCGATGCATGACGGAAGGCGCTGGAGGGACGGGTGACCGAATCAGTTTACGCAGCGGCGTCGCTGATCGCTCAGGGACCAAATTCGTCGCGACGGGCTTCCACCGCCGGTTCCGTCACGGGTCAGGCCACGACCGGCACCATGCCGGCGCGGGAAGCCGTCTCCCGGACGTTGAGCCACAGCAGGGCCGCGACAAACGCCACCACGGCCCAGCACGCGAGCGTGCCGTTCCAGCCCCACGCCGCGGCCATGCGCGGCACCAGCCAGATGGAGAGCACGCCACCGAGGTCGCCCATCAGGTTGAGCAGACCGGCCGCGGCTCCGGGATTGCCGACACCCAGCGTCGTCGCGGTGGTGAAGAAGGGCGACTCGGCGCCGTTCAGGCATGCCGACGACAGGCTGAGCGCGAGGATCGCGAGGATCGCGCCTGGCACGATCGCGCCGGTGAGCGCGAACCCGGTAGCGCCGAGCAGGCACTGAGCTCAGCCTCTCGGAGCCGGATCTGGTCCGAGCGATTCACCGCGCGTATCTCGCGGCCGGCGCGCAGCTCATCGAGAGCAATACGTTTGGCGCGAGCCGGTTCCGACTGGCTCGACATGGGCTTGACGGCCGGGTGCTTGAG
>JANMON010000211.1:0-5612 GCA_031369265.1 Gemmatimonadaceae bacterium | reverse complement strand
GGACCTCCTCGATCGCACCGGGGAGAATGGCATACTGGGCGAGCCCCGACACCACGCTCGACTTGCCGACGCCGGGCTCGCCGACGAGCAGCGGGTTGTTTCGCCCACGGCGAAGGAGCACCCGGATGACCTCCTTGACCTCGTCGCGTCGGCCGACGACCGGCGCCAGGCGGCCGGCCCGCGCAAGCGCCGTATAGTCCTTTGCGACCGTGTCGAGGGTGGGCGTGTGCGGACGGCCGGGCTCGCTCGGCGGGCACACCGAGCACCAACGCGTCGCCGCGCACCGGCGGGTCGGACGACGGCCTGCCACCGGGCGCCGGACGCACCGTGCTCCGCGCCGACCGCGCCCAGTGGAACAGCGCCACCACGTCGGCCCACCCGCGCCGACGCGAGGCACGCTGCCGGACGTCGTAACGCGGCGCGAACTCCACGTTTTCGATCCGGCGGGCGAATGGCGTGACGTTGAGGGCGAAGTCGATGTTGGCCGCCCAGCCCTCGCCGGCGCAGACCGGCCGGTTGCCCATCGCCTTCAGCAGGTCACGCAGCACCGAGATGCGCACCAGGCGAAACCCGGTGAACGGATCGGCGACGGGCGGCATGCGGAGGAACGGCGAGACGGCCCACCGTCCCCATCGACGCAGCCGGCGTTCGTCGGCCGGCGTGGCATCAGAGGTGATGCGATGCACCGCCACCAGGTCCGCGCCGCCTTCGAAACGCTTCACCAGTTCCGGCAGGTGCTCGGGTGATTCGGTGAAGTCGCCCTGCAACAACACCATCGCATCGCGGCGCGCGTACTCGTCGTCGGCCGCGACATGGCGCACCAGCGCGTCGATGCCGCCGGCGTAGCCGAGGTGCTTCGGGCCGCGCAACACCGTCAGCGGCATGACAGACTGGTACGGCTCGAGCACGTCGGCGGTGCCGTCGGTGCTCGCGTCGTCATAGACGGTCACGTCGTATTCCCGGGAGAAGCCCTGAAACACCGACCGCAGGCGCCAGAGCAGGACGCCGATGGTGGTGGCCTCGTTATGGACCGGGATGCAGATGCGGAGCACGTCGGACGGGTGGGCGGGAAATACGGTGGATCGAGCCCGAATCTTAACGCCCCGCGGTTGCCGGGCGCACCCTGTCAGCACTCGCCGCGGCTGAGCGCTGACGCCATTCCACACCGCACGCTGTTGCGCGACTTGGCACCATGCGTCGATTCGGTGTACCCGTTGGAGAGGGCAGTCCGGCACGACCGCAGTCATCACGCTTGCATGGAGAACGCGACGGATGATCCAGGCAGACCTTCGGCACACGCTCACCCGCGACGACGCACAGCTGGCGCTGCACCTGGTGGCACGCGATTCGACCCGCGCGCTGGACGCCGCCGAAGAGGCGCTGCGTCACGAGGGCATCGACGCCCTGCTCGATGACGCGCGCCTGCATGCCGCGCTGACCTCGGACTCCCGTGCCGCGCGCGCGTCGATGCCGATGTTCGTGTACGTGCTGGTGCGTCACGCGCTGCGTGAACTGGGCGAAGGGGAGCGTTCGGTGGCCGACTACGTCGCCAGTGTGGTGGTGCACTTCGCCGATCACGATCGCGCCTGGCGGATCGCCGTCCATGACGACGAGAACTACGGCACGCTCGCAGCGCTACTCGGCGATACCGCCGACGCCGATCCGAAGCGCGCGTTCCTGGTGCGTCAGCATCTGGCCAACTACGCGCTGTGGCTATCGGGCCTGTTCCCCGACCACGTCACGCTGCGCAAGTGGCGTCGCGGCGGTCCCGACCTCTCGTATTACGACGAGATGGGACGGCAGGGGTTCCTGCTGGCGGCCGAACATCGCATGGCCGACAGCACCGGCCTGCGTCCGGTGTTCTCTCGGGCGGCGGGAGAGTTTCCGCTGATCCGGCAGGCGCTGAACAAGGTCAGTGACCGACTGCTGTTTCCGGGCCTGCACAGCCCCGAGCGGCTGATGCGGCAGGTGTCCGACGAAGCGCGGTGGCGACTGGCGTCCTGATACGCCAGTTGGGGGGGCACGCCGTACGAGTCGGGCCGACAGGTGAGGGCCGGTTGCGGCGGTGTGCGTGGGTGAGGAACTTGCCGATCCTTTCCGTACGCTCCTGCTCCTTCCGCCCCGTTCCCGGTGTCGTCGTTCAGCAATCCCTCCTCGCGCCGCCAGCTGGCGGAGATGAAGCAGACGCTGGTGCTGGCGCGCGTGGCGCGTGACGAGGTGCGTGCGGCATACGCCACGTCCATGCAGCGCCTGGAACTGGCACGCACCGAACTGGCGACCATCTTGCGGCGCGGCGACCTGGCGCGGCAGATCGACGACCAGGAAACGGTGGCGGTGGCCGGGCGTTTCGCCGAGTCGCAGCGCGCCACGCTGGATGTGCTGGAGCGGAAGGTGGCAGTGCAGTACGAGGAGCTGTCGATGGCGGAGCGCACCGTGACCGAGATGGAGGCCGAGTTGAAGGCCGTCACGGGTCGCGGGCCGGCGCCGGACGTGACACCCGATCCCTCGCTGGATGGGGCCGCGGCGGTGGACCCCTCGGATTTTCGCGGGCTCGACGATGCCGCCCGCGCGCAGACGGCCGACGAACGCCTGGCCGAGCTGAAACGCCGGATGGGGCGCTGATGAAGCGCTTCGTGCTGGCAGCGGCGCTGCTGGCGTCTGCGCGGTGCGGCGCACAGGTGGTGAATGCCCCGGCCGACACGGCGCTCAAGCGATGCATCGGACAGCGCATTACGAAGATCTCGATCGAGCCGATGGGGCCGGAGTTCGGCGGCAAGTCGGCGTCGTCGCGCCTGGTCACGGGCCTGGTGCGCAAGTTCCACGTGGACAGCCGCGCGCGCGTGATCCGCGAGTTCGTGCAGCTGAAGGAAGGCGACATCTGCACCGAGATCAATCGCCGCGAGACCGAACGTGTGCTGCGCGCCCAGTGGTTCATCCAGGATGCCCGGGTGCTGGTGTACCCGGACCAGGATGGTGTGCAGCTGATCGTGGCCACGGTGGACGAAGTCTCGATGATCGCCAGCGCGGCCTTTCGCGGCGCACGGCCGCGCGCTGGCTCCGTCGGCAACTCCAACTTCATGGGACGCGGCCTGTTGTTCGAGGTGGGCTGGCGTGACAACGGCGGACTGCGCGACGGTCGCACGTTGCGCATGCGCTCCGCCATTACGTTCGGCCGTCCGATCCAGACCAACCTGACGTGGAATCGGTTCGGCCTCGGCACTCGCTCGGAACTGGAGATGCGGTATCCGTTCCTCACCGACCTGCAGCGCTACGGGTTCCGCGCGATCGTCGGTCGTGATGACGACTACGTGCGATTCGTGCGCGACTCGGGCGACCTGCCGTACCAGAACGTGACGCGCACCTTCGCCGCCATCGGCGGCGTGAAGCGCATCGGTAAGCCCGGTGCGCTGCTGCTGGCCGGTGCGTCACTGAGTTATGACGGCGAGAACATCGGCGACGCGGTGGTGGTCACGGACAGCGGTGCGGTGGCGTTCAGCGACCCGCTGCCGGTGCTGCCGGCGCCGACACAGAACGCGACGCGCATGAACCTGCTGTTCGGGGGCCGCGCAATGCGATTCCTGCCGGTGGAAGGCTTCGATGCACTCACGGGTGTGCAGGACCTGCGCATCGGCGTGCAGTTCGGTGGACAGTTCGGGCGTCCGCTGAAGTGGGAGGGGTTGGGCAACACGGACTACTTCGTCGCCGGCGACATCTACGGCGGCATCGGAAACCAGAAGGCCTTCCTCGGCAGCGAGTGGATCTTCTCCGGTCGCAAGGCGCAGCGTGGCGGATGGGATGGACGCCTGGTGAGCGGGCGCACCGCGGTCTACCTCAAGCCCACCACCGCCGCGACCACGATCGGCTCGGTGGAGTTCACCGGCGGTAACGATGTGCGCGTGCCGTTCCAGGTGCCGCTCGGTGCATCGCGCGTGGGTGTGCGCGGCTACCGTCAGTCACTGGACGGTGGTGGCAGCCGGATCGTGCTGCGTGCCGAACAGCGGCAGTTCGTGGGTCGGCCGTGGGGCTTCGCCGATCTCGGTGTGGTCGGCTTCTTCGAGAGCGGTCGGACGTGGGCGGGGAAGGTGCCGTTCGGTGTCACGACCCCATTCCGTTCCAGCATCGGTACGGGCCTGCTGTTCTCCGTGCCGCCACGCTCACGCCGCGTCTACCGCGCCGACATCGCGTACGGCCTCAACCCCGACACGCACTCCAGTCGGTGGGAGCTGCGCCTCGCCTCGGGCAATTTCACGCGCATTTTCTGGCAGGACCCCGACGAAGCGCGTCGCGCGCGTGAGCGATCGCTGATCACGAACCTGTTCGCGTTCTGACCGGTTCGGAACTTCAGGCGTTTACGCCGGTCCGACATCCCCGCGTGAACACTGTTGGATGGTGCGATGCGAGTGACCGCAGTTCCTGCGCGCCGAAGGTCAAAATGCGACGCGCGCGCGTCAGGCGTCCGGAATGGAACGGGTCAGCCGGCGCAGCAGCGGCACGCAGAGCAGCATCACCAGGCCTGCGCCCCACGCCGTGGCGGTGGGGATGGTGAAGAACGTCGCGCGACTGGGGATTTCGTCGATCAGGCCGGCGAGGAATCCGCCGAGAAAGTTGGCGGCCGAAATCGCGAGGAACCAGGTGCCCATCAGCAGTGACACGAACTGCACCGGCGCCACTTTCGTCACGTAACTCAGGCCGACCGGATAGAGCGCGATTTCACCGAAGCTGTGACAGAGATAGGCGCCCACCAGCCAGAGCGGTGACACCTTGTCGCCCGCATCCACGGCGCGGCCGGCGAAATACAGCAGGAAGAATCCGAGACCCGCGAGGAACAGGCCGTACACCATCTTCATCGTGGTAGCCGGTTCCTTGTTGCGCTTGTGCAGGTACAGCCAGAACCAGCCCGCGAACGGGCCGAGGATGATGATGCAGAGCGGTTGAATGCTCTGGAACCAGCTGGCCGGGATGCGCTCCATGCCAAACAGCCATGCGCCGCTGGTGAGGTCGGTGTCACGATCCGCGAACAACGTCAGCGAACTGCCGGCCTGCTCGAACACCAGCCAGAAGAACACCACGAAGAACGAGACCATCACCAGCGCCCACACCCGTTCGCGCTCCTCACCCTTGGTGCCCAGCAGCGCCACGGTGAACGCGGCGCCGATGATCACGCCGTAGAGCATCGACATCATGCCCGACAGCGAGAACAACCAGGCCGGGATGCCGATGGCCGACCAGGTCTTGATGGACGCCAGCGTGGCGATGATCACGCCGCCGGTGGCACCGAGCACCGCGTTGCGGCCATACGTCGGAATCGCGAGTTCGCCGATCTCGGCGCGCGCCTCCGCCTCCCGTGCATGATCCGGCACCAGGCCGATGCCCGGCAGGTACTTGTCGCGGCCCAGCAGGTACACGATCAGGCCCAGCACCATGCCCACGCCGGCGGCGCCGAAGCCGAGGTGCCAGCCGTACCGCGGATCTTCGGCCAGGAATCCACAGACCAGCGGTGCCAGGAAGGCGCCGAAGTTGAAGCAGCTGTAGAAGATCGTGAAGCCCGCGTCACGCCGCGGATCACCCTCGGCGTACAGTTGCCCCACCATCGTGGACACGTTCGGCTTGAA
>JANMON010000193.1:0-8189 GCA_031369265.1 Gemmatimonadaceae bacterium | reverse complement strand
CCGCGGCGAACAGCATGCCCACCGCCGACAGTCCCAGCCCCACACCGATGCTCTGCCGCGCGATCCGCATCGTGTCGCGACTGGCGCGAATGGCATCCGCCACCCGCGTGATCTCGTCCACCAGCAGCACCACATCCGCCGCCTCGGCGGTGATACCGCCGCCATGCCCAGCCAGCGCGATGCCCACCTCGGCGGTGCTCAGCGCCGGCGCGTCATTGGTACCGTCACCGATCATCGCCACGCGCTCACCCGACGCCTGCAACTCACTCACGATGCGCACCTTGTCCTCGGGCAGCAGGTCACCGCGGGCATCGGTGATGCCGAGTTCCTGCGCCACCGTCGCCACGTTGCCGGTGTGATCACCACTCAGCATGACGGTGCGGGTCACGCCGAGTGCGCGGAGGTCGCGGAAGAATTGTGGCAGGCCGTCGCGAAGCGAGTCCGCGAACTCGATGGTGGCGGCGGGCGCATCGCCGATGGAGACGTACGCACGCAAGCCGTCGCCGCTCACGTCGAGCGCGTCCAGCGATGGCGTCGCGAGCGCCGGCAGTTCCTCACGCAGCCAGGTCAGCGATCCCACACGCACGCGAACACCATCCACGTCGCCGGTGATGCCCCGCCCCGCCACCTCGCGCACGTCACTGGCCAGCGGCAGCACACCCACCACCGATTCGGCGTGTTTCACCAGCGGCCGCGCCAGTTGGTGCCCGCTGCCGAAATCCACCGCACCAGCCAATCGCAGTACCTGCGGCTCGTCGAATCCGTCCAGCACATGCACTCGCTCCACCGCCGGCTGCCCGCGCGTGAGCGTCCCGGTCTTGTCGAAGACCGCCGTCGTGACTTGTGCCATCGCCTCCAGTGCGCCGCCGGTGCGGATGATCACCTGCCGTCGTGCACAGCGATTGATACCGCCGATGATTGCGATCGGCGTGGCGAGGATCAACGGGCAGGGCGTGGCCACCATCAGCACCGACAGCACGCGGTCGCTGTCCCGCGTGATTGCATACGTCACGGCGCAGATCAGCAGCGTGACCGGCGTGAACCAGACCGCCGCGCGATCGGCGATGCGCTGCAGCGGCGCCTTGCTGCCCTGTGCGTTGCGCACCAGTTGCACGATGCGCAGGTACTGGCTCTCACCGGCGATCGCGGTGGCCCGCATGGTGAGTGGACCATCGAGGTTCGCGCTGCCCGAGACGACGAGTGATCCGACCGTCACCGGCACCGCCAACGGCTCACCGGTGATCGCGCTGGCGTCTACGTGGCTGCGGCCCGCCACGATCGTGCCGTCGCAGGGGATCAGTTCACCGGGGCGCACCAGCAGCTGGTCACCGACGCGCACCGATTCCGCCGGCACGTCACGGAGCGTACCATCGGCATCCTGGATGTGCGCCTGGCGTGGCGCCGCCCGTTCCAGCGCTGACACTGCCGCGCCAGCACGACCTTCGGCATATCGCTCCAGTGCCGCGCCGCCAGTCAGCATCAGCACCACCACCAGTCCCGCGAATGGCTGCTGCAGCGCGGCCGCCGACACGATCGCGAGAATCGCCACCACATCGGCGGCGAACTCGCCGCGAGCCATGTTGCGCACCGTCTCCCACACCGGCAATGCGGCCGTCAGCACCAGTCCCGCGAACCAGATACGATCGGCGAGTTGGATGCTCCCGGAATCACCACGAAACCAGACCACACCGCCAGCGATCAGGAACAGCAGCGCCGCGATCGGGATCCGGAGCGCGGCAACCCACTGCCGCCGGTCGATCAACGCAGGACCTGAGCGCCGCGACCACCCTGCTGCTGCAGGACTCCCAGCACCAATCCGATCTGTTCGTCGCCGCGTGCGCGCACGACCACCAGAATTTCGTCGTTGGCGGGCGGTGGAATGCGCAACCGCCAGTCCGATGGCTTGCGCTTGGTGAGGAACGACGCAAACACGCCCACCAGCGAGCCGACGACGACGGTGATCATCGGCGTGAACAGCAGCGCATATGCAAACGGACCGGCGGCGGCGAAACCGGGCCAGGCGATCAGCACGAACGCCACCAGCGCACCACCACCCAGGCCGAGGATTCCGCCGATCGACGCGAAACGCCACAGCGGCCGCATCGCGCGGCGCTTGCCGGCGTACATCCGCTCAGCCGCCGGTTGCGTCACCACCACGTCGATCAGGTCGCGCGGCACGCCGAGGCGCGCCAGTGGTGGCAGCGCTTCCTTCACTTCCGTCGGCGTTGCGAAGTAGCCGAACACCGGCGTCACCGGTGGCCGGCGCGCCATGGGATCGGTGATCACGACATGTTCGGCGGTGCTCATGGCTTTGGCGCCTCGGCGGCGGGGGCGGCGGCGGCAGCTGGCGCCGACTCGAGCTGCTTCAGTTCAGCCTCACTCCATGGACCGCTGCGCGACTCGTGCTCCTTGCGCAGCGTAGCCACGCTGGCCGCCGACACTGCAGGGGCGGCGTTGGGTGCCCACTGCCGCAGGTACGTGATGACGTGCGCGATGTCGTCGTCGCTGAGCGCCTCTTTCCAGGCCGGCATGGCACCGTTGTAGGTGACACCCTTCACCTTCACCGGACCACCCAATCCGTTGAGCAGGATGCGAACGACGGTCTGCTCCGGTCCGGTGACCCACTCACTGCCGACCACCGGCGGGAATGCACCGGGCACGCCAAGTCCCGTGCTCTGGTGACAGGCCGCGCAGTTCGCTCCGAAGATGCGCTTGCCTTCCGCGATCGCATCCACCGGCGCCTTGGCTGCCGTATCGCCCGCCGCCGCGCCGCCGACGCTGATGGTGGCGTATTCGATGTGTGTCTGCGTGTCGAACGAGCCCCCGCGTCGGCCGATGTACCACCCCGACCAGAAGACCATCGTCGCCACCGTCACCCACACGAACCACGGCACACGCTCGTAGCCCTCGGCCGGATCGGCGAGTTCGCGCACGATCTGGCGGTGGATCTGCTCCACATCCGATTCAGCGTCGCCGAAGACGGCCCGTTCCCGCTCGGTGGGATCAATCATGGCATGGTGTGTTCGCTGCGACCACCCAGCGTGCGGGCCGCCGGTTCGTCACCGGTGGGCACGGGATAGGTGCGCTTGAGCGACTTGAGGTAGGCTACCAGCGCGTCCGCATCCGCCGTCGGGACGATCACCTTTCCAGCCGGCAGCTTGCCACCGGCGACCGAGTAGAAGACTTCACCGGCCTTGATCGACGACGAATCGCGCACCTCGTACAGGTACGGGAAGGCCGGCATGATGGACCATGGCATCAGCGAGCGCGGATTGAACAGGTGCGTGTGGTGCCACTGATCGCTGGGCTGGCGCACGCCGATGTTGATCAGGTCCGGCCCGGTGCGCATGGTGCCCAGCTGGTGCGGCTTGTCGTACAGATAGTCCGACGGCACCGTCGCGCGGGGGCCCCAGCCACGATCCTTGTCCGACGTATAGATCGGATCGCGCACCTGCTGCGAGTGGCAGTAGACACAGCCTTCCGAGATGTACACCGCACGACCGCGCGCCTCGACCTCGCTGTACGGTGACAGCTGCTTCGGCACCCGCACCTGCCCGATCATGGTGTTGGGGATCACGACCAGCAGCGAAGTGGCGAAGATGACGATCGCCAGCACGCCGATGATCAACAGCCAGATGCGCGTCACGCGACACCTCCGGGCACGAACGTGGCCTTGTCACGACGGGTGATGATCGGTGCCACCTCGTGGAACGGCGGCAACCCCTGCCTCGCCTTCGCGCCGCGGAACATCAACCACACGTGATACGCGAACACGCCATGTCCGATGGTCAGCAGCGTGCCGCCGATCGAGCGGCCGATGAGGCCCGGCATCATCGCCTGAACCACCTGCTCCCATGTGGTCGTCGGATCGGACATCGCCACACCCTGCACCATGCCCGACACGGTCAGCGGCACCAGGTACACCACCTGCCCGATGCCCACGCTCCAGAAGTGCCACGAGATCAGCCGTTCGCTGATCCACTCGCGGCCCAGCAGTCGCGGCAGGATGTAGTAGATGCTGCCGAACAGGATCATGGTCACGAAGCTGTACAGGCCGAGGTGCGCGTGCGCCACCGTGACGTGCGTGAAGTGCGTGAGGCGGTTCACCTCACGGAAGGCCATGAACACACCCTGCAGCGAGACGAGCGTGTAGGCCACCGCACCGAAGACGATGAAGCGCAGCGTGGGGCTGTAGCGCAGGGCGCCGAAGCGCCGGTTGAGCGTCATGTGCTGGTTCACGCCGACGGCGATCACGGGAATGATCATCAAGCCGCTGGCGACGATGGAGGTGGTGATCATCCACGTCGGCAGCGGGCCGCCGATCAGGTGGTGCATGCCGTTCAGCGAGTAGAAGAAGCCGAGCGTCCAGAAGCCGAGCAGCGAAAGCTGATAACTGTAGATCGGGCGGCCGAGAATCTTCGGGATGAAGTAGTACGCGGCGCCGACGCAGACCGGTGTGAGCCAGAGCCCGAGAGCATTGTGCGCGTAGAACCAGTTCACCGCCGCGCTCTCCACGCCGGTGAAGGTGGGCCAGTTGCCGACCACGAAGATGATCGGGAACCAGATGAACGCGGCCATGATGTACCACACGCTCACGTAGAGGTGCGCCACTTCACGCATCGCGATCGTGGACAGCAGGCTGAGACCCACCAGGCCACCACCGATCACCAGGAACGGGTCCGCCCAGTAGCGCGGCATCTCCAGCCACTCCAGCCCATCGCTGTACCCGGCCAGGATGCCGAAGATGCCGAGCACCATGCCCACGTTCCAGAAGTAGAGCCCAGCCTCCGCCGCCTTCGGCACACGCAGCTCCGTGTGCACCAACCGCGGAATGATCCACACACTCACCGCCAGCATCGCACTGCTGGCCCACCCGTACGCCATCGCGTTCAGGTGTGCGCTGCGAATGCGCCCGAACGTGAGTGCCGCGTTGCTCACCAGCCAGTCGGGCATGTGCAGCTTGAAGCTGGCCATCAGCCCGAAGGCCGAGCCGATCACCAGCCAGGCCACCGAGAACGCGATGGCGCGCAGCGCGACCTGCCGGCTGGAGGCGTCGGCGCGCAGCCGGATGTCGAGGTTTTCCATGTCGGTAATCGGCGAGGCCATCTCGATCACGCGCGGTGGCAGCGTCGCACTCACTTGGCGCCGCCCCACGCACCCGGTGGCGCCGGTACCAGCGGTGCACCGTACTCCGCCACGCGCTCGGCGCGCTGCTCGGCAGTCTCCCATGGCCGCGACACACTGAGGTCGTCGTCGTCCAGCGGCAGCAGCGCCTGCTGGCTGATCCGGTCGAAGTGGCCGAGTCGCCAGGACCAGAGAAACGCGGCAACGGTAAGCAGCCCGAGGATCGTGATCGCCAGGGTCACCGTGAGAGACGACGGAAGCATGTCCATCCTCATGCGCGCGCCGCGTTCGTACACGCCGATCCGTGCACGCGGCGCGGCGCACGGATCACCCGGCCGCACGAGACGGCCAAGCTGAGGGCTACTGCATCACTGCCGTCACAATCTACGGTCTTCCAGTCGAAGCCGCAGTCTGCGGGTCACGTTCCCGGTCGAGTGTGATGCGGCGCCCCCGCCGCGGTCGAGCGCCGAGCACGCAGTCGGCGCGAGGGCGCCGCCGTCCGCGACGTCCTACTCGGCTAGGCGACGACGGGCGCGGTCCACCAGTGGACGCAGGAGCGTGTCGGCACCCTTCCACTCACCGGCCAGTGCGCCACACCACTGCTGCCGCTCGGCAGGCGTCTGGGCGAGGTCGCAGAGGCGGCCGAGGGCGCGAGCGCGGAACGCCGGCTCCACCCAGACCCGGTTCGGATGGGTCGACTCGGTCAGCCGCGAGAGCCAGACACGCGCCGAATCACGCTCACCGAGCGCCAGATACGCGTCGCCGATCACGAACGATTCCTGCAGCTGTCCATGACGTGTGTCGGCGGCGAGGGGCATCAGCACACGCAGCGCCTCGCGCGCACGTCCCTCGGCCAGCAGCACCTGTCCCTCGACCAACGCCAGCAACGGCGACCCGACGGGGGGCAGGTCCCCCGTTCCCTTCTCGGCCGACGCGGCAGCGCGATAGGCGTTGAAGCGCTCGCGCGCCATGCGCGGGTTGCCGATCGCCAGGTAATCCAGCACCAGGTTCACGTTCGGTCGATCCTTCATGCGCCAGCGATCCACGCCGGACACCTCGCGGTACATCACGATGGCGCGACCGGCACCGGTGGTGTCGTTGGCGTACCAGGCGCGGTCGAAGTAGCGCTGCCGCATGCTGTCACCACGCCACACGCGACGCTCGGTGGTGTCGTTCGAGGCGAGACGGCGTGCGCCGACGGCGTCGTTGACGCGCCACGCGTCCTCGAGGCGTCCGCGCATCACGAAGGAATTCATCAGCGACCGCAGCGCGCGATCCTCGGCGCGGAAATCTGGCGCCGACGTCAGCATGCGCTGCGACAACGTCTCCAACGCGGCCCAGTCGCGCTCCAACGCCAGCCAGGTCATCTCCTCTTCGTTCAGCTGCGCGACCTGTTCCGGCGACGTGAATCGCGCGCGGATCTGCGCGCGGATGGCGCGTGCCTCGTCCACGCGACCGGTGCCGTAGGCACCCCACAACAGCCAGGGCCAGGCCTGCATGTTGGACGAATCCACCGACACATACCGCGCACCGTACTCGCGCACCCGTTCGTAGGCGCCTTCCTGCAGCGCGCTGTTGGCCAGGTTGTTGAGCGCGATGCGATTGGTCGGCTGTTCGGTGAGGATGGCCTGGTACGCCGTCGTGGCGCGGGCCGGATCACCCACCACCTCGGTGAAGTAGGCGGCTTCCGCCAGGCCACGCTCCACCGGCGACAGCTTGTCGCGCAGGTCGTAGGCGCGCTTCAGTGCCGCCTTGCCGCGCGCCTGCCGCGTGTTGGAGAAATCCATGCCGCCGTTCAGCAGGCGCACACCCAGCCGGCGCCAGGCCATGGCGAAGGTGGAGTCCAGCGTGACAGCATCCTCGAGCAGCGCGATCTCCTGGTCGGCGAGCGCCTTGGCATGCATGCCATCACCGAGCCGCAGCGCTTCGCTGTACTTGCGCAGTGCGTCGAGCGAGGTGGTGGTGACCCGCTCCATCGGCGGCAGGGCCGTCAGCACAGACTGCGATTCGCCCAGCCGCTCGCGCATGCGGCGCGCCAGCCGACCGATCGCCGCGATCAGGTCATCTTCGGACGCGGCAGTCTCCTGCACCGGCGAGCGTTCGGCACCGTCGGACGGCGAGACCAGCCCGGCGCGCACCAGGTAGGTGTTGCCGACTTTCTGGATGCGCCCCTCGACGACCACCGGCACACCTTCGCGCACGGCGATCTCGCGTGCCAATGCCGCGTTAACGCGCGACGCCGTGGGCCGCTGCATGCGCTGCAGCGCACTGGCGGTGGCACCGGGCGTCATTACCGTCACGATCTTCGATTCCTGCAGCTCGGTGCGCAGTGCCTCGGAGAGCAGGTCGCCGAGCGTGGAGTCGGCAGTCCGGTTCTCGACGTCGGCCACGATCACCGTTTGCGGGGCATCGTAGGCGGCGGCCGGCGCCGGGCCATTCTTCCCCGACGACAGCGCGGCGCCGAGCGCGATCGCCAGCGCGACAGTCACGCCACCGAGGATCATCCGCTTGCGACCGACCGGCCGGCTGCCGGTGGTCGCGACGACCTCGACCGGCTGCGTCGGTGTGCGACGGCGGGCGGCCGGTTCCGGCGGCAGTGGCGTGGGCTCGGCGGTGAAGCGCTGCTGCTCGAAGGCATCGGCGAGGGCGTCGGCGGACTCCCAGCGCAGCGCCGGATCCTTCTCGAGGCAGAGCATGATGACTGCCGACATGCCCGGCTTCACCGGCGCCACCTGATGCAGCGGCACCGGCATCTGCGAGACCTGCGCCACCAGCATGCGGGCGGCACTCGGATCGGTGAACGGCGTCTTGCCGCTCAGCATCTCGTAGGCCACGCAGCCGAGGGCGTAGATGTCAGCGCGCGCATCCACGGTGGCATCGCCGGCGGCCTGTTCGGGCGACATGTACGCCGGTGTGCCCACCGCGAGGCCGGAGGTGGTCAGTCCGGTGGAGTCCGAGACGGCGGCAGTGAGCGCCTTCGCCACGCCGAAGTCGGCCACCACGGCATGCTGCTCGTGAAGCAGGATGTTGCCCGGCTTGATGTCGCGGTGGACGATGCCCTTGCG
>JANMON010000253.1:0-8940 GCA_031369265.1 Gemmatimonadaceae bacterium | reverse complement strand
TGGCCAGCGCGCGGTAGACCCGCTGCACGTCGTGCCGGGTGCTCGTGGCGAGCAGCGCATCGATCGTGTCGTCACGGAGTTGGTCGTCGAGCGGTGCGCTGCGGCTGCGCCAGCGGGCCAGCCTGACGCGCAGGCTGCGGCAGCAGTTGGCGAGGATGGTGAAGAACCAGCTCTCGAAGGAGCGACTGGCGTCGTAGCGGGGCAGGGCGCGGTAGGTGCGGATCCAGGCGTCCTGCACGATGTCATCCACGTCGTCACGCGTCCCACCGGTCATCTGGGCCGCGAAGCGCAGCGCCCGTGGCTGGATCATCTCGACCAGTGCCGCGAAGGCGCCGGCCTCCCCGTCACGCGCGCGGAGAGCGAGCACATCCGCCGACGATGGAGCGGAGGTGGCGGGTGTGCGATCGGTGTGGAGGGGCCGGGGAACGGTCATCAGGCGCAGTGAGGGACTCGAGAGATATACCGGCGTACTCGATCGTGGCGCGACCGGTCACCGGCCCGCGCCATTCGGGGCGGGATTGGCGTGCCGCTGAGTCGATTGCCCGGCTCGTCACGCAGGCGTATGGTTATCCCCCGAATCCCCACGGGCGGCGAACTGCGCTGCCCGGTCGAGAGATTGGTTCGCTCTGTCCGTCCCGGAGGACGTGCATGACAGCTCCTTTTGTTCGCCGCGCGGTGTGCGCCCTGACGCTGCTGGCAGCGCCGATCGGGCTCCACGCGCAGGCCGCGACGGGTACCGTCCGCGGCAAGGTCACCGAGGCCTCGACCCAACGCGGCCTCGCCGACGCCCAGATCCAGGTGGTGGGCACACGGGTGGGTGCCATCAGCCAGGCCACCGGTGACTACACCCTGGTGAACGTGCCGACCGGTGCGCGGGTGATCCAGATCCGCCGCATCGGCTTCCAGCCGGTGAATCGCACGGTGCAGGTGATCGCCGGCAGCACGGTCACCGTCGATGCGGCGCTGAGCGTGAGCGCGATCAACCTGTCGGAAGTGGTGGTAACCGGCACCGCGTCGCCCACCGAGCGGCGCCGCGTGGGCACCAGCATCGCCACGGTGGACTCCACGGTGGTGTCGAAGGCGCAGGCGGTGACGGTGGACCAGGCGCTGCAGGGCAAGATCGCCGGCGCGCAGATCACGCAGAACTCCGGTGGTCCGGGCGGTGGCGGCATCTCGGTGCGGCTGCGCGGCACCAACAGCTTCATCTCCGGCTCGGACCCGCTCTACATCATCGATGGTGTCATCGTGGACAACGGCTCGGCGCAGCTGGCCGACCTCGGTGGCCGCTCCAATCCGCAGAACCGCCTGGCCGACATCAACCCGGCCGACATCGACCGCATCGAGATCATCCGCGGTGCGGCGGCGGCAGCACTCTACGGCTCACGCGCCAACAACGGCGTGGTGCAGATCTTCACCAAGCGGGGGCTGATCGGGAAGCCGCGCGTCACGTTCTCGACGCGCGTGGCGTCGAACGAACTCCGCGAACAGCAGCCGTTCAACTTCTATCCGTACGACGTCAACGGCCTGCCCAGCCCGCGCTTCAACGTGCAGGACGCGATCTTCCGTCGCTCACCGACATATGAGCAGAACCTGACCGTCGAAGGTGGCAACGACGCCACACGCTACTTCGTGAGCGTCAACAACACGGAAGACCAGGGCATCATCCGCAGCACCGAGTCACGGCGGCAGGGTGCACGCCTCAACCTGCAGCAGCAGCTCTCGTCGTCGCTGATCGCGAACGTGAGCACCAACTTCATCAACACGCGCAACCAGTTCCAGGCGTTCGGCGAGCAGAACGACTACGGCATCATGGGCTCGCTGTTCTTCGCGCCGACGCAAACCGACTTCCGCCCGGTCAACGGCATCTACCCGCTGCCGCCGGCGCTGGGCACCAACCCGCTGCTGGCCATCGCGCGCATCCGCAATCCGCAGACGATCAACCGCTTCATCGGCTCGGCCAAGCTGACCTGGACGCCGGTGCCGAAGCTGCTGGTGGATTACACCGCCGGCATCGACAACGCCGCCTTCGAACAGCGGCAGTTCATTCCGCGCGGTGCAGTGCTGGGCACCGGCCCGCTCAGCACCGGTCAGTCGCAGTCGGTGGTGCAGAACACGCGCGTGGTGAACCAGGACGTGGTGGCCTCGTACTCCTGGAATCCCGGTGCGACGTACGAGCTGAAGACCACCGGTGGCCTGAACTACACGCAGCAGTCGATCAACCTGACGCAGTCGGGTGCCAACGGCCTGGCGCCGGTGGGTGAGCTGGTGAACGCCGGCTCGGTGCCGTTCGCGACGCAGCGCCTGACGCAGCTGCGCACGCTCGGCTTCTTCGGGCAGCAGGAACTGGCGGCGTGGAACAAGCTGTTCCTGACCGCCGCCGTGCGCCTCGATGCCTCGAGCACGTTTGCGCCGGCCGAGCGGTGGCAGGCGTTCCCGAAGCTGTCGGCGTCGTATGTGCTGCGCGAGAACGAGCCGGGGCTCCTGAACAGCGTGCGGCTGCGGAGTGCGCTGGGGTGGGCCGGCAGCCAGCCGGGCGCCACCAACGCGTATTCGCAGTACGTGCTGTTCGCCAACAGCGCATTCGGCGGACGGCCGGGCTTCGTGAACGACGTCACCTTCGGCAACGAGAGCCTGAAGAACGAGCGGGCGCGCGAGTGGGAGCTGGGGACGGAGATCGGTGCACTCGGCGGGCGTGTCGGCCTCGAAGCGACGTACTACGATCGCCTCGTGTCCGACCTGCTGTTCTTCCGACCGCTGCCCACCAGCACCGGGTTCTCGCGCCAGTTCTCGCCGATCGGCACGATGAGCAACAAGGGCATCGAGCTGCTGGTGAAGACGGTGAACGTCGATCGCCCGAACCTCCGGTGGGAATCCACCGTCACGTACACGCGCAACCGGAACCTGGTCGAGAGCCTCGACATCCTCGACTTCCAGAGCGCCGGCGGGTATCCGAACCGCATTCGCGCCGGTGAGCCGGTGGGTGTGTTCTACGGCTCGTACGCGGCGCGCAACTGCCAGACGGGCGCGCTGCTGCTCGATTCGCTGGGCCGCTACCGCCGCAGCAACCAGACCGCGGACATGGGCAACGCCGCGCAGCGAGTGGCGATCAGCGGTGGCACCTGCAACGACTCGCTGAACAAGGTGATCGGTGACCCGAACCCGGCGTGGCTCGGCTCGATCCTCAACGAATTCACCATCGGCAAGAAGCTGCGCATCCGCGGCCTGTTCGACGGCAGCTTCGGCAACGACATCCTGAACCTGTCCACGCGTGCGCAGAACGCCGGCATCGCCAGCAACTCCAAGACATACGAGCGCGAACTGCTGCCGTATGGCGACCCGCGCAAGCTGCCGCCGAACTTCAACGGCCGGACGCAGGGCATCTTCGAGTACTGGATCGAGGACGGCAGCTTCGTGAAGCTGCGCGAACTGTCGGCCAGCTACACCGTGGACTTCGCACCGGTGAAGAAGGTGTTCCGCGATGGGGTGGAGTTGACCGTCTCGGGTCGCAACCTCTGGGTCTGGACGAAGTACACCGGCTTCGATCCCGAAGTGACGGCATTCGGCACCAACGCCGGTGGACTGGGTTCGGTGCAGACGACCGCCGCCGACCGCGGCATCGACTTCGGCGCCTATCCGATCCCGCGGGTCTGGTCGCTCAGTGCGCGGTTCACCTACTAATCAGCGGAGACGCTCACCCATGCGCTTCATCAAGCGATGCGTGGTGGCCCTCGCCGCCGCCACGTCACTCGGCGCCTGCAGCCTCGACCTGCAGAGCCCGAACAGTCCCACCGAGTCGCAGGTCACGTCGTCACCGGACGGCATCATCGCCCTCGCCACCGGGTTGCAGGGGCGCTTCGCCGCCTCGTACTTCAACTTCGCCTACACGGCCGGCCTGGTGACCGATGAATTCGCATCGACCAGTGCCGCGCTGATCTCGATCAGCGATGCGGAGCAGGGCAGCGTTGCACCCGGCACCGGTATCGCCGACAACGTCTTCAACTCGATTTACCGCACCGTGCGCACGGCCGACGAACTGCTGGCCTGTGCCGACCGCCTGGCGGGCTCGTTCGATGCCGGCACCCGCAGTGGCCTGAAGGCGCTGGCGTACACGCTGAAGGCGGAAGCACTTGGCGAGGCGGTGCAGTCGTACCAGCGCGTGCCGATCAACACGTACAACGTGACAGCGCCGGCGTACGCCTCACGCGCCGAAGCGCTGCTGCTGATCCGTGCCCTGCTCGACTCGGCGGCGGCGCAGATTGCGGGTACCCCGCCCAGCACGTTCTTCACCAGCTCGATCCTCACGCCTGGGCTGAACCTGCCCAACATGATCCAGCTGTACCGGGCACGGTATGCACGTCTCGACAACGATTTCGCGACGGCGCTGGCGGCCGCGAACCTGGTCGCGCGGTCGGGCACCGGCGCCATCTCGACGCTGACGTATCCGGCGCCGGGTGTGAATCCGTGGGCCAACGTGACCGGCGGCACCAACGGCATCGCACCGCGGCGCCAATTCCGCACCTCGATGGCCGGGCAGGACCAGCGCTTCAACTTCTTCGTGATACCGTCCACCACACTCACCGGTCGCATCGGTGCGTTGCTGGATCCGTTCAGCAATCGCTTCGCGGTGGCCAACGCCACGCAATTCGTCTACTTCCCCGACGAAGCACTGCTGATCAAGGCCGAGGCGCTGGCGGTACAGAACAACCTCGCGGGCGCGGTGGCAGTGCTTGACTCGGTGCGAACGGATTGCACCGGCGGCCGTGGGCTCGATGACCCGAAGGCCTGCCTGCCGGCGTATTCCGGGCCCGTGTCGCAGGCCGCCATCGTGCTCGAGGTGTACGCGCAGCGTCGGTACGAATTGTTCAGCACCGGCGCGCGCTGGGAAGACTCGCGCCGCCGCAACGCCATCCGTGGATTGACGACCGGCCAGAACGTGCCGGTGGACGGACAACGCTGCTGGCTGCCGTACGCCATCGGTGACCGCAACGCCAATCCGAACGTCCCCGCCGATCCGGCCGAGCCGACCACGTTCCCAACCGGCTGCGCCGTCCAGTGAGTCGCCCACACATGACATTCCATCCTGCCGGAGTTCTGCGCGTGGCGCACCGCACCAGCCTGACCATCCTCGCTGCCGCTGCGTTGCTCAGCGGTTGCGGCACCACGGACGCCTCGGACCCGCTGATCCCCGGTCCCGCCGGTCGCGTGCGATTCGTGAACCTGATCACGGATGCGGCGCGTGTGCCCGTGAACGCGATCCTCGAATCGGTGCCGTTCGGCGTCAACATCGCCTACGGCGGCACCACGCCGTCGTCGCTGCCCGCGCCGGCGAATGCGATCTACTCGCCGATCCTCACCGGCTCGCGCACACTGGTGCTCAAGCGCACCGCCGACACCACGGTCACGGTGGCGACTTTCCCGTTCTCGGTCGGTAACGCCGAGGATTACACGATCTACGCCACGGGCGGTGCTGCGGCATCGGCGGTGACGTCGTTCATCACCACCGACGTCAACACTGCGCCAGCCGCGGGACAGGTGCGGGTGCGCGTGGTGCACCTGGCACCGGGTGCCGGCAACGTGGACCTGTTCGTGACACCGGTCGGCGCCGACCTGGCCACCGCCACCCCGACGCTGGCAAACGTGGCCCTGCGTGGCTCGGCCTACCTGGCGGTGGCCGCGGGTACGTATCAGGTGCGAGCCGTCCCTGCCGGCACTGCTCCGGCGTCGCGGGCGGCCAACGTCACGATCAACCTCGCCTCGGCGGCGCTGCCGGCAAATGGCGCCCGAACCATCATCGCAGCAGACAACGCCACCGGTGGGGCACCGTTCCGCTTCATCGTGCTCGCCGATCGGTGACGCCGACGGTACACCGGTGATGTGACAGGCCGCCCGCAGGTTGGGGCGGCCTGTTGCATTCGATACGCCTGCGCTGGCGCCCGTACCACGGTGCACTCGTGGTGCGGACCGGGCCGTGCCGACAACGCATCGGCGCTATATCCTTCCGTACGGCATCGGCACGGGAGCGCCGCGTGACCGCCACGGCTGGGCGGGCGTCGCGCTTTCGATCGCGCTCGCACACCGGTGCCCTGCCGAACGATTTCCGTCCTCGACCCACGCAATGTCCGCTTCGCGCACGGCCACCTGCCCGAGTTGCAACGCCGCGGTTTCCGGCGAAAGCCGCTATTGCCCGCAGTGCGGCGCAGCGGTGAGCGGGGTGTCGCCATCGATGGCGGGGTCGTGGCCGCCAAGTGGCACCGCACAGGCCACGGCGACGCACTCCCCGTGGGAGGCCGTGATCGCGCGGCTGCGACACGCGACGCTGGGCGAGTTCGACATCGGGCGCGAGCTCGGACGCGGTGGCATGGCGGCGGTGTTCCTGGCGCATGACCTGGCGCTCAACCGCAAGGTGGCGATCAAGGTGATGTCGCCCGGCTTGCTGATGGGCGCTGGCATGATCGAGCGCTTCCGGCAGGAAGCGGTCACGATCGCCAACCTGCAGCATGCGAACATCGTGACCGTACATGCGGTGCGGCAGCTCGAAGACCTGCATTTTTTCGTGATGCAGTTCATCGAGGGGCAGTCACTGGAAGGCGTACTGCGCGCCAATCGTGCGCTGTCCCTGGATGTGGCGCGCCCGATGCTCTATCAGGTCGGTACGGCGCTGGCGTATGCGCACCGGCGCGGCGTGGTGCATCGCGACATCAAGCCCGGCAACATCCTGCTCAGTGGTGACGGCGACGCGCTGGTCACCGATTTCGGCATCGCGAAAGTCGCCGAAGGACCGACACAGACGGTGACCGGCATGGTGGTCGGCACGCCGTCGTACATGAGTCCCGAGCAGTGCCATGCGAAGGAACTGGATGGCAAGAGCGACCAGTATTCGCTGGGCATCGTCGCCTACCAGATGCTGGCCGGTCACGTGCCGTTCTCCGGCTCCGCGTTCGCGATCATGAACGGCCACACGTCGGAGCCGGTGCCGTCGCTGCGCGCGATCGTGCCCGACCTGCCGGAGTCGGTGGAAGAGGCGATCGTGCGCATGCTGGCGAAGAAGCCGGGCGATCGG
The DNA here is from genome assembly GCA_031369265.1 of Gemmatimonadaceae bacterium. Lineage (GTDB taxonomy): Bacteria > Gemmatimonadota > Gemmatimonadetes > Gemmatimonadales > Gemmatimonadaceae > JACMLX01. The sequence goes on along the minus strand of JANMON010000253.1, from coordinate 1,880 downwards.
TTTCCGACCATCGCCGAAGCGCTGCAGGCATTGCAGGCGCGGCCGGTGAGCGAGGATTCGCCGATCCGTGACGAGATCGTGCGACTGGCCGCCGTCGAGGAGCGACGCGCGGCGTTGGGTGACCTGTTGCGCACACCGGCCAGCCCGGTGCCGCGCTCGCATGCGGTGCCGTCTGCCAAGGCACCGGCGCCGAATGTCACCGACGCATCGGCGCCAGTCACGCCAACACCCGTGACCCCGGCACCCATCACGCCCGCACCCGTCACGCCGGCACCGGTCACCGCCAACGTGGCGGTGGCGATCGCGCCGCTGTCGCATCCGCTCGAAGTCGGCGATCACATCACGCTGCGGGCGACGGTGCGCGGGGCGTCGGATCCATCGGCATTGCGGTGGAGCAGCGATGATCCAGGCGTTGCTGCGGTGCGACCTGAAACGGGATTGCTCTACGCGCTCGCGCCAGGCGCGACCACCGTGCGCGCGACACTCGGCGATGCCACCGACGATCTCGCGGTGCAGGTCAGTGCCGCGAAGGTGTCGGCAGTGAAGGTCACGCCCCACGATGCCGAGTTGCGTGCCGGTGAACAGTTGGTGCTGGCGGCGGAAGTGCTGGACCGTCGTGGCCAGACGCTGGAGCGCGCGGTGACGTGGAGCGCGCGCGGCGAGGCGGTGCATGTGGACGCTGGCGGCACCCTCACCGCATTGATGACCGGCGGCGCGACGATCACTGCGACCTGTGATGGCGTGCAGGACAGCGTGCAGGTGCAGGTGAAGCCGATGGTGGCGCCGGCCGCTGAGGGGTCAGCGCCGGTTGCATCGGTGACGGCGATGATGGCGCCAGCGGTGGTGCGCGCGTCACCTGTGCCCGAAGCAGTGCCCCGATCGGTGCCGGTCGTGCGCGAGCCAGCAGCGACGAGTGCTGTGGTGAGCTCATCGCCGTCGGCACCTGCGTCGTCGGCACCTGCGTCGTCGGCAACTGCTGCCACGGCGGCAGCGGTCGCGAAAAAGCCGCTGCCGCTGCTGCCGATCGGTGGCGGGCTGGTGGCGGTTGCGCTGGCAGCATGGCTGCTGCTCCCGTCGAAGCAGGGATCGTCCACGAGTGATGCAACAGCGACAGTGGTGACCGACACCGCAGTGTCGGTGCCGCCTCCGCCCGCGCCCGATACGGCGGCGACTGTCGTGACACCGCTGCCCCCCGTGGTGGTTGCGCCGCCGGTTACGGCGCGCGCGGAGAGCACGTCGAAGCCAGTTGCGGCGGCGCCCGTGCTACGCGTGTCCCCACCGGTGTCCACCGAATTGCGGCCGGCGCAGACGCTGCGGCTGCGTGCGGTGCTCCAGGATCCGACCACGCGTGCGGTGGTGTCGGGACCGATCCGATTCACCACCAGTGATCGCCGAGTCGCGCTGGTCAACCCGACCACCGGTCAGGTGCGGGCGGTGAGTGCCGGCCGTGTCGTGATCACGGTGGACGCCGGTGCGGCAGGCCGCTCGACGGTGAACCTTACGGTGGCCGAAGCGCCTGTGGTGCCCGGACCGGATAGCGAAAAGCGCGCACCGGCGCCGGTGATCAAGCGGGACGCACCCGTCACGCCACCGTCGCCGAACGTCGAACGCGACGTGAAGCCCGCCCCAACGGTCGTCGTGTCGCAGGCACAGCTGGCCAGCGAAGCGCGGGCGGTGATCGAGTCGTTCGCGCATGCGGTCGAGTCACGCAACCTCGGGTTGGTGCGTGCCATGTTGCCGGGCATCTCGTCGCAGTACGAGAAGGATCTGAGCGAGCTGTTCGAGGGCTCGAAATCGGTGCGCGTGACGCTAAACGGGGTGTCGCTGGCACGCGGCGCCAGTTCGTACGATCCGACGCCGGGCACCCGAACGGCGGTGAC
>JANMON010000183.1:0-1849 GCA_031369265.1 Gemmatimonadaceae bacterium | reverse complement strand
AACTGATGTGTGACGCATTTCCCCCGCGTCCGACGCCCTCCGCATGAACACCATCGCGCTGGCAGTACCCGTGGTCGTGGGACTGGAGGTTGCTGCCGCGCTGGGTCTGGCGTGGCTCTGCTGGCGACTCGCGGAGCGGCGAAACCTCTTGGCACTGCGCGACATCGCGCGCGCCTTCCTGGCCCTCGGCGCTGCGGCGCTGATCCAGTTGCTCGATACCGGTGGTGTGAGCACGGAATCGTTGGTGGCCCGCGAGTTCGCGCGCTCGCTGGCCGTCTGGCTCTACCTCGGCTTCATGATCCTCGGCGCCGCCGAATTGGCGGCCGACAATTTCGTGACGGCGAAGGTGCGCCGCGACGCAGTGCTGGGTGCCGTGCTGGCCGCGCTGCTCACGTCCGGCATCAGCCTTATCGCCATCGGTGATCATGTGGCGCACGACATGATCGGCAATGCGCTGCGCGCTGGCGGCACCGGTGCGGCTTGCCTGATCATCGCGCTGGTGGTCTCGCGGGCGCCGGCTCCGCCGAAGATGGTGCTCGGTGCCAGCGTGGTACGTGTGGCGCTGACGCTGGTTGCGGTGCTGGCCACGCTGCGGGCCGGCGTGGCGATGTTCCACAGCTTCGGTAGCATCGCCAAGGCGGTGCAGTGGCAGCCGCTGCTCACCGTGGAATTCCTCGCGCACTGCTCGTTGTGCGTGGGCCTGGTGATCTGGATGCTCGATCGCGACTGGGCACTGGCGCATGCCTCGATGCAGTCAGCCGAACATCGCGCGGCGAGTGATGCGCTGACCGGGCTGCCGAACCGCACGATCGTGATGGACCGGCTGGAGGTAGCGGTGGAGGCCGCGAAACGGAGCGGCACGCTGGTGGGTGTGCTCTACATCGACCTCGATCGCTTCAAGGACGTGAACGACAAGCATGGGCACCTGGCCGGCGACGACGTGCTGCGCGCCGTCGGAAGCCGTTTGCAGAAACTGCTGCGCGCGTCCGATACGGTGGGCCGCATCGGTGGCGACGAATTCGTGGCCATCTCGCCGTTCCTGCGCCACGACCACGACCTGGACGTGGTGGTGGCCAAGGTGCGCGAGGCGCTGAAGACCGTGGTGTTGCACGAAGGGATCGCGATCGACGTGGACGGCAGCGTGGGTGCTGCGCTCTTTCCGCGTGATGGCGAGACACCGGTGGCCCTGCTGGCCGTCTCCGACAGCGAGCTCTATCGCGACAAGGACGAACGGCGCAATGGTCGCGTCGCGGTGCCGGTGATGCGTAGCGCCTGAGCGCTGCCGTCGCACCACGATCAGGAACGTGGCACCGCGTCGTCCTCGTTGACCCAGTGTGACTGCTTCAATCGCCCGTTCCGGCCCGACGCTCGTCTTCGTGGCACCGTGGGAGAACTCGCGCGCCATCGCGCAGCTTCCGCGCACGCCAGACGACTCCGTCATCGCCTGCTTCATCGAGGCGGTGGACAAGGGGGCGTCGCTGCCGTGGCACCGGCAGAAGCTGGTGCTGATCCTGTCGGCCATGCGGCACTTCGCCGATGCGCTGCAGGCCGCCGGTTACCGCGTGGACTACCGGCTGGCTGAGAGTTACGAAGCGGGCATCGCGGCTGCCGCCGGGGAGCATGGTGCGGCGCTGGTGGTCGCCACCGAAGGCCGTGAGTGGGAGATGCAGCAGTCACTGGAACGCGCCGCTGCGCTGCTCGACACGCAGGGTATCGAGCTGCAACTGCAGCCCGATCGCGGCTTTCTCGCCACGCGCGCCGACTTCACCCGCTGGGCCGGCAAGAAGAAGGAGCTCCGCATGGAGTTCTTCTACCGCGAGATGCGCCGCACCCACGGCATCCTGATCGA
>JANMON010000245.1:0-1903 GCA_031369265.1 Gemmatimonadaceae bacterium | reverse complement strand
GTCGCGTCCAGCGAGGCAAAGAACGCGATGGCGGCGGTCGTGGTCGACGCGGTGATCTGGCGAGGTGTGCGGAACGGCATGCGGTGGTCGTCTCCAGAGTGCAGGCGGATGGCCGGGCACGGCCCGGTCACGGCATCAGAGCCCGAGGCACCCTCCGTTCGGGGTATCTCGGGAGCTACCCGGAGAAGTCTGGCAGATGCTCCCTCACTCCAGCATCACTACCAGCCACCCCGATGCGCGCCTCCGATCAGCGCGTGCCATCTGGTGACGCGCTTCGCGGGCCTCGAGAGGACTCGTAGAGCGACGCGCAGCCCCCGGCGATGACCACGCCGCCGCTCCATCCTGCGAGGACGTCGGTCACCCAATGCACATCGAGGTTCACGCGACTCATGCCGACCAAGACACTGAACAGAATCGCCCCGTGCACCGCCCATCTCGCAACGAGTCCTTCGCGATACGACACGTACGCGACCGTCACGCCAATGGCCATCGTCTGCAGCGAGTGGCCACTCGGGAAACTGAAGCCCAGCCCGGGAAACAGGAGGGCGCCGGGTGGTCGCGTTCGGTGAAAGCACTCCTTGAGCGCCCACGTGACGACGACAGACGACATCGACAGCAACACAGCGCGCGGCGAGCTGTTGTTCGTTCCGCGGCGCCACAGTCCGAACACCGCGAGGCATGTCACCGGACCGAGCACCAGCAGCGAACCCACCAGAGACAGCGCACTGAAGGCTGCATGCAGCGATGGTGACGGTGCCGCGCGCAGGACGGCCTCACGGATTGCGGCGTCCAGCGCGGTGGGCTGACGCCCAGCGACGGCCATCGCGAGCGCGGCGAACGTCGCAACCGCAGCGGCACTCACGCCACCAAGCATCGAACGGCGCGCCCGCCATGCTTGGCGCAACATCGCAGCGCTCAATCCATGCCCGTCACTGGCGTCGGCAACTCGACGACGAAGACCGCGCCGCGCTGCGCCCTGTTGTCGAGGAACAGCGCGCCCCCATGCGCCTCGGCGATCCAGCGCGCGATGGCGAGCCCAAGCCCGGCGCCCGCAGAGTCGGTGCCCTCACCAGATCCACGCGACCGGTCCCCACGGACGAAGCGCTCGAAGATCGTCGCCTGCAGACCGACCTCGACCCCCGGTCCGTCATCAGACACGACGATGCGGTACACCTGACCAGAGGGGACATCACCTGCCGCCGTCGGCTCGACACTCAGGTGCAGTCGCACCGTCGTGTCGGCGGGGCTGAACTTGATCGCGTTGTCGATGAGGTTCATCAGCATTCGCATCAGGAGTGTCGCATCGCCGTCGAACGGTGCTTCATCGGCAGTGTTTGCGGCGACGGTGATGCGCTTGGTACGGCCCAACAACCGGCCTGCTTTCGCAGCTTCGGCAATCAGTTCCTCGAGGTACAACCGCTCGCGGTGCACCGGCTGTTGCGCACTGTCGGCACGCGCGAGCAGGAAGAGATCGTCCACGATCCGTGTCATGCGCCGCCCTTCGCCCTGCACCGTCGCGAGGGCTTCGCGGAGCGCGTCCGGCGGAGCATCCTCAGTCTGCAGCGCGACGTCCGCCGCGCTGCGGACCACCGCGATGGGCGTCCGAAGCTCGTGCGACGCATCCGCCATGAAACGTCGCTGCTGTCCGAAGGATGACTGCAGCCTGCCGAGCAGCTGGTTCAGTACCGTGCCCAGTTCGCCCAGTTCGTCATGCGCGTTCGTCACCACGAGCCGTGCATCGAGTCCTGCGGTGCCGATCTGCTCGGCCTGTCGTGCCATCGCCAACGCCGGCGCGAGACTCTGACGCACCAGCACGTACCCCAGGGCACCCGCCACGATGAGCGCCAGGGGAATGATCATGTAGAGCCAGCGCACGAAATCCGTGCTGCCCTCGGCGTCGTCC
>JANMON010000062.1:0-4648 GCA_031369265.1 Gemmatimonadaceae bacterium | reverse complement strand
CAGCGCCGGATTGATGGACCGCCGCGCGTCGTTGCGATGCTGTGGGTTCCCAGCCCACACGAAACCCACGCGCAGACGGTCGTCGCCGATGACGTCGCGAATCGCCACCGGACACTCACCGATCGGCGCCAGATACGGCGCGCCACTGAGCTGCCCCGGATGCGTGATGCCAAGCGTAGCGGGCAGGGACATCAGGCTCGCGTGCACGTCGTACGCCGGAATCGGGTCCGCATCGGTGATCACCGCGCGTACACCGGGGATCGCGGCGAACAGCGCGGCCAGCGGCGCCTTGCACCGCATCGTGACCACGCCACCGCGTGCCGCAACCTGCGGCGCGAAGCGCGCGAACATCACCTGGTCACCGAGGCCCTGCTCGTGATCGAGCAGGATGTGCCGGCCGGCCAGGTCGGAGCCATCCCACTGCGGTGTGGTCAGTTGCACGCTGGCCAGCGGCATATCGGGCACCTGCCAGCGTGCCTCGTGCTCCTGCCACGCGCCGTCCCAGCGTCCCATCGTGAGCCGGATCAGCGCACGTGCGAAGTACAGTGTGGGTGATGCCGGTTCGAGGGCCAGTGCTGCCTCGCAACTGTCCAGTGCCGCCTGCCACTCGCCGAAATCCTTCAGGATCTCGGCGGAATTGAGCAGTGCAGGCACGCTGGTGGGATCCAGCTCCAGCGCGCGTGAGACACTCTGCAACGCGGGCATGGGATGGCCGGTGGCCTGCAGGATCGCGGCCAGGTTGCTGAAGGCGTCGCTGCGCTGCGGGTGCTGCTGCGTGAGCGCATGAAAGGCCTTCACCGCGGCATCGTGCCGTCCCGCGCGACGCAGCGCGTCGGCGGCGCGCACCTGTGCGTCGTAGCTGATGGCAGCGCGCGCCGATGGTGCGTGGCGCGACGCCGGCGGCTGGCGTTTCATCGGTGCGACTGGCGCCAGGCGTCGAGCAGCGCCTGCACCGCGCTGATCACGAAGCTCCAGTCGCCACCGGCGCGCTGCCGCAACACGGTGGCAGTGGGATAGGACAGGCAATCAGTGCGATCGCGGCCCCAGCGCCACTCGGCGGGATGCGCCACCATCACCCACGTCGGCACGCCAAGCGCGCCGGCCACGTGCGCCACCGACGTGTCAACGCTCAGCAACACGTCGCAGTCAGCCAGTACCTGTGCCGTGTCGGCCATGTCGTGGCACTCGGTGGCCACGTCCAGCAGGCAGCCACGCTGGTCGGGCGTCAGTGCGTCGAGCTGCGAGCGTGATGGCCCCTGTTGCAGCACGACCACCTGCAGGTCCGGCTGCAGCAACACCGGCAGCAGTGCCGCCAGCGGCATGGAGCGTGAGCGATCTTCGGCATGCGCCGGGGTGCCGCCCCAGACCAATCCCACGCGCAGGCGAGCGTCCCGTGGTGCCGCCTGCAGACGCGCCTCGAGCGCCGCATTCACCACCGGTGCGCGCAGGTACGGCACCATCCCGCTGCGCATGTCGTTGCCAGTGCGCAGCAGGTGCGGCAGCGACATCACGTCCACGTGCAGGTCGTGCGCCGGTGCGCTGGCATCCGACGGCAGCACCGCGTCCACGCCGTCGAGCGTCTGCAGTAGCCGCACCAGCGGTGGTGCACACTGGACAGTGATGCGTGACGCGCCGCAGCGGCGAAGCTCCGCGGCCCAGCGTGCGAACTGCACCTGGTCGCCGAGGCCCTGTTCGCCGCGCACGAGGATGTGCTGCTGGTGGAGCGGAGCGCCGTCCCAGCGTGGCGACGACGGAGGGAAGGGGCGCTGCGTGAGTTCCGGCAGCTCGAGGCGTCGCTCGTGCAGCGCCCATCCCTCGTCGTACTGCTCGCAGGTGCGCAGCAGCATGGCGTGCGTGAGCGCGAGGTTACGGTCGTCGGGCGCGTGCGCGCGCACGCGGGTACAGAGCGCCAGCGCCTCATCGATCGCGCCGCCGCGATGCAGCAGCAGCGCCAGCGTGTTGGCGATCGAGGGATCGCGATCGTCCAGCGCGAAGGCATGTCGCCCCAGTTGCACGCCGTCCGCGATGCGGTGTGCCAGGCGCATGGCTTCGGCGGCGTCGCGCCAGGCGACGGCGTTGGTGATCTGCAGCGTGGCAGCGGCGAGGAAGGCGGTCGCCGCCTGCGCATGGTCCTTCACCACGATGAAGGTTTGTGCGAGCTGCGTGTAAGTGTCGGCGCGCGTCTGGTCGAGCGAGATGGCGCGGATCAGTTCACGCTGCGCGTCCTGCAGGCGCCCGGCTGCCCGCAGCGCGACGCCATGCACCGCAGCGACATCGGCATCCTGTGGTGCGAGCGTGACCGCGGCGGCGTAGCGACGGAACGCCGCCTCCGTGCGTCCAGCCGCCAGCGCCTGTGCGCCAGCGGCACATTCGGCGAGGGCGCGGTCGCGCGGCGTGCTGGCGCGGGGGCGCGGCACGGTGGGGGATGGGATTCGAGGCGGCATGTCCTCCCGAGGATCGGCAGGGAAACGGATGCCGCTGAAGCAACCCCGGCCATTCGCTCAAGTCCGGACCGGTCGTGCCGAGACTGAGGGGGGAGCCGGACACCGATTCGCGGTCCCGGTTGGAGCACGGATGCTCCACTATCAATCACGGAGGATTGTCCCATGCGTATCAACACCAACGTTGGTGCACTGAACTCGTCCAAGAACGCCTTCATCAACACGATGGCGACGGAAGGTTCAATGCGGAAGCTGTCGTCGGGCCTGCGGATCTCGCGCGCCGCGGACGACGCAGCAGGTCTCTCCATCGCCAACAAGCTGCGCACCCAGAGCCGCTCGTTGACCGTGGCCGCTGCCAACGCGGAGCAGGGCAACGCGATGCTGCAGATCGCGGAAGGTGCGGCACAGACGATCCAGCGGATCCTGGAACGTCAGAAGGAACTGGTGATCCAGCGCGAGTCCACCGGCAACAACAGCTCGGTGACCTCCACGCTGAACGCCGAAATCAGCACCCTGAGCACGGAAGTGGATCGCATCCTGTCGTCCACCAACTTCCAGGGCTCGTCGGTGTTCACCAGCCTCGCCTTCCAGGTCTCGGATGGTACGGCCGGTGGAACGGTGACCGTGGCTGCCTCGCTGTCGGCTTCGTCGGTGACGCTGGCAAGCACGGCCTCGATCTCGGATGTGGATACCGCCCTGACGGCCATCAACAGCGTCCTGGCGAACATCGGTGCCGGTCAGAACCGCCTTGACTACACCGTGCAGAACCTGAAGTCCGCCGTGGTGAACGTGAAGGCCGCCGAGTCGACGATCCGCGATGTCGACATGGCAGAGGAAATGGCCAACTACACCAAGAACAACATCCTGACCCAGGCGGCGCAGGCCATGCTGTCGCAGGCGAACCAGAGCTCGCAGAGCGTCCTGAGTCTCCTGCGCTAAATCCTGATCCGAACTGCATGACGCTGGCCGGCCGGCACGTCCCGTACGTGACGGCCGGTCAGCGCACCGGGGAGTAGACGACCATGGGTACAACGAACATCGGTGGGCTGGTCTCGGGCGTGAAATGGACCGACCTGGTGGACCAGCTGGCCGCGGCCGAGAAGGCCCGCATCGTCACGCCGCTGCAGACGCAGATCACCGCTGCCGACAAGCGGAAGACCGCCTGGAACGAACTCGCGGCGCTGGTGACCAAGCTCCAGGAGGCCGGCAACGCCCTCAAGCTCGGCACGGCGTTCACCAACTTCGCCGCCACGGTCTCGCCCAGTTCGCAGACCAACCGCACCCTCGTCTCTGCCTCCGCCAGCGCGGCCGCACGACCGGGCTCGTACAAGGTGGAAGTGGTGGACCTCGCCCGCGCGGAGAAGCTCAGCGGCTCCGTCGTCAGCGACGCCACCGCGGCCCTCGCGCTCACCGGCACGTTCGCCGTGGCCGGCCAGACCGTCACGCTCGATCCCGCCGACTCGCTCGAGGCCGTGCGTGACAAGATCAACTCCCTCAACGCCGGCGCCACCGCCACCAAGGTGTCGGCCTCGATCCTGACCAGCGCCGCCGGGCAGAAGCGCCTGGTGCTGTCGGCCGACGCGGTGGGTAGCGTCGGCACCGGCCTCACCGACGGTCCCGAAGGTGTGCTCCGCGATCTTGGCTTCGTCGATACGCGGTCGCGTGCCGTGTCGTCGTCGGGCCTCGCCGTGGCCGCCGCCCTCGGCATCACCGTGCCGCCGCCGAGCAGCATCCGCGTCGGTGGCAGGACGATCAACGTGGACCTGTCGGTGGATTCGCTGGCCGGCATCGTGGCCAAGATCCGCTCTGCGGGCGGTCAGGCTGAGGTGCAGGCCGAGACCGTCGGTGGCGTGCCCTCGTATCGCCTGAGCCTCGGTGGCAACGTCACTGATTCCGGTGATCCGAACAGCGCCGCCACGATCGCCGCCCTCGGCTTCGCCGCCGGCACGCAGAGCACCGTGCAGCAGGTGGTCGCGTCGGGCAACGCGTTCCAGGACGCATCGAACAACGTCGCCAGCGGCACCACGCTGCTCACCGACCTGCGTGCCGGCGGCCTGTCGCTGGGCGTCAACGTCGGCGACACGCTGACCTTCAGCGGCATGCGCGGCGATGGCACCGCCGTCACCACGGCATTCGTGGTGGGCGGCGCCGACACGCTCCAGACGCTGTTGTCCAAGCTCAATGATCCCACCAGCGGCTTCGGTGGC
>JANMON010000353.1:0-2123 GCA_031369265.1 Gemmatimonadaceae bacterium | reverse complement strand
TGGAGTGCCGGCAGTGATCCGCGGAAGGACGGCATGGCGGTCGGGTACTGATGACGAGATGTCGTCGCGCCTGCCGTCGTGCGTGGCCCGACGACCGCTACGAGATCGGCCTCACCTCGGCCACCGCTCGGCAGACGGTGACGGCGTACGTGCGTGATCCGGTTGACCTGACCTGACCAGGCCAACGCGGTGTCGCGATGTGTGGCTGTCATAGTGAGTCGATGCGCAACGAAGCGGCTCCCGGCGCCCGTCACCGATGTCATATTCCAACGCCCGCTCCGGTGCCGCACGTAGCAGTGGGCCCGTCCAGGCTTCTCCACCCCCGACTTCCCAGTCCAATGCTGCGCCTCCCACGCACGCTGCTGTTCACCACCCTCGCGCTGTCGGCCGCGTCGCTGCCAGCGCAGTCGCGCGGGCTCACCGACGCCGATCTCCTGCGCATGCAGTCCGTTGGCGGTGTCGCGATCGCCCCGACCGGTGATCGCGTCCTCTACACCGTCACCGGGTGGGAGCATCCGAACGCCAAGGCCGACACGGTGCTGGGCGACAAGCACGAGCGACGCTCGCATGTCTGGATCGTGCCGTTTGCCGGTGGCACACCACGGCAACTGACCTTCAGCGAGCGTGGGGAGACGCAACCCACCTGGTCGCCCGACGGTCGCACGATCGCGTTCGTGTCGGCCCGTGGTGCGGGCACCGGCGACGATGCCCCGAAGCCGCAGGTCTGGCTGTTGCCGGCTGACGGTGGCGAGGCGCGGCAGGTGACCACGATGCGCGATGGCGTGGTGGCGTTCGCATGGTCGGCCGATGGCAGCCGCATCGCCGTCGTCACGCCCGACACGCTCTCGCGTGACCAGGAAGCGCGCACCCGTCGCCGCGACGATGCCAAGGTGTACGAGAGCGACTTCCGCCTCAATCATCTCTGGACGGTGACCGTCGCGACGGGTGCGGCCAGCAAGCTCACGTCTGGTGCGTTCACCGTGCGCGGTGCACCGTCGTGGTCACCCGATGGCACGCGGCTGGCCTTCGATGCGTCACCGACGCCGATGATCCGCGATGAACGACGCGATGCCTACGTGGTGGACGTGGCCTCGCTGCGCGTCGACAACATCACGACCAGTCACGACGTCCAGAGCACGCCGCAGTTCTCGCCGGATGGCAAGTCGCTCGCGTTCACGGTGCTGCCTGCTGAGTTCAAGCCCCACGGCGACAGCATTCCCGCACGCACGCTGCGCAACGATCGGCTGGTGACGTACGATCTCGCCACCCGTGCGCTCACCACCCACACGCAGCCGACCTTCGACGTCAGCGTCGGGCAGCCGCGGTGGTCGGCCGACGGCTCAGCCATCTGGTTCACGTCCGGCGATCGCGTCTACAACACGCTCTACCAGTACACCATCGCGGCCAAGACCTACGTCAAGATGACGACGGACCTGATGCTGCAGGGCATGAGCGTCAGTCGCGACGGCTCGAAGATGGCGTTCGTGATCGATTCGCCGACATGGCCGAGCGAGGTGTACGTGTCGGACGCGTCGCCGGCGCAGCCCAAGCGGATCACGACCACCAATGCGTGGCTCAGCGAACGCGCGCTTGGCCAGACGCGCGTGATCTCGTGGAAGTCCAGCGATGGCAAGCCGGTGGAGGGGATCCTGCTGCTGCCGGTGGAATATCGTGAGGGCACGCGAGTGCCCACGATCGTCTCGGCGCACGGCGGCCCCACCGGCGCGTGGACGAATGGCTTCAAGGGTGGCACCGGCGCGCCCGGCCAGACGTGGGCCGCGCGTGGCTGGGCGGTGCTGTATCCGAACCCGCGTGGCTCCACAGGCTATGGCGAATGGTGGATGCGCGCCAACACCGGCGACTGGGGTGGCGGCGACTATCGCGACATCATGACCGGCACCGATGAAGTGGTGCGGCTGGGCGTGGCCGATCCCGAGAAGCTGGCGTTCGAGGGGTGGAGCTACGGCGGCTACATGACCAGTTGGGTCGTGTCGCAGACGTCGCGCTTCAAAGCCGCGATGATGGGCGCCGGGCTGCCGTCGCTGCTGTCGATGGCCGGCACCACCGACATCCCCGGCTACATCAACACCTTCTTCGGCGATCCGCAGTACGATGGCTCGATC
>JANMON010000334.1:0-5451 GCA_031369265.1 Gemmatimonadaceae bacterium | reverse complement strand
CCCCGGCCTTGGCGAAGGCCGTGTACGCGCGTACGGGCATGCAGATGGGCATTACGCCGATGGAGGCCGGGGGGGTGGGGTTGGTGTATGTGCGCTCGTGGTGGCGACCTGTGTGCTGGTCGCCACCAACGCCGGCGTGTTGCAACAGTACGTCAGGGCACGTGCGCAACTGCTCGATCGCAGAACGGCACTGCCGCAGAACTGCACTGCCTCAGAAGGGCGCGTGCGCTGGGCGGCGTCGGCTCGTATCGTGATGCGACGACTGATTGGGAACAGCTCGCGCTCCGTGAGCGGCGGTGCGCGATACGCCCATCAACAAACGAAGCGGTTGCTCTTTGCGGCTGTGCCGTTCTGCGGCTGTTCCCTTCTGCGATGAGCCGTTGCAGTCAGGCGCTCGAGCAACCACGGTCGTCGTGCGCTAGTGCGCGATGGTGACGTCTTCAGTCGCGCCGCTTCCACTCCAGCATGGCGCGCTCGGCGATGAAACCAGCAAAGACGACGCCGACGCGGGTGGCGACAAAGGAGAGGGCTTGGCTACGCGTTTCGCGCTCGGGTCGCCACGTCACCGAGGCGGCGGTGGCGGCAAATGTGCTGACGAGGAAGGGAACGTTGGCGCGCCGCACGTTGTGGCGGTCGCGGGCGGTGAAGGTGCGCGCGACGGCGCAGGGGAGCAGCGACTGACCGGTGCACGGTGTGTCGTCGGTGCGATAGCCGGTGGCGCGGCTGACGAGATGGCCGGTGCCGGCCTGCGCGAGGTAGAAGCCGGTCTGGTCGGCGACGCGCTTGCCGAATCCCTCGATCGTGCGCGGCCACGCCTTCGGCGTGTGCAGCACCTGCGCACCGGCCGCACCGGCGACGATCAGCGCGCCGGTCATCGCTATCGCGGTGGCGCGGCCGTGCGGTGCGGAGTCCACCAGCACCGTGGTGATGGGTGTCTGCTGCGCGCGCAGCGATGGCGCCAGCAGCGTTGCGAGGATGGCGACGATGGCGCAACGCCGATGGCGCATCGGGACGGGTCCGGGGGTGGGAAGGTCGAGCGAACTCCGTCGCACCAGAGCCGACGGGCAGTCTCGCGGAAACTATCCGCGTCGGCCCTGACGCGCCGGATGACGGAAATCATGAGGCCTCCATGAGGACCTCACGATCCCGCAATGCTTCATCGATTCGTCATGCATGCTTAAGCGATCGGCAACGATGAGATACATCTGCCACTAATGTCGGACACCGATGCTCGTGGGGAGAGGAGACCACATCCACCCGACGATGATCGGAGGCAGGCGACATGCTCAATCAGTTGCTGGAGACAGGGGCTGCACGGCAGCGGAAGCCACTCGGCACCACACTCTCGATCGTGCTGCACGTGGCGCTGGCCGCGGCCGCGCTGCGATTCACACATCACGATGCGGTGGCGCTGGAGAAGCCGGACGAAGTGGTGGTGTGGCACGACGCGCGACGTGATGAGCCGGAGCCGGTCCGGAAGACGATGCCGACCACCCCGCAGCAATCCACGGCGTCGTATCGCGGCTTTCAGCTGGTGATCGCGCCGGTGGTGATCCCGATGGACATCCCACCGGTGGACCTGAACGCGGCGGCCACCGACCCGGCCGACTTCACGGGCACGGCGGCACCTGGCGGTCGCGGCGCCGGCGATCCGAACGGTGTGCCACTCCTCGGTGGAGACGGTGACGCGCCGTTGTTCGAGTTTCAGGTGGACAAGGCCGCCGCCGCCCGGCCGGAATCGGTCCGACCGCCCTATCCGGAAATGCTGAAGGCGTCGGGAGTCGAGGGGGAAGCGCTGGTGCAGTTCGTGGTCGATACGCTGGGGCGTGCTGAACCAGGCACGTTCAAGGTGCTGGCCGCGACGCAGGATGCATTCGGCGCGTCGGTGCTGTCCACGCTGCCGCGTATGCGATTCCTGCCAGCAGAGATTCGCGGGCAGAAGGTGCGGATGCTGGTGCAGCAGCGCTTCGCTTTCTCGCTGAACCGGTGAGTCCCGACCGTCCGCACGCGGCCGTCGCTCCGCATGAGCGGCGTCCGCCGCGGCGTTCGCTTGCGTACGTCGAAGTCATGCGCAGCGAAACCGCCGGGTCACGCTCCCGTACGGCGGGTATCGCTCCCTGCCTGAGGAGGCACCCCATGCGCCGTTCCCTTCCGTACGTCCTCGCCGCGGTTGTACTGGTGGCGTCCCATTCCGCACTCCCGGCGCAGCAGCGCGCGCAGGCCGCCGCCGCACCCGCCGCGGCGCGCACACTTCCCACGGGTCGTTACGAGTTCACCAGCACCGACGATGACGGCGACGTGTCGGCCGGCACGGTGTCCTGGATCGGGCAGAAGATGCGCATCGACATGGACTCGAAGTCGGAGCGTCGCCGCCGCAACCGGCAGGGCGGGACCTCGACGGTCCACGTCAGTTCGCGCAGCGAAAGGGGTGAGTACATCCTGGTGGACTTCGCCACCAACACGGTGCGCACCGTGAAGCCCAGCGAGCGCGAGATCAGCGAACTGCCGCTGGCGACCTTCGAGCAGATCATCGGCAAGGCGCTCGGCATGGTGGGGAGCGTTGTGCAGATGCAGGTGCGTGACGCCGGCATCGTGGCGAACGAGATCGGCGCCGGCGGACAGGTGGCCGGCCTCGCGACCAAGCAGTACCGCATGACCGAGGAGTACAACGTGCGTATCGGCGTCTTCGGCATGAACGCCGAGGAGAAGCATCACCGGGTGGTCACGGATTACTGGGTGCCGACGGGTCCGGGTGTGCCGCGCAATCCGGTGGTGGAGCTGATGATGCGCGCGTCGTCGGCCCTGGCGCAGCAGGACGCGACGCACCAGGCGAACGTGTCGCGGGCGCGGTCGGCACTGTTCACCGGCGTGCCGGTGAAGGCGATCGTGACGGTGACCGAAACCGGTGAAGGGACGAAGCGTTCGAGCGTCGAGCTGACGTCCCTGTCCACGCAAGCGCCCGACGCGTCACTCTTCGTGCTGCCGAGCGGGTATCGGGTGAAGAAAAACGATCTCAACATCTCGCTCTGACGAACGCTCGCACGGCTGTCGTTCAGTCACGCGAGTTAGTCCGTCAAAAATGTTCACGCGGGGAGCGCGGGGGACGCGGAGGGTGCCGCGACCATCCGACGCTCCCCGCGTCTCATCAGCATTCGTGCGCTACGGCTTTCAGATGCTTGTGAGTCAACTGCTTTTGGTGTTGGGCGCCCCGCGATCAGCGGCCCTTCGTCAGCGCAGAGGCGAGGGTGGAGTCATGGCCGTACACGTCGTTGTAGTAGCGCAGTGACCCATCCGGTTCGGCGACGGCGGTCTGGTACACGATCAGCACCGGAATCGGCTTCGGCACGCGCACGTAGCGCTCGACGCCGGCGTTCATGGCTTCGGTGATCTTCGAGTCGGTCCACGCCGGCTGGCTGGAGAGGACGTAGCGGGCCATCGCCATCGGGTCACCGAGTCGCACGCAGCCGTGGCTGAAGTCGCGGCGGTTGCGCGAGAAGAGGCTGCGTGACGGCGTGTCGTGGAGGTAGATGTCGTACGGGTTCGGCAGCAGGAACTTGACCTTGCCGAGCGAGTTGTCGTCGCCGGACTTCTGCCGTACCATGACGCCGGTGCCGATCTTCGCGATGTTGCGCGCGGTGGATGGCAGCACGCGACCGTTGCCGGTGGTGAGCTCGTAATTATGCTTGGCGAGATACTCGGCATCCGCAGTGGCGGCGGGAAGTATCTCGTTGATCATGATGGACTTCGGTACGTGCCAGAGCGGGCTGAAGACCACCTGCGTCATGTTGGCGGCGAACACCGGCGTGGCGTTCGAGTCGGCGCGGCCGATCACGACGTTCATCGTCAGCGAGTCCGCGTCGCCACCCTGGAATCGCCCATAAGTGTGCAGGCGGTACTCGGGCAGGTTCACCACCAGCGGGTCGTTGGAGAAGGTGTGCGGCAGCCAGCGCCAGCGCTCGATGGCCATCGCGATGCGATCACCGCGACTGCGGTACTCCTGCAGCAATTCGGCGTACACTGCCGGCGTGAGCGTGCTGGGTACGCGGCCTTTTTTCAGCTTGCGATTCTGCCAGCGCCCGACGGCATCGGCGAGGGGCTTGGTGTAGGTGGTGCGGACCGATGCGATGGGAAAGGTCGCGGGCAGTTCACCGAGCTTCACCAGCACGCGCGCGAGCGCACGCGCATCGGGATACCGAGCGCCGGACGCGATCGCGTGCTTCGGCGCGGCGGGCAGGTGCACGCTGGTATCCGCGTCCTGCGTGCGGACCTCGGCCAGCGCCTGGACCAACAGCTGATAGGCGCGCGTCTGCGGTTCGAGCGCCGTGAAGGCGGCCGTCACGTCAGCACTGGCAGCGAGGGTGCTGCGCAACGCCGTGTAATCGAGTGCCTCGGGTTGCAGCGACCATTCGGCATGCACACGTGACGGATCCACGCGTCCCTGTCGATGCACGAAGGCATGACGGGCGACTGCGATGTCCACACCGAGGTCGAACAGCGCACGGGCGGCTGGTGTGGCGGCGGAGCGCGCAGCGCTGTCGAGGAGCAGCTGCGCATCGGCGCGATCACTGGCCGACGATTCGACGTCCTCGACCACATGGCGCAGCGCCGCGGTGGCAGCGGGCGTTGGCGCGCCGTTGCGAGCCGACCATCGCGGTGCCGCCGACGAGTCAGCGGTACGCGCGTCGCGCACGGTACGCTGCACGTCGGTGAAGCGGCCGCCTTGGGTAAGCCACGGATGCACCGCCCGCAGCAGCGTGACTGCGACGGTGTCGGGTCGCGCCTGCGCCACCAGCGCGCTGGTGCTGAGCGCGGCCGCGAGAATCACGGACGAAACGAGGCGGGCGATCACAGGTGTCACGTCTGAATCAGATGGTGGAAATACGTCTTTATCAAGCTAGCCGCCACGCGTACACGGCGGAGTGCCTGGTGTGCGCCGTTCGGTGCTATCCAACCAACGACGGATGGGCGAGGCGCGCATCGCGCACCCCGCCCATCCGGCAGTACCCCTCAGGTCCTACAGCGGCTCATCAGACCGGGAACAGCATCTCGCGGTACTTCGGCAGCGGCCACTGGTCGTCGGCCACCACCAGCTCGAGCGCATCGCAACGGTCGCGCACGGCAACGGCGGTCTCGCTGCCTTCGCCGGTGAGCAGCTTGGCCTGCGCGGTGGGGTCGTGATGCAGTCCGTCGGCGCGGTCGATCACACTCACCAGCGCGTCGCGGCGCGTCTGCAACTCCTGGATCATGGTGCCGATGTGATTGGCCTCGGCCACCTGCGGCACCACCGTGATGCCGGCGGTGTGCGCATGCGACGCCGCGCGTGCCAGGCCGCCGTAGTAGCCGAAGGCGGCGGGCAGGATGAGCGTATCCACGATCTCCTTCAGCGTCAGCAACTCGATCATGACATCCTTCACGTAGCGCTCCATGCGCACGTGAAAACGGCTCTCGAGT
>JANMON010000288.1:0-3464 GCA_031369265.1 Gemmatimonadaceae bacterium | reverse complement strand
CCAGCAACAGGTTCATCGAGAACAGCGTGCCGAGGAAGAAGGCCACCGCTTCCAGCGCGCCGCTGCCACCGTTGGTGCCGACGATGTGGCCGAAGGTAATGGTATTCGGCGGTGAGAAGATCCCCGCCACACCGCCCACCTTAATCGCGATGCCGGCCAGCAGCACCAGCAGCAGGTTGGCCGCTGGTCCCGCCAACGCCATCCACGCCGACCGCTTCGGATACTTCTGCGCCCACGCCGGATCGTACGGCGCGCTGGCGAAGCCGATCGGGAATCCCATCGTGAGCGCCGTCAGCAATGGCAGGATCACCATGCCGAACGGTTCGCGCCGGATGTGCGGCAGCGGATCGAGCGACACCTGACCGCCGTGATACGCGGTCAGGTCGCCGCCCAGCTTCGCCGCCCAGGCATGGGCCGCCTCGTGCAACGTGGTCGAGAACAGGAAGACCACGTAAAAGGTCAGTCCTTCACCGATGTTGCCCATTCAGGTCATCTCGAATGAATCGCGCATCGGTGAAGGCTAACCGACCCGTGCCCTTACCGCCCCCCACCCGCAGCGGCCGTCGCCGTCGCCGGCGTGGCCTTGGTGCCCTGCAGCCAGTAGCCGAACCACTGCCGCAGGCGACCCAGGCGATCCACCAGCAGCCACGGTTCGCCCGCACGCGAGAGATCGTGGTTGGAACGCGGGTACCGCACGAACTCCGCCGGGATGCCACGCTTCTTCAGCGACTCGTACCAGATCTCGGCGCTGCCCATCGCGGTGCGGAAGTCGTCTTCGCTCTGCACCAGCAGCATCGGCGTCTTCACGTTCTTCACGTAGCGGATCGGCGACAGGCGATCGTAGAGCGCCTGGTTGTCCCACGGCTTGCCGAAGAACTCGTACTCGGTGAGGCCCTGTGCATCGCTGGCGCCGTACCAGTACGTCCAGTCGGTGATGGTGCGGTCGGTCTGGATGGCGGCGAAGCGATTGGTCTTGGTGGCGATCCAGGTGGTCATGAAACCACCGTAGCTGCCGCCGCTGGCACCCATCTTGGTGCTGTCGATGTCGGCGCGCTTGGCGATGATGTCCACCGCCTTCATCAGGTCGTCGTAATCCTCCAGGCCCCAGCGGCCGCGGGTGCTGTACGTGAAGTCCGCACCGTAGCCGCTCGATCCGCGCGGGTTGGTGAAGAGCACCGCGATGCCCTGCGCCGCCAGGTTCTGGAATTCGTCGAACCACCCTTCGTTGTACTGCGAGTGCGGGCCGCCGTGGATGTAGAGCACCACCGGATACTTCTTGCCCGCCACGTAGCCGTACGGCTTCATCAGCCAGCCTTCGATCTCCAGGTTGCCCACGCTGCGATAGGTGAAGCGTTCGGCGTCACTCCACGCCACTTCGGAATTCAGTGCATCGTTGAAGTGCGTGACCTGGCGCTCGTTGCCACCGTTGCCATCAGCCAGGAACAGCTCCGTCGGCTTCGTCATCGAGGTGGACACATACGCCATCACGGTGCCCGCCGCGTTCATCGACGGGCTGGTGGCGCGACGGCGTCCGCCGACCAGCTCCTTCGGCGCGCCACCGTTCATGTCCGCATCGAGGATCGCGGCGCGACCGCCGATCGTGGCCGCGAAACGCAGCGTGCCGTTCGACATCCAGGTGATCGCGTCGGGCTCGTACTGCCAGGTGCCGAGCAGGTTCTTCGGCGCGCCACCGGTGACGTCGATCACGTAGATGCGGGCCGACTTCGCCCGCGCCGGACGGCCGATGAACGCCAGCTGCTTGCCGTCGGCTGACCATTCCAGATCCGACTCGGCGCCCATCCAGTCGGCCACCTTGCGCGGCGTGCCGCCGGCGAGCGGCATCACGTAGATGTCGGCGTCGTTGCGTTCGGCCTCGTCACGCACCTTGTCGTACGGCAGCCTGCCCAGCGAGTCACGCTCGAAGTCCACCACGCTGTCGGGGCGCAACTTCGCATCGGCGATGAAGGCCACCCACTGCCCGTCGGGCGAGACCACTGCGCCGCGATGCGAGTACGCGGCGCGGGTGAGCTGCACCTTGGCCGTGTCGCCGATGGCCTGCTTCCAGAGCTGCGCCGGCCGCCACGTGCGTGCGGTGCGGCGGCTGGCCACGAAACCGGTCGCGTTCGACTTGAAGTTCATGTCGGTGAAGTGGCGACCATCGAAGCGCGCCGGATCGGCCGGCATCGTGATCGCCTCGAACGGCGGCCGTGCCAGCGCCGGCATGCGGGCGTAGCCGTCGCGGATCGGCGTCGTGTCGGCCGCCATCGGCTCGGCCCAGACCGCGAACGTGCCGTCCTTCGGCATGCTGCCATTGGACGGCATCGACGGCATCTGCATCGCCTCGCCGCCGGGGGCATCGACGCGGATCACCCACGTGTTGCCCTTGCCTTGCGGCCGCTGCGAGTTGAACAGCAGGTGCGAGCCATCGGGCGACCAGCGCGGGTTGCTGCTCTCGTAGCCCGGCGACGTCCAGCGTTGCGGCGCACCACCGTCGGTCGGGGCCACCCACACTTCCTGATGGCGCTTGTTCTCCGTCTCGCGGACGGTGGTGACGGTGAACGCGACGTGTTTGCCACTGGGGCTCACCGCCGGCTGGCTGACGGTGGTCACGCGATACCAGTCGCGCAGGGTCATGGCCCGGGGCGTGGCGGACTGCGCCGGCAACGCCCCGGCGGCGCAGAGGCTGGCCAGCAGCGTGCGACGGATCGCAGGAGGTGTGATGAAGGACATGGCTCGACGGATGAGCGGGAATGGGGATGGTGCGTGCCGGAGTGTACGGCCCGGGTGGGCGCGGCGCTGGCACCGGGGGACGCTCGCCGCATCCGGTCGGCGCTGCACCGACGTATCGTGGCAGGTCCCGCTGCCTCCACCCGTCGCCCCCGTCCCACTGCGTCCATGCCTGACACTGCCCGCACATCAGTCCGCACCGGCGCCATGACCTGGGTACTGGCGGTGCAGTTCTTCGTGACCCAGATCGTCGTCGCCACCGCCTGGACGCGACCGTTCAGCCTCCGGTCGGACTACATCAGTGATCTCGGGAACACCGCCTGCGGCGCCTACCCGGCGGGCAGTACACACCTGGTCTGCTCGCCCTGGCACCTGGCGATGAATGCCTCGTTCATGATGCTCGGCGTGACGATGGTGCTCGGTGCCGTGCTGACGCGTGACGCCTTTCCGGCAGGGTGGGTGCGCGCACTGGCGCGCGGCCTGTTCGTCCTCGCGGGCCTTGGCGTGTTCGTGGTCGGTGTGTATCCAGAGAACACCGACAATGCACGGCACGTCCTCGGCGCCGGCCTGAATTTCGTGGCCGGAAACATTGCGATGATCGTCTACGGTCTGGCGTTGGCGCAGCGGCGCGGCGAGCAGCGCACGCTGACTGTCTTCAGCGTGATCTCGGGGACAGTCGGCTTCGTCGCCACGCTGTTGTTCGTCTCCGGACACTACCTCGGCATCGGCCTCGGCGG
>JANMON010000286.1:0-4627 GCA_031369265.1 Gemmatimonadaceae bacterium | reverse complement strand
CCCGCGCCCATCCGCGCCCCAGCGCAGCTTGCGCAGACCCGCACCACCACGAATGAGCGCCCCCTGCTCTGGACGCAGAACAAGAGCGAGCTGGAGCGCGCGGTACGCCTCATCGTCGAGATGCTTCCGCAGGCTTGCGGTGAAGATGGGCGTCTCGACGAAGCGCATCAGGGAGTATACGCCATTGGCGTATGGCGTGCCAGAACGTCATCCCGCCCAACCCAGCCATGCTTGCGGCCATCACCAGCAAGCGTCATCGTGCCGCCGATTTCGATGCGTGATACCGCTACAGCTCAACGATTACCGGCCAAGTGGAAGCAGCAACACGACTTATGGCGCACCCCACGTCCCACGATTCGCCAACTCAGACAGAGCCCGGGAAGTCCCAGACGATAGGGTATCCCCGAAGCTGGAAGTGTTGAAGCGGCGGATGCCGGAGATCTACGTCGCGCAGTGATCGGGTCGTCGCGCGAACGAAAAGTGTTCACGCGGGGGCGCGGGGAACGCGGGGGGCTCAGCGCGCGTGGCCGCGCTCACCTGGATGATCTGTCGAGCCGCAGCCTCGCAGAAGCGGCTTGGCGTCTTCCGAAGCGCTTGAGCAATCAGCGACAGAGCCCTTTTGGCACCCAGGTCGACTCGCGGCTGGTTGGCGGTTGCGACGAGTCGTGAAGGATCAGCACGAGTGCACGCCGCACGACGGTTCCGGTGGCCGTCAGTTCCATCGGTGGCCCATGCGGCACGATGACATGCGCGCCACCAGCGCGACCAACCGTCGTGCCGTCGGGCGTCTCGAGGCACGTCTCACCGCTCAGGGTATACCAGGCCTCAGGACCAGAGTGCCGGTGGACGGCTGACTTCATGCCGGGCTGGAAAGTTGCTTCCATGTACTGCGCTGCGTATGACGCGTTGGCCTCCACCTGCAGCGGGCCGATCGTGGCTACTCGCTCGCCGCCCGGCGCCTTCCACTGCGCCTCGCCGATCGTCAACAGCCAGGTGCCGCCGAATGATTCCACGACGATGCCAGTCGATCCCTTGGCCGCTTCGGCAACCGCGCGTGATGGATAGCGGTCCAGATGCCAGAACACCGCGGAGGCGTTCAGTCGACCCACCGGTTGATGCGCGATGATGTAGCAGCCGAATTCCCGGCCTGCTCGTTCGCTCACTGGCACACATGACACTGCCTGTTGATCCTGACCGAATGCCGGGAGAGCAGCCCCCAGCGCGACTACCGGCAGGATCCAGCGGAACTTCGGGATCTTCACGGACCACCTCCAAGCACGGTAGATGAAGCTGATTCCGGTGGCATGTGCCTGACGCGAACTGATCCTCCTACGGCGACGAACGAACGCCCGTCCTGATCACACAAATTGCGTCCATCGCTGAGCGAACGTGGCAGGTCGTCACCCCTTCGCCTGTGCTTCGATCGCGAAGCAAGCAAAGAGCCCCGAGATCAACACCGGCCACAAGCTGCTGTCACGTACGAATCGCGAAACGTCTCATGCGACGTGTCTGCCTTAGCCTGTAATTTCGGACCAAGAGTCGGACTCATAGTGACCATCGGAAAAGAACAGTCGCTTTATCTGTCCAGAGTCTATCCACAGAACGAGACGGCGTCGCCCTGCGCGCTTTGGGTCACCAACGTGCGCGCGACCCACGTAGCACTCCCATAACTGAGAGCCAGGTCCTCTTCGAACCACGGTCGCAAGTTCATGGCCAACGTGCGGCTTAAGGTATCCATCGCGATTCCCAGTCTGCCACGCACTTTTCGCCTCGACGATAGCTCGACTGACGTCGCCGCCCAACTGGAATCGATTCGCCACGCGCATTCTGGAAGCCTCCTCACTTGCAGGTTCGAAGATGTAACGCACCAGAACGATATGCCGGTGCGACCGTCCTGTACCGCACAGTTGCGGAACTTCGATGCGTTCCGGCGCGAGCATAGCGACGAGCGGTCGCATGAAGCGTTGGGCCAAACCGCGCTGGCCTCGCACTACACCACCTCACCGCCCCTCTCCCCGGCGCGGTTCCCCGTGCGGAATTAGCGACGACACTCTCTCGTAGAGACGATCACGGCCGTTAAGGCAGCGCCGTGAAACATAGGGTAGAGTCCGCTAATGCCGTCGCAGCGGTCGCTTCGCCAATAGCTGAGCGACAGCCTCGACCGTGCTTGCGCCGTATTGCATGCGCGCGTTCTTTGCCGCACGTTGGTTCCAAATACGAATCAGGTAGTCGAGCACGCTTTCCTCCCCCTCACACACGCCGCTCGAGTTTCGCCGATGCGATCCATGAAGGTCGGGAGTGCTTCACCGTCGAGGAACGCCCGCGCTTTCTCGCCATGCTCGACCTGAAGACGGCGCGGGAGCCGACCGTCACGCCGATTCCGCATGGCGCACGTCTGCAGCTGTCCTGATGCTCCAACCCGACACATCCGCATGCAACGAGCACTGATCGCCATCGGCGTGAAGAAGACGGGTGGCCTGCCCGAGCTGCAGGCCGCCCTGGACGGCGCACAGGCGATGCACGACTGGGCGCGTGGGCACCAGAAGATTCCGGCGGCGTGCGTCAAGCTGATCACCGACGCGAAGTCGAGCGTCTCTCGTGATCGGCTCTTCGACGCCGTCGACAAGATCGCGAAGCTCGGGTACGTGGAGCAGTTGATCGTGTACTTCTCCGGCCACGGCATCAACACGGGACTGTACGAACAGTGGCTGCTGTCGCGCGCTCCCGACGATCCGGGCGCTGCGGTGAACCTGCGCGGAAGCCACGAGCTGGCACGGTATGCCGGTATCGGGCATGTCGTGTTCATCTCCGACGCCTGCCGCACCGCTGCCGACACGATCCAGGCGCAAAGTGTCAGTGGGGGAGAAATCTTTCCCAACAACCGTCGGCAGGGTCAGGAGAAGCCGGTCGACCAGTTCTTCGCCACACTCGTCGGCGATCCGGCGCTCGAGGTGAAGTCGGTGGCCGACGCTGCCGCGGGCTACCGCGCCGCGTACACCACGGTGCTGCTGGACGCATTGCACGGCCGCGTACCGAAGCTGCTCGAGCCGCAGGCGGACGGCAGCGCGGTTGTGCGGCCATGGCCGCTCAAGGATCACCTCGGCGTAGCGGTGCCTTCGTTCCTGTCCACGCTGTCCATGCCCAGCGGCATCACGCAACAACCCGACGCCCGGGTGGAATCGCGGCCCGACGCCTGGATCTCGATGGTGCCCGACGCGGCGGCGGCGCCACCGTCGCCCGCACCGGCGGTCGCGCCGTCAGCGGCCGAGCCCCTCACCAGAGGCACGAGGTCTGGCCGCCGTTCACCGGTCACGCCGGACCCTGCAGAGCTCGCAACCCTCGCCTGTCGTAGCGATGACGAACTTCCGCCACCGTCGATGGTGCGCGCAGGTTCCCGTCCAACCGACCTGCTCAGTGATGCGAGCGCGCAGCTGCAGACCGCCCTCGACCCACAGGGCACGCCACAGGGTGAGAAGCGGCGCGGCGGCACTCGCAGCGCTGAAGCGCGTGAGTCCGTCCTGGACCACACGCTCGCTCGTACCGGTGTGGCATTCGGTCCTGATCATTTCGAGACACAGTGCGGGATCAAGGTGCGTGGGGCCGCGCTCGCCGACACGTACGCCCCGCACGCCCGGGTGTCGATCGGACATCTGGGTGATGTGATCCAGGTCAGCCTCGAGCACGGCCACGTGGCGACCAACGTGTTCGTGCAGCTCGCCGATGGATCAGCGGTGGTGGTGCCGGCGCTGCAGGATCACATCACCGCGCTCACCATCGAAGATGGCCGCCTGCGCGATGTCGCATTCGAACCCTCGCTGAACACGGCGCGTGGCCAGGCCTGGCTGGCGCGGCGTGGCGAGAACACGCGCCTGCGGGACATCATCGCGGCGGCCAGCTCACTCGGCGCCTTCCGCCTCGACGCGCCGACGCAGGGCACCGCGCTGCTCGAGGGGTTGGGGCGTGCCGCCGGTCTCGATCCGGCGCTCAGCGTGTACGCGGCGTGGGCGCTGCACGACCGCCGCATGCGTGCCGAGATCACCAAGCTGCACGAGCAGACCGTGCGCGAGCTTGGCGTGCGCATCTTCGATCTCGCGATGCTTGCCGACGCACTGGCCGATGAGCAAGCCGCGCCCGGGCCCGGTCTCTTTCCGTGCCTGCCGATGCTCGCGCAGGGGTGGAGCCTGTTGTCGGCATTCGACGTCACGCTGCGTGGACGCCTGGGCGAACTTCGTGCACACCTGCGTCCGGCGTTGTGGACGCACATCACGCCGGCCGGTGCCGGCATATTGCGGGACACCCTTCAGAGCGGACAGATAGACTGATGCGTCAACTCATCTTCGTACATGGACGCGCGCAGCAGGAAAAGGATGCGGCGAATCTGAAGAAGGAGTGGATCGAGGCGTGGGAGAAGGGGCTCGAGGCGAACGGCCTGACCAATCCGCTCCCCGACGATCACATCCGCTTCCCGTACTATGGTGACACGCTGGCGCAGATGACGAAGGGCCTGACGGCGGAGCAGGCCGCGCAGGTCATCGTGAGAGGGCCGCCGCCTGCGTCGGCCGAGCAGGCGCTGATGCGCGAGATGATCGCCGAGATCGCGGCGCACGAAGGCGTTGCGGAGCAGGAC
>JANMON010000251.1:0-5243 GCA_031369265.1 Gemmatimonadaceae bacterium | reverse complement strand
CTGGCGGAATTTCTGGCTCACGATGACGCATGTTGGCGGCGCACGGGTCACGATTGCGGCCTGCCTGATCGGGCTCACCATTCCGCGCACGCGTTTCGCGGCCGCCCATACATCGGTGGCGCTGCTGGTGGCGTTCCTGATTTCGCAGATCATCAAGCGCAGCGTCAGTCGTGCGCGCCCGGCCGACACGATCCGCGGCGTGACCGTGATCGAGGCACCGGACCGCTTCAGCTTCCCGAGTGGTCACTCGGCGGCGGCGATGGCGGTGGCGGCGATGTACGCGCTGACCTTCCCTTCGCTGGGCATCTGGCTGCTGCCGATCGCCGTGCTGGTGGGTTACAGTCGCGTGGCGCTCGGCGTGCACTATCCGCTGGATGTGATCGCCGGTCAGGCCATTGCTCTGCTGACGGCGGGATTGCTGCGGCTCTGGTAGCCAGCCCGCGCGCTGCCGATCAGCGCTGCATCACGGGATGGACGAGGCGAGCGATGTCGGCAATCAGCGTGCGAGCCTCGGCCTGCTTCTCGATGCCGCTGGTGAGCACCACCAACACGTAGGGATTGCCGCGCGCGGGATACACCAGCGCCGCATCGTGCTCCACGCGCGTGATGTCGCCGGTCTTGTGCGCGACACGCGTTCCGGGTGGCAGGCCAGCCGGAATCGCCGAATTGAAGAACTGCGCGAAGAGCACGTCGCGCATCCAGGCGCAGCCCTGCGGCGAGGCGGCGCGATCGCTGGCGATCGCGACCAGCAGCGCCGCGAGGTCATTGGCGGTGGTCACGTTGTTGAGCCCCGCGTTGAATGCCGGCGTGTCCTCCACCCCACGACGCACCAGCATACGCGTGGTGCCGAGTGCGCGCGTGAGTGCGGTCACCGAATCGGCGCGCACGACGGTCAGCAGCGTGTTGGTGGCGAGGTTGCTCGAGTGCGTGATCATGCGCGTGGCGAGCCAGCGGATCGGCACCCGTTCGCCGACGCGTGCATACACCGCATCGTCGGAGTCATCGCTGCGGCTCAGCGTGTAGGGTGACCCATCCACGATCGATGCGAAGCGGTTGGTGAGCGGCACCGCGTCGTCGAGCCGGAGCGCGCCGCGGTCGGCAGCCTGCGCCAGAGCGATCATCACCGGCACCTTCATGGTGCTGGCGGCGTGCACCAGGGAGTCGGCGTTGAGCAGGATGCGCGGACCGCGCCCGTCGAGTCGTGCCGCGACGACGCGTACCGTGGCGCCTGCGGTGCGGGCGGCCCGAGCTTGGATGACTGCCACCGGATCGCCTGACGCGGGCTCGGATGGGCCGCCGGTGGGTCGTCCGGCGCAGGCGGCGAGGATTGCCGCGATGGTGACGACACTGAGGGCACGGCAGGTCTGGCGCATGACGCGAGGCTACGCTCCGTCGTCTTCGGAGGCAACCATGGCACGCCGCCCCAGCCTGCCGCGATGGTGTACAGCCTTCGGTAGACGATCATCCGGTCAGGCGACACGGAAATCCCCGGGCACAGGTCGGTTTCGCCCCCCGGTGGTGACTGCTAGACTCGACTGCTGGCCATGAATTTCCGCCTCTGACCCGCTGACTGTGCTGCGTCCCCACCAATCGATCGCGGTCCTGCTGCTGGCCTCCGGCTGTGCGTCACGAGCGCCCAGGCCGGCGCCGACTCCCGACCCGGTGCCCGCGCCGGCTGGCATCACCGCATCGGTGTTCGCGCGAGCCGATACGACGGCCACGACACCGGTCTCTGATTCGGAAGTGGTGCAGCGCGCCGAGGCGATCTTCGCCGGTGCGTCGGCGGCACCCGGGGCCAGCGGTCCGATGGAGGGCGATGCGGCGCGCGCCACATGGGACATCGACGTCCGCAGTTACGAGACGCACGAGATGGTGGCGCAGTACATCGGCATCTTCACCGGCCGCGCGCGTGAGTACATGGAGCGCAGCATGAGCCGCGGCACGCGGTTCGATGCGATGCTGCGCCGCAAGTTCCGCGCGTCGGGACTGCCGGAGGACATGACGTACCTGGCACTGATCGAAAGCAGCTACATGCCGCACGCCTATTCGCGCGCGGCAGCAGTGGGGATGTGGCAGTTCATGGCCCCCACCGCGCGCGGCATCGGCATGCGTGTGGACTGGTGGGTGGACGAGCGGCGCGACCCGATGCGCGCGACAGAAGGTGCGATCGACTTCCTGACCGACTTGCACGATGCGTACGGCAGCTGGTACCTGGCCGCCGCGGCCTACAATGGCGGCCCGGGTCGCGTGTCGCGGGGGCTGAAGCGGTTCTCTGAGGAGATGGATGGCTCCGAGGGCGAGGATCGCTTCTTCGCTCTGGCCGAGCAACGCTACCTGCCGAGTGAGACGAAGGCGTACGTGCCGAAGCTGATCGCGGCGGCGATGGTGGCGAAGGAGCCGGCGCGGTACGGGCTGCGCGTGGACACGCTGCCGGTGTTCGAATACGACTCGGTGACGGTGCCGGCGGGCACGCCGCTGGCGGCAGTCGCCAAGGCGGCCGGTGTGCCGCTGGAGGTGGTGACGGAGCTGAACCCCCACTTCCTGCGCGGGGCGACGCCACCGGACGCGGAGTCGGAGGTGCGGGTGCCGGTGGGGAAGGCGCCGGAGTTCGCCGCCGCCTTCGCGTCGCTGCCGCTCGAGGAGCGTTCCGCCTGGTCGGAGCAGCGACTGGAGACCACGCGCAGCGCGCAGGCCATCGCCGACGAAGCGGGGATTCCGGTGAAGGCGCTGCGCTGGGTGAATCCGAAGCTGTCGCTCGACCGACGTGGTCGGATCCGCGCCGGCACGATGCTGCGCATTCCGAGCGCCATGACGGTGGCGGGAGCTCGGGATGTGCCCGATCCGTCGATCGCGCGCTATGGCTCGTCGAGTGGGGCGCTGGTGGCCAAGCGGGTGCGGGTTCGCTCCGGCGAGACACTGGCGGGCGTGGCCCGCCGGAGCGGGGTCTCGGTGGCGCAGCTCCGGTCGTTGAACCGCATCAAGGGATCGCGCGTGCGGGCAGGGCAGGTGCTGGTGGTACGGCGCCCATCCCGGGGCGCGGTCCTGGCGGCACGGCGCTCAGCGGCCCGGAATCGAGCCTCGGCCAGCGCCGGTCAGCGCTGCACGTCGCGGGTGGTGACGGTCAAGGGCAAGCGGAAGACGGTACGGAGCTGTGCGGCGCCGAGATCGGCGTCAGCCCGGGCGTCGACGCGGGCAGGCAAGCCGAAATCGGCCGCCCGGAGCACCCGTCGCTCGGCCACGACGCGCCGCGCGAACACTGGCGCGCAGCGGGCTGCCCCCGCCAAGAAGCCGAAGTCGAAGACCGCCAGCCGCTGACGCGGAACGACTACAGGCGGGCAGAAAAGGGGCTGTCGCCGCACCTCTGCCACGCGCGCGCAACGGGCAGGGCTCTGGTAAATGCAACAGACGGGCGCAGTCCGCGAGGATGCGCCCGTCTGTTTGTCGTTCGGCCAGTCTGGTGCCCCGTGACTCAGTCTTCGGAGCGGACCGTCGCCGCCGAGACGGCGCGGACTCGCGCCGAACCGCTGTAGCCGCGCATGACCTTCCGGTCGTAGCCGTTCGAAGGATCGAGGCCCAGCGACAATTCGGTCTCGACCGCCAGCCCGCCGCGGTTGTAGGTGAGGAGGGCCAGCTTCACGTTGCCGCGCCGCTCGTCGATGAGGTCGCGCAGGTAGTGGAAACCGATCCGGAGATTGGTCTCACGCTGGTAGAGCTTTTCCTTGGTGATCGTCGGGTCGTAGTACCGCGCGGTGGGGAGCATGACCTGGGTCAGGCCGGCCGCACCGACGGTGCTGGTCGCCTTCTCCTTGAACTGGCTCTCGACATTGACGAGCCGGAAGCCAAGCTCCGGGTCGATTCCGGCATCAAGTGCGGCGTCGTAGATGGCGCGGGACAGCTCGGTGTCCACCATCCAACGGCGGGAGAAGCTGTAGATCCGGTTCCAGCGCTGGAGGCGCTGGGTGGCCTTGCGAGCCGTCTCGGCGGCCTGCAGCCGATCGCCGATGGTGGCCACCCGCGCCACCGAGGCGGATGACACACGGGCGGTGTCGGCCCGGGCATCAAGCACCACCGGACGGCGTCCGGCGGCCAGTGCAACGACGACCGCTCCTGCAGCAATGATCCAACGGCGGACCCGGCGACGGAGTCGCTCGGCATCACCGCGATGAACGTACGTGCCTCTCAAATCGTGCATTTCTGTGCTGACCTCGCGTCAGGGGCGCGCCACATCGGAGGACTCGAAGCCATGGCTCGATTTGCTCCGACGCGTCAGCGCCAGTGGCGCGAAACACTCCGCCAGTCTGCCGGCGAAACGCATCGCTGATCAAGGAAGCGGCAACTCGCCTTACGGCGCGATCTCGCCCCCGGGTGGCGAACGGCGCCAGGAACCTGAGCGCCCTCCGTCTTTCGCTTCGACCTGGATGTCGGTCAGGACCATGTCCCGATCGACCGCCTTGGCCATGTCGTACACCGTCAACAGCGCGACCGCGACCGCCGCCATCGCTTCCATCTCCACCCCTGTCGGCCCCACCGTGCGCACTTGCGCGGAGGCACGAACACCGGGCAGATCCTGGTCCATCTCGAGTGCAATATCTACACCACGCAGGGCCAGCGGATGGCAGAGGGGAATCAGGTCCGAGGTCCGTTTCGCAGCCTGAATTCCGGCAATCCTTGCCACCGTCAGCACGTCACCCTTCGGCAAGGCCTGCCGCTGGATGAGGTCAAAGGTAGCCTGGGCCATCCGGATTGCTCCAGTCGCCACCGCCACTCTGGCGGTCTCTGCCTTGTTGGACACGTCCACCATGCGGGCGGTTCCAGAGGCGTCCACGTGGCTCAGCTCGGCCTGATTCATCCGTTTACTCCCAACTGGTGCAGGTCGCGCAGCAGGTCTGCGGTGATCAGGGCGGGGTTCACGTTGTGGCCCGCGCGCTCGCGGGCGGCGTCGATGGCGTCCTGCGCCCGCGTCAGGGGGACGGCCGCCAGTGAACCGGACTCGACCGCAGGACGCAGCCGATCGTGCAGAATGCCCTCCAGCGCGTCGAGCGCGTCGGAAAACCCGCCGCGGGCACCTGCCGGCTTCTCGGACAGGATGGCCACGAACCGTTCCGAGGCATCGGCCCGCAGCGCCCGCAGCCAGTTGGCGGCGTGGGCGGCGGCGGCCTCGTGGGCGGTGCCGCCCCGCCGTGCCCCCGGGGCCCCCGAGGCCCGCTCCAGCACGGCCACATTCAACGGCCCCACCATGCCCC
>JANMON010000207.1:0-5163 GCA_031369265.1 Gemmatimonadaceae bacterium | reverse complement strand
CAGCCACTCGGCGATCGCCTGTGCGGCCGCCAGACCCACCGGGCCCTGCGTGCTGTGCTGGTCGCCGTGGAAGTTGCCGTTGGTGCCGCGCAGCGCATCGTACTCCACCACGATGCCGAGCACCGGTCCACCCTGTGTCTTCCGGTGTTTCGCAACGAACGCAGTCGGGAAGCCACCGGACCCCATCGTGACCTCGAAGTCGTGCGCCGTCAGCCAGTCGGTGAGGATCTTCACCGACCGCGTCTCCTGGAAGCCGATCTCCGGGTGCTTCGTGATGTCGTCCGCCATCGCGAGCAGCTCGCCATCCATCAAGGCTTTGGCACGGGCGGCGATGCGATCGCGTACGGCGTTTGGTGCCGAGAGGCGCGCCGTCCATCCGGTGACATCGACCGTCTGCTGCAGCGTGGCCATCTTGGCGATCACGTCGCGCGCGGCTTCACGCTCGGTGGGGGTGTCCTGCGCCGCGACGGGCAGCGCCGCCGCGCCGAGCAGGGCCAGCAGGGCGAACGGACGAAGACGGGGCATGTGCGGGCTGGGCTGGGGAGGGCCGACGGTGACGTGCGTCGCCACCGGGCGAAGGCTGCCGCGACAGCACGTCGGCCGCAAGACAGCCAGCCACGGCAGCGCGCCACTTCCGCTACGCGGCGCGCCCCCCCGTCGTTCACGTCCTCACAGGTACTGGATGTACGACAGCTTCGGCGACAGCTGCAGCAGTTCGCGCGGGGTGAGCAGCGGATCGCCCTTCTTGGTGTCGTTGTGGTAGAAGAGCTTGAAGCCGGTGAAGTCCACCGGATGCTGCACCACGTAGTGATTGTACGAATCGAACTTGAGCCATGGTGGACCCCAGCCGTCCATGTGCATCACCACCTGCACGTTGCGGGTGGGCCGGATATTCTCGGCGTCCGGCACCATCAGCCGCGTGAAGCGATGCACCACCAGCACCTTCGGCGGCAGCTTCTTCGCCGTCACCAGCCGATCCAGCGTCTGGATGACATAGTTGATGTCGGCGGCCTTCATCTGGCCGATCTTCGCGCTCGGTCGCACCCCTTCCTTGTCGTGGTGCATGTAGAACTCGGGATCGATCCCGAGGTGCACGTCGGGGCGCTCGAGGTACGGAAGCAGCGGCGGCAACTCCTGCTGCAGTGTGCTGTGCGAGGCCTGGATGTCGAGGAAGAGCACGCCCTTGCGGCTCTGCGCCCAGCGATAGGTGCGCTCGATCATCGACGAATCCTCACGGCGACGCCACATGCGATCACCGCCGGGTGCGCCCTGCGCCACCACCGTCACCAGGTGAATCGCCGGCAGCACCGGTGTGGACGGATCGGCGGCATTCCACTCGCGCACGGTGCGATCCAGCATGCCCAGCATCTCGGTTTCGGGATACTCGCCGATGACGCCCATCTTCTTGGAGTGCGGATTGCCGTAGTAGGCGATGATGCGCCGACCCGGCAGCAGCGCGCCCGGCGCCGCCTCGCGCCGCGGCCAGGCGGCTGCGCTGGCGTTCCCGGCGCGGATGGCGGCCGCGAAGGAGCGCTGGTCCATCGCGGTGCGGCCCGCCAGCAAACCGCTGTCGGCGGTGGCGGCAACAGGCGGGGTGACGGCACCCGGCGTGCGTGTGACAGCGGAGGCCGGCGATGCGGAGACGGTGGTATCGGCGGGCGCGGCGTCGCCGTCACCGCAGGCGACCAGCGAAAGCGCGGTGACCGTGACGAGAAGCGCGGAGGTGGAACGCGGACGTAAAGCCGGCAGCAGCATGACGACGAGATGGAGTGGGTGAACGCGGTGGCAACCACCAGCACGGGTGTGCCGACTGGTACGCGCATCGATACAAGGTATCGACGCCTGATGCATGACCTCGCACGCGGTTGGGTTCGTGGGCCTGCCGCGTTACGTTTCCGCTCACATAGACCGGGGTGCCCCGCGCCGCTTCTGGCGCGACGGCTGAGAGAGTCCCGCAGAACCTGATCCGGGTCATACCGGCGTAGGGAGTCACGCATGCACAGACACGCCGCCGCGGCTTTTGCCGCGCTCGCGTTCGCCGTCGGCACCGCCGACGCTCAACAGCCCACCACCACGCGAGCCGACACCGCCCGGCAGGACAGCCTGGCGCGCGCCCGCTCGCTCGAAGGCGTGATCGTACGCGCCGTGCGCGCCAACGGCTCCGCCCCGATCGCCCAGACGACCGTGGGCACCCGCACCATCGAACGCCGCAGCTTCGCGCAGGACGTGCCGATGATGCTGCTGGGCACCACCCCGTCGCTCACTGCGCATAGCGAATCGGGCACCAACTGGGGTTACAGCTACCTGCGGCTGCGCGGCATCGACCAGTCGCGCATCAACCTCTCGATCGACGGCATCCCGCTCAACGATCCCGAGGACCAGGTGTTCTACTTCGCGAACTTCGCCGACCTCGCCAGCAGCATGCAGTCGGTGCAGGTGCAGCGTGGCGTGGGCACCACCGGCACCGGCACTGCCTCCTTCGCCGGGTCGATCAACTTCGAGACCAAGCCGGTGCTCGGCGTGCAGCCGATGGTCGCCGCCGAGGTGCAGGCGGGATCGTACGGCGCGCAGCGCCTGATGGTGGAGGGCAACACGGGACTCACGCAGGGCGGCTTCGCGTCGTCGATCCGGCTCTCGGCGTTGCGCACCAACAGCTATCGCCGCAATGCCGGCGTGGAAGGGCTGTCGGGACTGGCGCAGGTGGCCTGGCTCGGCTCGCGCGACATCGTCAAGCTGATGGTGCTGGGTGGACGGCTGAAGGACACGCTGTCGTATCTCGCGGTGCCGTTGCGTCAGCTGGAAGGCGACCGCCGCATCAACCCGCTCACGCCGGAAGAGCAGGATCGGTTCAGCCAGGCACTGGTGGCCCTGTCGCATACCCGACAGCTCACGCCGCGCGTGCAGTACGCCTCGACGCTCTATCGCATCAGCGCGGAGGGCAATTACGACGTACGCTTCGATCCAGTCACGGTGGCGAACTTCGCGCTCGACTTCGCCTGGTACGGCGTCACGAGTGCCGTGAACGTGGAGCGCGAGGGCATGCGCCTGAGCACTGGCGTGAATGCCAACACCTACGGCCGTGATCACTACGCGTATTACTCCAACGCGCGCACCACACCCGACTACTTCAACACGGGTCGCAAGCGTGATGCGAGTGTCTTCACCAAGCTGGCGCTCGACCGCGGGCCGGTGACGCTCTTCACGGATCTGCAGGTGCGCCGCGCCCTGTTCCGCTACCAGCCCGATTCCGCCGCCGGCTTCGGTGACGCCGAACCGTCGGTGTCGTGGACATTCCTCAATCCGAAAGTCGGCGTGACGTGGAAGGCGCGACCGAATGCGGAACTGTTCGCATCGGTGGGCCGCACCACGCGTGAGCCGACGCGCAGCGACATGCTGTCGGGGAATGACGATGTGAGCCGCAGCACGCTGGACGACCTGGGCGGCCTGCGCAACGTGAAGCCGGAGCGCGTGACGGACACCGAGTTCGGCCTGCGCTTCCGCCAGAACGACGTGCAGCTGGAGGTGAACGTGTTCCGCATGGACTTCCGCAACGAGATCGCGCGCATCGGGGCATTGTCACCGCTGGGCGCGGAGCTGCGCAGCAACGTGGCGGCGAGCGTGCGCCAGGGCGTGGAGTTCGACATCCGCGCCAAGGCCAGTGAATCGCTGACGCTGACCACCATCGGGTCGGTGGCGCACAACCGCATCCGCGAGTTCGTGGACAACACCGGTGGCAACGCGGGCGTGGTACGCCGCAACGTGCCGCCGCTGCTGGCGCCGGCCGTCACTGGCACGCAGCGCATCGACTGGCGCGTGGCGCGGTGGCTTGACGTGGGTGGCGAGGCACGGTTCCAGGGTGAGAGCTTCCTGCGCAACGACGGTGACCGCAACCTCACCCTGCCACCGTACTGGATCCTGGATGCGATGGTACGCGTGCCCTTCGGCAGCAACGACATCACGGTGCGCGGCACGAACCTCGGCAATTCGCAGCGGTTCGGCAGCGGCTACGCGGTGGATGGCGAGCCGAATTATTTCGTGCTCACACCGCGCTCGGTGTTCGTCACGGTGCGGCTGGCGACGCGATGACGGTGTCCCGCGCGGCTTAGCGTCCGCAGCGTTGCAGCAGGACCGGCACCGTCGCGGCGGTGACCTGCTGGCCCACCTGCATGCCGCCGATCGTCCACGCTGTCTCGCCGAGCAGGATCAGGCCGCGATGATCCATGCTCGGCGACGCCAGTGGCGGCAGCGATTGCCAGGCGTTGTCGCGAGTGTCGAAGGCCAACAGGCGTGGGCTGGGTTGCGCGGGTCGGCCGTCGTAGCCCACGCCGTCGTAGTTGTAGGGATTGTCGGTGCCACCGGCGAAGACGATGCGCGTGCCGCAGCGCGTCGCGCCGGCGCGGTAGAGTGCGGGGCCGGGATGCGCCGGGCCCGGGCGCCACGTGATCCGCGTCGGCTGACGGGAATCGATGGTGCCGAGCCACGTCTGTGGCTGCAGGCGGTACTTGACCACTGAATCCTGTCGCACCGCGCCATCGATGTAGATGATGGTGTTGCCCGCCACACCACCGGTGTGGCCGAAGACACCCGGCCCGGGAATCGGCGTGCCGGCGAACCAGGCATCGCGCACCGCGTCGTAGACCTGCACCAGTTGCACGTTGCCGGTGTCGTGCCAGCCGGAGATGACGTACACCAGCGAGTCGCGATAGACCACGCTCACGGCATCATCCACCGCCACCGGGATGTCGGCGCCACGCAGCCACGTGCTGCTGCGTGGCTCGAAGATGTCCACCGCCGGTGACGAGCGTTCGCCACCTGCGGAATCCACCGTGTACCCACCGAATACGAACAGTCGCTCGCGCACCACCTGCGCGGTTGCGGCGAGCCGACCGACGCTGCCGGGCACGTCGGGGATGCCGCGCCATGCCCCGGTGGACGATCGCCATGCCACGGCGCGTCGTGTGATGCCGGTCCAGCGCTTCCCGGCGTCGATGCCAAGCACGGAGAAGACCCAGCGCTCGCCGTCCACGATGCCGGTGGCGACGGCCGCGTTGCTGACTGGCATCGGGAGCGGTGGCAGCACCTGCGCGTGGGCCGCACGCGCCATCGCGAACAGAACCGCCAGCCCAAGCGTGCTGCGTTTCATGCGCCTCCGGTGGACACGCC
>JANMON010000190.1:0-19359 GCA_031369265.1 Gemmatimonadaceae bacterium | reverse complement strand
TGCCGGAAACGATTCCTGCAGCCAGTACCACTGCACCACGCTGGCTTCCACCAGCGACGTGGGGGTGTCGGCGTTGTACTCCAGCAGCTTCGGTGGTCCGAGTCCGTCGTAGGCCAGGTCGAACCGGCCGTAGATCGACGGTGGCTCCTGCTCCCACACCGCCTCGATCAGGGGGATCACGTGCGCCGGGATGCCCAGGCGCAGGAAGAGCCGGTTGTCGATGATGTGCTGCGCGGCATCGAGGCACATGCGGTGCAGCGTGTTGGTCGCGTGCTCCAGCTTGAGCACTTCGTCCATCGTGAAGCTGTAATACGCCGACTCGTTCCAGTACGCGCCCTTGGCCGAGTGCCACGCCAGGCCGAGCGCTTCGACCTTCTTCTGCCAGTCGGCGCGCGGCGGGTGCACCACACGCTTCATTCCGGTGGACCCCACTGACAGCTCAGCGTGTCGCCGATTGCCAGCGCCTGGTAACGCACTGCCGTCAGCGCGCACACCTGTCCCTTCGGCGAGACGGCCTGAAAGATCGCCACCGCGGCATCCTCGCCATCGTCGCTGATCGTCTCGGTGTTCCGCCGCCGCAACTCTCGGATGGTGTCCACCGTGATCGACGCCGCCAGCGCCAGCGAGTCGGCCACGAAGTCGGCTTCCGCCACCGAATCGGCCTGCGCCTGCGCGATCATCGCCGCCTCGCGCTGGCGTGCCTGCTCTTCTGGGCTGGTGCAGGCGGCCAGCGCCAACACCAGCCAGATCGCGCGCCGCCTGATCATCCGCCGAACGACGAACGTCCGCGGCCGATCGACCCGAAGCCGCCGCGCCGCATCGTGGAGCCCGAGCGGCTGCGCGCGATCGACGCCGGCCGGCGCAGGATGGACGACATGCGCGCGCCGGAGAGCTGCGTTCCCGCGGGTGCCACGCGCGCCGCGTACGACTGCGCCCGGGCATCGAGCGAGCGGTAGGCCGGCTCGTATACCGCACGTGGCGCGCTGAACACCGGCCGGCCGGCATTCAGGGCCCGGGTGTAGCCGGCGTAGTAAAAGAGGTATGGGCTCGGATAGACCATCGGGATCCACGCGCCGTGGTAGTGATACCCCTTGTTGGCCACCGCCGCGTCGCACGCCGGCGCGTTGAAGGTGGTCGTGTTGCAGGGGTCCACCGGCGGCGGCTCGGAGTCGCATCCGGAGACGCCCAGCACGATCGAATTCACGAACAACAGCTGCACACTGGTGGACTTCTTCATTGCGGCGGAGATCCCCGTGGCGCCAGGAGCGGGTGGTGCGGTCCGGGACAGGCGCGATCCGGATGCTGAATACTACGAGATCCGTCCCGTCCACGTTTCCGGCGGCCGAGGCACTGCCGGGTTCCCGGTACAGCGAGCGTGCCGCACGGTCGATCCTCTACTGGATGGAACGACCCCCGTCCGCCGCTGGCCAGATCCTCCCATTCCGTCAGTGGAGCCCGCGGGGCCGGCACCGCACGGTGGCCGCGCTGGTGCTGTCCGTCGTCTGCGGCGTCTTGCTGCTGGCGGGCCCGCCACGCTGGCAACCCATCGGCACCGTGTGGGTCGTGCTCGGCGGCCTGGTCGCCGCTATCGTCGCGTGGCAGCAGGGCGGTGCCGACACCTGGCCGATCGCGCGGCGCGCGTGGCGCCTGATCGCCGTCGGGCAACTGCTGCAGGTGGTCGGACAGCTGGCCTGGGGCGTGACGCCGTTCGTGCCGGAGCCGGCGCCATTCGCCGCCGCCGCCACGCTGCTCTACCTGCTGGCCACGCTGCCGACGGTGGGCGGCATGCTGCTCTTCCGCTCACGCCTGCAGTCCACCGCCGAGCGGCTGACGTTCGCGCTCGACGTCGCCGTGAGCCTGCTGCTCGGCGCGATGCTCTCCTGGTACGTGCTGCGGCATGGCAGCGCATCCAGCGCGGCGGCGGTGATGTTGCGCGAGTCGCCGACGCGCCTGCTGCTGCCCGGCATGCAGCTGCTGACGATCATCGCGTGCAGCTCACTGTTCGTGCGGATCGGGAACCGCGGTTCGCGCGTCGGGCTGGCAACGTTCGGCGCCGGCTTGGTGCTGCAATTCCTCGCGCGCACCTCGATCGCGTGGTCGTACGACGGGGGTGGCACCATCCCCGCCCTGCTCGACGGCGCCGGAACCCTGCTGGTGCTCCTCGGCATGCTCATCGGCTGCAACACCACGCGCGTCTCCGGACCGCCGGAGCGAACGCACATCGACACGTTGCGCAACTCGGTGTTGCCGTTCGTCTCCGTCTTCGCCGGCGCCGCGCTGCTGCTGGATGCGGCCGTGCGCGGCGCGCAGGTGGAGCTGGCGGTGCTGATCGCGATCAAGGCGACCATCACCGTCGTCGTGATCGCCCGGCAGGCGATCGTGGTGCGCGCGGACGCGACGCAGACGGTGCGGGAGGCGAAGGCCGACAGCGAGACGCGCTTCGCCTCGCTGGTGCAGCATTCCACTGACCTCATCACGATCATCGCCGGCACCGACACCATTCGCTACGCCAGCCCCGCGATCTCGCACGTATTCGGCTACCACCCGGACGCGGTGGAGGGACGCCCGCTGCGTGAGCTGGTGCACCCCGATGACGTGGTGCCCATGCTGGCCTTCCTGCTCCACGCATCGCGCCCTGGCGCCGTGGCCTCGTCCAGCCAGTGGCGCCTGCAGAACGCGGACGGTAGCTGGGCGAAGGTGGAGAACGTGGCGGTGAACCTGCTCGACGATTCGACCGTCGCTGGCCTGGTGCTCACCACCCGCGACATCACGCACCGCATGGCGCTGGAGGAGCAGCTGGTGCACCGCGCCTTCCACGACGAACTGACCGGCCTCGCCAACCGTGCGCTGTTCACCAACCGCGTGGACCAAACGCTGTTGCGCGCCGCGCGCAACGCCGAGCGGACGGCGGTGCTGTTCCTCGACCTCGACGACTTCAAGCAGATCAACGACTCGCTGGGGCACGCCGCCGGCGACGCGCTGCTGACGCAGGGCGCCGATCGCCTGCGTGCCTGCCTGCGCGCCGGCGACACCGCCGCG
This sequence comes from Gemmatimonadaceae bacterium, assembly GCA_031369265.1. Lineage (GTDB taxonomy): Bacteria > Gemmatimonadota > Gemmatimonadetes > Gemmatimonadales > Gemmatimonadaceae > JACMLX01. The sequence continues at coordinate 16,320 of JANMON010000190.1, read as the reverse complement.
CGCCTTGGCGGCGACGAATTCGCGGTGCTGCTGGAAGGCTGCGTGGACGACGGTGAGGAGGCGATGCACGTCGCGGAACGCATCGCCAGCGCCTTCGCGCGGCCATTCACGATCGAGGATCGCGAGGCGTTCGCCAGCGCCAGCATCGGTGTCGCGATCACCACCGGCACCGAAACCGGCGAGGACCTGCTGCGCAACGCCGACCTCGCGATGTACCTGGCCAAGAAACGCGGCAAGGCGCGGGTGGAGCGTTTCCAGTCGCACATGCATGCCGAGGTGGTGGAGCGGCTGGACGTCCTGGCCGATCTTCGCTATGCCATCGAACGTGACGAGCTACACCTCGAGTACCAGCCGATCATGGACCTCGAGACGCGCACCATCAGCAGCTTCGAGACGCTGGTGCGCTGGCAGCACCCGCTGCGCGGAAGTATCGCGCCCGCCGACTTCATCCCGATCGCCGAGCAGTCGGGGTTGATCGTGGCCATCGGTCGCTGGGTGCTGCTGCACGCCTGCGCGCACGCGCGTCACTGGAGTCGCTCGCTGCCGCACCTGGTGCCGGTGACGGTCACCGTGAACCTGTCGGCGCGTCAGCTCGGCGATGAACGCCTGCTCGACGACGTCGCCAACGCGCTGCGTGTGGCCGGCCTGCGTCGCGACCAGCTGGTGCTGGAGCTGACCGAGAGCACGCTGCTGGCCAACAGCGAGGAGACGATCGGCATCCTCACCTCGCTCAAGTCGCTCGGCGTACGGCTTGCGATCGACGACTTCGGCACTGGCTATTCCTCACTCAGCTACCTGCACCGCTTCCCGGTGGACGTGCTGAAGATCGACCGCAGCTTCGTGGAAGGTGTGGCGGACGGCCCCGGCGCCAATGCGCTGGCCAGCGCGGTGATCGCACTCGGCCGGTCGCTGGGCCTGCGCATCGTGGCCGAGGGGATCGAGACCGAGGCGCAGCTGGCGGCGCTGTCGTCACTCGGATGCCGGTACGGCCAAGGGTTCCTGTTCTCGCGGCCATTGCCGCCGGCCGAGGTGATGCCGTTCCTGATGGCGCACGGAAAACCCGACACCACCGACAAGCCGACACGGCGCCTGACGCCGTTCGCCAGCGACCTGCTGCCCTGAACCGGGACACGTTTTCAGGGCGATTACCTTCACCACATGCCTGCTGCTGAACGACCCACGCCACCGCCTCGCATCCTGCTGGTGGCGGCGTTCGCGGCGCTGTACGTGATCTGGGGCAGCACCTACCTCGGCATGAAGATCGGCGTCGAGACCATCGCGCCCTGGCCGCTGGTGGCGATGCGCCACTCGCTGGCCGGCGTCACGCTGTACACGATCCTGCGGCTGCGCGGCGTGCCGGCGCCGCGGCGCGAACATTGGAAGGGTGGACTGATCGGCGGCATCATGCTGCTGGTGATCGGCAACGGAATGATCGCGCTGGTGGCGCATCGCCTGCCGAGTGGTGTGGCGAGCCTGGTGGTGGCCACCACACCGATCTGGATCGTGGCGGCGGCCAGCACACGCCCGGGTGGACGCGCGCCGATCCTCAAGGAGTGGCTGGGCCTCGCGCTGGGGCTGGCGGGGCTGATGCTCCTGGGCGGACCAAGTCTCAGCGCTGCGCTCAGCGGCACCGCAGGCAGCCTCGATGCCGGTGCGATGGGCCTGGTGCTGATCGGCTGCATGTCGTGGTCGATCGGGTCTGTCGTTGGGCGTGAAGTGCCCCGTCCCGACAACGCGTTCATGGGCAGCGCAGTGCAGATGCTCAGCGCCGGCTCCATCCTGCTGGTGGCCTGCACGCTCACCGGGCAATGGTCGAAGGTGGACCTCGCCGCGATCTCGTCACGCTCGTGGATCGCGTTCTGGTACCTCATCCTGTTCGGCAGCCTGCTCGGCTTCACCGCCTACATGTGGCTGCTGCGGGTGGCGAAGACGTCGCACGTGGCCACCTACGCCTACGTGAACCCGATCGTGGCCCTGCTGCTCGGTGCCTGGATCGGGCACGAGATGATCACGCCGATGATGCTGCTCGCCGGCGCGGTGACGCTGCTGGGCGTGGTGCTGGTGGTGATGCCGTCGCCGGGGTCGGATCGCTGACCTGCGGCGCGTCGTCGCGCTTGCCGAGCGATTCCCACAGATGGAGCGTGGCGTAGGCGCGCCAGGGACGCCAGGCCTCAGCTCGTGCCGCGATGTCGCGGCGACGCACGTCGGCCAGCGCCATGGCTTTCAGTACGCCCAGATCAGCGGCGGGGAATGCATCGCGATCGCCCAGCGCGCGCATGCGCACGTAGTGCGCGGTCCACGGCCCGATGCCCGGCAGCGCGATCAGCGTGGCTTCGGCCTGATCGGTGGGCGCGCCGCGCAGTGCGTCGAGGTCCACCGCGCCTTTCGCCACCGCAACCGACACGGTGTGCAACGTGGCGGCCTTGGCGTTGGTGAGTCCGATGGTGCGCAACGTGTCGGCGCCGGCATCGGCCAGGTTTTGCGGCGAGGGAAAGCCGAACAGCGGCAGCTCGCCATGCACTGGTGCCAGCGGCGTGCCGAAGGCGCGCACCAGTCGGTCGGTCATGGTGCTGGCACCCACCACACTCACCTGCTGACCCAGCACGGCGCGGATCAGTCCCTCGAACGGATCGAGCAGCTGCGGCAGGCGCAGGAACGGTCGCGCGGCGAGCAGTGGTCGCAGCAGCGCATCGCGCCGTGCGACGGCGCGGAAGGCGTCGAGGTCGGTGTCGAGGTCGAAGCTGCGACGCACCAGCGCCGTGATGGCGGCAGGCGGCAACGCAGGGCGTGTGCGCGCGACCAGCGCGTGCGCGGCCACGTCATGCTGCAAGTCCAGCAGCACATGTGCACCGGTGTCGTGCATCCGGACGCTGCGCAGGTAGCGATCACCCTGCACCCGCTCCAGCGCGTCCACCGTGCGCACCACCAGGTACCGCAACGTCCACTGCACATCCACGTCGCGCGGCAGTGCGATGCGCACGCGTCGCGACCACGAAAGCGCCACGCTCACGAGGCGCGGCGCCGGCGCACGGCGGCGGGGGGTGCACCATCGCCGCGCGGCACCACGGCGCCCTCCGCCTGCAGCAGGGCCTTCTTGATCGGGTTGCCCCAGCGATAGCCGCTCATCGACCCGTCGGAATGGATCACCCGGTGACAGGGAATCACCACCGCCACGCGGTTGGTGGCACAGACGTTGGCCACGGCACGCGCCGCGCCGGGCTTGCCGATGGCGGCGGCGATCTGCGCGTAGCTGCGCGTCTCGCCGAACGGAATCGCGATCAGCGCATCCAGCACGCGCTGCTGGAACGCCGTCACCTGCATGTCGATCGCCACGTCGGGGGCACTGCGCTCACCCTGCAGCCGGGCCACCACCGCCTGCAGCATTGCGTCCAGCGTTTCGTCATGGCCGACGATGATGCTGGCACGCGGAAACTCGTCGCGCAGCTCGGAGACCAGCGTGTCGTCACTGGCGGCCAGCGACACCCAGCAGAGCCCGACCTCAGTGGCGCCGATCACCAGGCGACCGAGCGGGGTATCGGCGGCCGCCCAACGGATGGTCACCCCTTCCCCACCGCGACGGTACACCGATGGCGTCATGCCCAGGTAGCGCGTGGCGTCGGCGTAGGCGCGACTGGAGGCCGCGTAGCCGGCGCCGAAGGTGGCCGCGCTCACCGTCTGCGTTTCCTTCAACGCGCGCCGGAATTCCTCGGCGCGACGGCTGCGCAGATAGCCGGACGGTGAGGTGCCGACGATCGACGTGAACAGCCGCTGCAGGTGCGCCGCGCTCATGCCCACGGCGTCGGCCAGTTCCTGCAGTGGGATACGGCCTTCGCGCGCCTGCGCCACCGCATCGTCGAGCAGCGTGCGTGCGCGCAGCACGGCGGCCTCGGCGCGGGTCTGCTCGATCGGGACGGTCTCCAGCAGGGGCATGTGCAGCAAGGTGGCAGCAGTCATCAGGATCTCCAAGTCGGTGATGCCTGATGATCGCTGCCACCGTCGTGGCGCGCCTCCCGTTTCGTGCGACGCCTCAGATCACAGGCGCACCAGCCCCAGCGAGATCACGAAGGCCCGCGGCAACCCCGGTTCATAGGCCACCGGGCGACCAGCCACCACGTCGGGGTTGAGGAAGCCCGAGGTCATGAAACGACGGTCGAGCAGGTTCTCCACCCGCACGAAGCCGGTGATACCAACCCGCGCGAACAACGGCGCCGGACGACGCATGGACAACGTGGCGTTGAACACGGTGGCCGAGGGCAGCTCCACCGTGTTGGCATCGTTCAGCATGTAGCTGCCGGTGTACTGCATCTCGGCATCCACGCGGAACGGTGACGCACCGGCATCCCAACGCGCGCCAATCTGCCCCATCGCGCGCGGCACGCCGACCATCGCGTTGCCGGCGTAGTCGGCAAACTTGCCCGGCTTGCCGTAGTGCACCGAATCCACCGTGTACTGCAGGTATTCATTGCGACTCAGCGTGGCGGTGCTGCGTACGGCGAAGCCCTGCTGGAACTCGATCTCGCCACCTAGCTCCACGCCCTGGCGTCGTGCACGACCGGCGCTGAAGTAGAAGCGTCCGCCGCGATACGGCACCAGCTCGTCGCGCACTTCCGTGTTGTACACCGCGGCTTCATAGCGAAGCGCAACGAGGCCCGGATTGAGGTTCGTCATCACACGTCGCGTGCCCACTTCGTACGTCAGCGACCGAATCGGGTTGAGCAGCGGGCTGATGCCCGTCACGGTGTCCTGCCCGAAGGTACTGGCGGGATCGGTCTCGTTGCCGGCCGGCGTCTCGACACCGGCGCCGACGTTGGCGTAGAACAGGTTGTTCGACGACAGGCGATACGCGGCACCAAGCTTCGGCGACACCTGCGAGTAGTTGCGGGTGGCGTTGAGCTTCGGCGTGATGCGATCGGTGAGTCCGTAGCGCAACCCGTCGAGGCGCGCGCCGAGGTTGAAGGTCAGCTTCGGCGTCGCGTTCCACTCGTCCTGCACGAACACGCCGGCGGTGATGGCGCGTTCGTTCTTGTCCTGCTGCAGCGTGGTGCCCTGCTCACCGGTGGCCGAGAGCGACCAGAAACGCGCTGGCCCATCCTGGTGCTGGATGTCGGCGCCGACCAACACGGCGTGTGCACCCAACGGCTGCCGGAAATTGATGCCACCACCGCCGTGCACGCGCTCGAACTTGCGCCAGGTACCGCGTTCCGACCGGATCAGCGTCTTTGGCGTCACGTACGACATCACCGACAGTGTGCCCGCGTCACCCACCGCGCGTTCCAGCGTGGTGCCGAAGCGGATCACCCGGTTCTCGCGCCGTTCGCGCCGCGTGTTGTAGGTGGCGTTGGCCCCGCGCGGATTGGCCAGCGCATTTTCGAAGGTGAGCGGCCCCGGAATGCCGAACGTGTTCTCGCTGGCGGCCAGCCGCAGCGCGATGCGCGTGCGCGTGCCGAGCGGCGAGACGAGTCCGGCGTTGAGCAGCGACCGCTCGCCGGCCGAATTCTGTCGCCACCCATCCGACTCGGTGCGCGACAGGCTGGCGTAGGCACGCGAGTCGCCGGTGCCGGTGCTGGTCTGCGCCACCACGCGACGCAGGCCGAAGCTGCCCGCCATGGTGCGCAGGTCGAACAGGTTGCCGGCAGCCGGCGTGGTGTTGATGGAGACCACGCCGCCCGCCGCGTTGCCCCAGATCGCCGAAGCGTTGGACCGCACCACGTCGATCCCACTGACGGTGGCGAGGTCGATGATGTCGAGACTGGTGCGGCCATCCGGCTCGGTCTCCGGAATGCCGTCCACCATCACGCGGATGCCGCGCATGGTGGCCGCATTGCTGCGGTCACCGGCACCGCGGGCCCCGAAGCCGCGGATCGTGATGCGCGTGTCCACGCCACCGGAGCGTGACATGGCCATCACGCCGGGAATGCCTTGCAGCGCGTCGGCGAGGCCAACGCCCGCGGTGCTGCGCAGCCGGTCGAGACCGACCTGCGACACGGCCAACGGCGCCCGAAGCAGCGGGGTCACGGTGCGGGTGGCCGAGACGGTCACTTGCGGCAGGGTGGCGGCGGAGTCGGAGCGCTGCTGGGCGGCCAGGGGGGCGGCGGCGAGCAGGGCGGTGCTGAGCAGGGGGAGTCGGCGCATGACCGAACTTACGCGCGCCATTCATGAAATGTTCAGGAATGACCGTGCTGGCCTGTCCGTTCGGCCGATGTCCCGCCCGGCGATCGGCGCCCACCCTTCTCCTCGACGCGTCGGATCGCAGTTGGCGCGCGCAGCAGTGCCAGGCCACACCTTACCCATCGACCAATGTCCTCACTCACGGAACTCTCGGATCAGCTCGCCGAAGCGGTCAGTACTGCGGCCGCCAGCATCGTCGCCGTCCACGCCCGGCCCCGGTTGGCCAGCACCGGCGTGCATTGGCGCGACGGCGTGATCGTGACCACCGACGCCACCGTCAAGCGCACCGACGACATCTCGGTGACGCTCCCCGACGGCCAGCGGGTGTCGGCGACGTTGGTGGGTCGCGACCCCGGCACCGACCTGGCCGCGCTCCGCATCCCGACCGGCCTCCTGCCGGTGGCGACCCGCGCCGCCGCCGCCGACCTCCGTGCCGGCCACCTGGTGCTGGCCCTTGCCCGCACCGGCAACGACGGGCCGCAAGCCACCTTCGGCGTCGTGAGCAGCGTCGGTGAGGCGTGGCGCACCTGGCGCGGCGGCACGCTCGATCGCCGTGTGCAGAGCGATCTCGACCTGCATCCGGGCTTCGGCGGCGGACCACTCGTCACCGCCTCGGGCGCCATCGCCGGCATCAACTCCGGCGGCATGAGCAAGCCACTCTGCGTCACCATCCCCGACACCACGATCGATCGCGTGCTCGACTCGATCCTCAATCGCGGCTACGTGGCGCGCGGGTGGCTCGGCGCCAGCATGCAGACGGTGCGCTTCTCCGACGCCGCCACCGCCAAGCTGGGCTTCGATGGCCATGGTGGCCTGGTGGTGCTGGACGTGGAGCACGACAGCCCGGCGGCGCATGGCGGCGTGATGATCGGCGACGTGCTGGTGCGCATCGACGACACCCGCATCACGAAGCACGATGACGTGCTGACGTTCCTCGGCAGCGATCGCGTCGGCACCGTCGTGCAGATGCAGGTGGTGCGCGGCGGCGAGGTGGTGGTGCTGCCGGTCACCATCGGCGAACGTCCACGCGGTGCGCGCTGATCACGGTGCGTGATGACCTGCTCCACCTGACGCTCGGTGCGATGCCCTCGGTGGTGAGGGCACGCCTGAGTGCGGGGTTGAGTGGCAGCGGTGAGGTGACGGTGGACGACGGCCGCACGCAACGCGCATCCCGACCGCACGCGGCACACGCCGTGTACGTGACGGAGTGGCCGCACGCCGAGGAGCTGTCCGGGCAGCGCGCCGCCACCGTGTACCTGGTGGATCCGGGTGTGCATCCACCGGCCGCGCAGCTGGCGCGCGGCAGCACCGCCTGGCTGCCGCTGGATGCGGATCCCGACGACGTGATCGCCGCATCGCTGGGTGTGGTGCGCGGCCTGACGGTGGTCTCACCCACCGTGCTGCCGACCGTTGGTGCGGGGCGCGAGCGCACGGTACGACGCGATCCGCTCGCGGCCACCAACGGCGACGGCGAGCCACATCTCACCGATCGTGAACTCGAAGTGCTGCGCGCCCTCGCCGAAGGCCTGGGCAACAAGCAGATTGGCGCCCGGCTCGGCATCAGCCCGAGCACCGTCAAGTACCACCTGCAGGCGATCTTCTCCAAGCTCGGCGTGCGTACGCGCAGTGAAGCAGTGAGCTACGGGCTGCGGCGCGGCGTGGTGCCGCTCTGAGCCGAAGGACTCAGGGATCGCGACATCGAGGTACGGTGATCAACTTCCAGCACTGACCGACGCACGACGCGCGCGGTCTGGTCCCTCACCCAGCGACCGATGCCGCGACTCTCCCGCACAGTCCTGCTCCTCGCGAGCGCAGTGCTTGCCGCGCCACTCACCGCGCAGCTCCCGAAGCCTGCCGTCGGCACCGCCGCCATCCTCACATCACTCGACGGCGGCGCCGCGCACTATGCGCAGGTCGCCAAGCAGATCTGGGACTTCGCGGAAGTGGGCTACATGGAGACGAAGAGCTCCGCGTTGCTGCAGGGCGAACTGAAGGCTGCGGGATTCACCATCACCACAGGCATCGCCGGTGAGCCCACCGCATTCGTCGCCGAATACGGCACCGGCAAGCCGGTGGTGGCGATCCTCGGCGAATACGATGCGCTCCCTGGACTCTCGCAGGCCGCCACACCGGAGAAGAATCCGGTCAGCCTCGGTGGACCGGGACACGGGTGTGGCCATCACCTCTTCGGCACCGCGAGCACCGCCGCTGCCATCGCACTCAAGCAGTGGATGCAGGCCAACAACGTGAAGGGCACGCTGCGCATGATCGGCACTCCGGCCGAGGAAGGTGGCGCGGGCAAGGTCTACATGGTGCGCGATGGCGTGTTCAACGACGTCGATGCGGTGATCGCCTGGCATCCGGGTGACGACAATGCCGTCAACGGCAACATGTCGATGGCCAACGTCTCCGGGAAGTTTCGCTTTCGCGGCCTCAGTTCGCATGCCGCCGCCGCACCGGAGCGCGGACGTTCGGCGCTGGATGGCGTCGAGGTGATGAACGTGATGACGAACTACCTGCGCGAGCACATCCCCGACGGCAGTCGCATCCACTATGTGATCACCAACGGCGGCAAGGCGCCGAACGTGGTGCCCGACGAAGCCGAGGTGTACTACGTGGCGCGTCACCAGGACATGCGCGTGGTGAACGACATCTGGGAACGCATCACGAATGCGGCCCGCGGCGCAGCATTGGGCACTGGCACCACGTTCGAGCTGCAGCTGGTGGGGTCTGTGTATTCGCTGCTGCCGAACGAGGCGCTGGCGCGCGTGCAGCAGCGCGCGCTGGAGCGCGTCGGTGGCTTCACCTACACACCCGAGGAACGCACCTTCGCCGAGCAGCTGCAGAAGTCCACGGCGTTCACCGCGGTGCCGCTGGAAGTGGCCGCGCGCGTGAAGCCGCTGGTGATCGATTCCACCGGCGCCGGTGCACTGGGCGGTGGCTCCACCGACGTCGGAGACGTGAGCTGGGTAGTGCCCACCGTCCAGTTGTCGGCTGCCACGTGGGTGCCGGGCACGGCGGCCCACTCGTGGCAGGCCGTGGCCGCCGGTGGCATGAGCATCGGGGCCAAGGGCATGATGGTGGCCGCCAAGACGATGGCGCTCACTGGTGCCGACCTGTTCTCCTCGCCGGCGACGATCGAGGTCGCGAAGGCGGAGCTGGCGCGCAAGCGGGGCGCGAACTTCCGCTACACCACCGCACTCGGCACGCAGAAGCCACAGCTCGATTACCGGAAGGGCAGCGTTCCCTGAGCGGCGTGGCTGTCGTGGCAGGTTGCCGACACCGTGTCCGCGTCGCAGACTTGACCCCTGGCGTTCGTCCGCGATCAGGCTCGAGGCACGCGTCGAGGTTCCACTGAGTGATGCAATGATCGAAGTCCGCCTGCTCGGCGCACACGAGGCGCAGGTGCTCGAGTGCCTGCACGACGATGTCTTCGATGACACGATCGACCCGGCGTGGTGTGCCGAGTTCTTCGCCGATCCGCGGCACCACCTGGCGGTGGCTCTGGATGGCGTGATGGTGGTGGGCATGGCCAGCGGCGTGCACTACCTGCATCCCGACAAGCCGCACGAGATGTTCATCAACGAGGCCGGTGTTGCGGAGCCCTATCGCTCCCAGGGGGTAGGACGTCGTCTGCTGCAGGCGCTGCTGTCGCACGCCAGCCGGCTGGGTTGCGAGACGGCGTGGGTGCTCACCGAGCCGTCCAACGCGGCAGCGCGACGCATGTACGCGGCGGCGGGCGGCGTGGAGCAGCCGGAGTCGCCGGTCCTGATCGAGTTCCGCACCTAACATCTCCGGAGTCGTCGCATGGAACGTCGCACCTTCGTCCTGCAGGCCACACTCGCGGCCGCAGCCATGCCCACGCGGCTGCGTCGCCTGCCCGGCGCGCCGCCATTCCGCATCTCGCTGGCGCAGTGGTCGTTCCACAAGGCGCTGTTCGCGAAGCAGATGGAGCACCTGGACTTCGCCCGCGTGGCCCGACACGATTACGGCATCGAGGCCATCGAGTACGTCAACATCTTCTTCAAGGACAAGGCAACCGACGCGGCCTACCTCGCCGAGATGAACGCACGTGCGAAGGGTGAAGGGGTGTACCAGCACCTGATCATGGTGGATGGCGAAGGGGCACTCGGCGATCCGGATGCGGCCAAGCGCGCAGTCGCGGTCGAGAACCACCGCAAGTGGCTGGACGCCGCGAAGACACTCGGCTGCGCCACGATCCGCGTCAATGTGCAGAGCACCGGCACACCCGATGAGCAGATGAAGCTGGCCGCCGACGGTCTGCGCCGATTGACGGAGATCGCAGCGCCGATGAACCTGAACGTGATCGTGGAGAACCATGGCGGGCTCTCGTCGCACGGCGACTGGCTGGTGGGCGTGATGAAGCTGGTGGACCACCCGCGCTGCGGTACCCTGCCCGACTTCGGCAATTTCTACGACTACGACCGCTATCAGGCCGTCACCGAGATGATGCCATACGCCAAGGCGGTCAGCGCCAAGTCACACGACTTCGACGCCGCCGGCAACGAAACGCACACCGACTACAAGCGGATGATGCAGATCGTGCTGGGCGCGAAGTTCAATTCGTGGGTCGGCATCGAGTATGAAGGCGAGAAGTTGCCCGAAGCCGACGGCGTTCGCGCCACCCTCGCGCTCCTCAAGCGGATGCAGGCGGAGCTGGCGTAGCGCGTGTGCAGCAGGTGACCGTACGCGCGCCTCACGCGGGAACGGTCACCTCGCGGTGCGCGTCGGAACTTGCGATGCCGAGTTCGATCAGCTGCATCACTTCCAGCGCCTGCGTGGCCGGCACGGGATTCGGTGCGTGGCCCAGGATCGCGTTGCGCACGGCGGCGTAGTAGCGGCGGTAATCACCGGGCACGCCGTCCACGGTGCGGGTCGTGACCGCGTCGCCATCCATCGTGGTCAGCGTCCCTGGGCGCGCGTCGTGCCCCCACTGCGCATCACCGGGTGTGCGACCCGCCTTCAGCGCGTCTTCCTGGCTGTCGAGCCCCTGCTTCACGAAACTGCCACGCGTGCCATGCACCGAGAAGCGCAGGTCGTTGGCGGCCATCATGGTCGACGCATGCAGGATCACGCGCAACCGTGGATAGCGCAGCAGGGCGTGGAAGTAGTCGGCGGTGATGCCACCGTCACGCTGCACGGCGATGTCGGCGGTGATGCCCAGCGGCGCGCCGAACAGTTGCAGCGCCTGATCGAGCAGGTGCGGCCCGAGGTCATACCAGAGCCCCGCGCCCGGACCTGCCTGTTCACGCCAGCGATCACGCACCTCGAGCCGGAACCGATCGAAGTGGCTCTCGAACTGCGTCACCTCGCCCAGGGCGTCGGACGCCAGCAGCCCACGCAACGTGACGAAGTCGCTGTCGTAGCGACGATTGTGGAACACCGACAGCAGCCGGCCCGCACGCTCGGCGTGCGCGATCACGGCCCGCGCTTCGTCCACCGTGACGGTGAACGGCTTGTCCACCACCACATGCTTGCCGGCATCCAGCACCGCGTGCGCCTGTGGTGCGTGCAGCGGGTTGGGTGTCGCGATGACCACGAGGTCGATCATCGGATCGTCCAGCGCATCGTCCAGCACCGGCAGCACGCGCAGGTCGGGAAAATCAGCGTGCACAGCCGGAGTATTACTCGAGACCACGGTGTGCAGGTGGAGCCCATCGGTGGCCGCGATCAGCGGCGCATGGAACACCTTGCCGACGAATCCATAGCCAACCAGCGCGACGTTCAGTGAAGCGGCCATACCATCCGGCGGTGGGTGTTACTTGGTGACGTTCCCCTGGCGCCAGGCATCGAGCAAGGGCAGTCCGGCGCCGACGCAGGTGATGAGCAGCGCCAGAACGATATCGGCATCGGGGCGCAGCAGCAGGGTCAGGCCGGTGGACGTCAGCAGCGCACCGATGCCGAGCATGGTCTCCTCGCGACGCATCATCAGGCGGCCCCAGACCACCGACGTCCATCGGTAATGCACCGGCAGCAGCTTCGTCTTGGTGATCACAAGACCCTCCAGCGCCCAGGCACTGGTGGGGTCCAGTTCGCGGGCCTGCTCGAACTCGGAGTGCGCTCCCTTCACGTCGCCCGCCTCGAGCATCACCCAGGCGTGCCCGGTGCGTGCCAGCGCGTTGGCCGGATATCGGTGCGCGAACGTGCGCCACGTCTCACCGGCCCGGGCGTCGAGCCCGCGTCCGGCGGCGATCGCAGCCCGCAGCGGCAGCAACTCCTCCTCATCTGCGCCATGCGCCTCGGCGTCGGCCAGCGTCATACGCGCCTGCTCCCAGAGCGACTTCTGCAGGTACACGCGCGCCAGCAGCACATGCGTGTCCGATTCCTCCGGGTCCAGCGCCACCGCCCGCTCTGCGGCGCGCTGGGCGCCGGGGAGGATGTTGGCGCGCAACAGCACCACGCCCCTCGTCCAGTGCGAGAAGGCCGCCATCGGCGCCTGCGAGACGGCGGTGGCGCTGGCATGCAGTGCGCCGCTGGTGTCGCCGGTCTCGAGCAAGAGCAGGGCGCGCATGCCGTACAACCACGCATCCCCGTTGCCGATCATCAGCGCCTGCTCCAGCAGCTGCAATGCCTCGCCGTACCGGGCGTCGGCAATGAAGTCACCCAGGCGGGCGCTGATGGTCGATTCGTCGAGGGAGGACATTGGCTGACACTAAGTTGAAAGGCTGTTACGCGACCCTGACAAAGCAATGCTTGGGCCAGCAATGACGTCCGTCCATCCTCCGTCCGCGTGTAGCTTCCGACCCGTGCCGCACAACCCGTCTGCCTTCCTCGCCGAGGTCCTCGCGGCCCGAGCAGAGTACGCCCTTCCCGCACGACTGCACGAGTCGGTGCGGGACTGGATGCGCAGCGTGCTCTCGCTGCTTTTCCCACACGCCGCGCCTCCACATGCGAGTCGAGACTCAACTGGACTGCTTGCGGAATACGACAGTGTGGCGTCCACGCTGCAGGAGTTGTTGCGGCACCTGCTTCCGTCGGCAGCTGACGCGGCGCGGGTGGCCGACGAGCTGATGGCCGCGCTGCCGGCCATCCGCATCCGTTTGTACGCCGACGCCGAGGCGCTGCACCGCATGGATCCCGCGGCGCAGAACGTGGACGAGGTGTTCCTGGCGTATCCGGGATTCCTTGCCACGATTTGTCACCGCGTCGCGCAGCCGCTGTGGCTGGCGCAGGTGCCGATCATGCCGCGCCTGATCACCGAGTGGGCGCACGAGCGCACCGGTGTGGACCTGCATCCCGGCGCGGTGATCGGCGAGCGGTTCGCCATCGACCACGGCACCGGCATCGTGGTGGGCGAGACCGCCCGCATCGGCAACGACGTGCGCCTGTACCAAGGCGTGACACTGGGCGCGTTGCGGGTCAGCAAGCGCCTCGCCAACGTGCAGCGGCATCCCACCATCGAGGACGACGTGACGGTGTACGCGAATGCCACCATCCTCGGCGGCCGCACCGTCATCGGTCGGGGGAGCGTGATCGGCGGCAACGTCTGGTTGACGCACAGCGTTCCGCCCGGCTCCATTGTCACGCACGCGGTGCCCACGGAGCGGCAGCGCGAGGACTTTCCACTGGAGTTCGAGATATGAGCCGCGCCACGTCGATCCTCGGGACCATCGGCAACACCCCGCATGTGCAACTCACCCGCCTGTTCGGCACGCGGGTGGATGTCTGGATGAAGCTGGAACGGGCGAATCCCGGCGGCAGCATCAAGGATCGCATTGCGCTGGCGATGATCGAGGATGCCGAGGAGCGCGGCGTGCTGACGCCCGGCACGGTGATCGTCGAGCCGACCAGCGGCAACACCGGCATCGGCCTCGCGATGGTGGCGGCGGTGAAGGGGTATCGCCTGATCCTGGTGATGCCGGAAAGCATGTCGGTGGAGCGTCGGCGCCTGATGCTGGCCTACGGCGCCGAGTTCGAGCTGACGCCGCGTGAGGTGGGCATGAAGGGCGCGATGGCGAAGGCGCAGGAGCTCGCGGCGGCGTTGCCGAAGGCGTGGATTCCCGGACAGTTCGACAATCCGGCCAACGTCACCGTGCACGCGCGCACCACCGCGCAGGAGATCCTCACCGATTTCCCCGATGGCTTGGATTACCTCATCACCGGTGTCGGTACGGGTGGCCACATCACCGGTGTGAGCGAGACGTTGAAGGCGACCATGCCGGCGTTGCAGACCTTCGCCGTGGAACCGGTGAAGTCACCGGTGATCAGCGGCGGCACGCACACCCCGCATCGCATCCAGGGTATCGGTGCCGGCTTCCTGCCGGCCAACCTGCACACCGCCACGCTCGATGGAGCACTGCAGGTGTCGGAGGACGATGCGTTCGCCTTCGCGCGTCGTGCCGCGCGCGAGGAAGGCATCTTCATCGGTGCGTCGAGTGGGGCCTCGCTGGCCGCGGTGGCGCAGCTGCTGCCGTCCATGAAGGATGGTGCACGCGTGCTGACGTTCTGCTACGACACCGGTGAGCGGTACCTGTCGGTGGATGGACTCTTCCCGCAGCCCGACGCCTGACGGACGTCAGCACGGGCCACGGCATGACGCGACGCGGTCGCAGGTGGCACACGGCCTTGTGTGCTGCCGTGGTCCTGGCGGGCTGCAACGCCGCGGCTGATGCGGCACCGGTGCGCACGCCTGCGCTACGCGCCACCGGTCCCGCCGCCAGGCCGGTGCGCGGTACGGTGCACACCGTGCGCATGCTGCTCGACAATGAAGGCTTCCGCTTCGAGCCCGCCTACGTGACGGTGGCGGAGGGCGATGGCGTGTTGTTCCAGATGATCAGCGGTGTACCGCACAACGTCGCGTTCGACGAGCGCTTCATCCCGAGCGGATCACGCGCGCAGCTGGCCTCGAACCTGGCCGCGATCGGCGCCCGCGACCTGGCCGCGCCGGTCGTCACCACCATCGACTCGACCTACGTCGTCAGCACCAGCGGCCTGAAAAGAGGCGATTACCTGTTCTACTGCGCACCACATCGCAGCCTCAACATGCATGGCGTGATCACCGTGCGCTGATCGCTGCGTGGTGCCGACGATCAGGGCTGCCGTTCGCCGCGCACCGTCAGCGCCAGGTCGCAGACCACCGCACCATCGGCCTTCACCGCGCTGAGGCGCGTCACGCCTTGCAGCACACCGCCGCGACTGAGGCGTCCTGACATCCGGATCGAGACGAACGACGAATCGGGGCCGCGCACCGGCGACATCGCCACACCCGACTCGAACAATCCATCCGAGCGCACGGCCGCGTTGTAGCCCATGCCGCCGGTGAACTCCAGTCGCATCATCGGGGCACCGCGCAGGTGCCGGATGACCAGCTCCACGCCCGGAGCCCATCGCCGTGCCACGTCGCCGCACTGGCCGCGCTCCGTGCCCCAGCGTTCCGCGTACCGCAGTCGATAGCGCCCAGTGTGCGACATCGGCGCCACCGCATCCGCATCACCGATCAACGGCACGTTGTCGTCACCGAAACGCATCACGCGGCCCTCCCGGGTCACGATGCGATCCACATCGGCTTTCGCGATCTCGAAGTCGAGGCCTGTCTCTTCGTCCTTCACCACGATGCTCTGCTGGCGGATGCTCAGCACGCGCCCTTCGAACACGCGACCGGCATTGAGCACGATGTCGTCGGTGGATCGCACGGGTGCGGCCGCAACGTCGACCCGTGGCGCCGCCGACGGCGCCGGAGTGACGACCTCACGTGCAACACGGTCGCGCATCGTGTCAGCGCTCGCCGGCGCTGGAAGCGCAGGCACCGTGGCGGGTACCGGCGTCGGCGTCGGCACCGGCACTGCCCCCGCCGCCGCCGTCCGCTCGGCGCGTTTTCCGGTCTGCCGGAACGCGACGATCACGAACACCAGGAACATCACGCCCATCGCACCCATCAGCATGTTCGACAGTCGATAGGCCTGCATCGTCGCCGCGCTGCTGGCGCTGGCCGCCTGTGCCGACGCGGCCGCACGTTGCGCGGTGGCCACCGTGGCGCTGCTGCGCGGCGGTTGCCGTGGCACCGTCGCCGCCGTGCGCGGTGCCGCGACACGCGCCACTGGAGCGACGTCGGGACCCAGCGCGTTCGCCCACGACTCGGCCACGAACCGTGCGATGCCCGGCTCCACGAAACGCCGCGCCTGCAAGTCACCC
>JANMON010000160.1:0-6059 GCA_031369265.1 Gemmatimonadaceae bacterium | reverse complement strand
TGCCGGAACTCGGCGACGCGCGCGCGGTCGTAGGCCTGGAGCGCCGAGCGCGCGGCCTGTGGCGACGTGGCGCGAATCGCGTCGGCCGCGAACGTACCCAGCAACTCGCCACCGCGCAGAGCGGCGTAGATCCCTTCACCGGTGAAGGGATCGAAGAAGTCGGCGGCGTCGCCCACCAAGGCGACACCCGGTGCCCACCCGCGACGCGCATGCGACGCGAACGGTCCCGTCGCGCGCACCTCGCTCACACGCGTGGCGCCGACGAATCGCGGCGACAACTGCGGATGCCGATCCAGCCAGCGCGTCATGAAACCGGCCGCATCACCCGCGGCGTCGCGTGCGAGCTTCTTCGGCACCACGATCGCGACGTTCGTCTCGCCGTGGCCGACATCCGCCAGGCCGACATAGCCATCGCGCTCGACGTGCATCTCGCCATGCGCGCCCATGCCGCGCACATCGCGGTAGTGCGCCACGAACGCCACGCGTCGCGGCCACGGCAGGCGCGCCGAGAGCTTCAGCGAGCGCGCCACGCCGCTGCGCAATCCGTCGGCGCCGATGACCAGTGGTGCGCGCCCCTCGCGCGCACCCTCGTCCGTTCGTACGCGCACACCGCGCACCGTGTCGCCCTCAAGAATCAGCGACTGGAGTGCGACGCCCTCACGGATCTGCGCACCGGCGCTGCGCGCGGCGGCCTGCAGGATCGGGTCGAGATGCCGGCGACGGAGCGCCAGCCCGCGATCGCGAAACCCGCTGAAGCCATGCTGCGCCGCGAACTCGCCATGGATCACGCCACCATCCGGGCTGCGCACGCGCATTCCCGCCAGCTGCGCGGCGCCTGCCTGCTCCACGATCCCCAGCACGCCCATCGCATCGAGGATGCGCGATCCCTGCGGACTGAGGTACTCGGCGCACGGCTTGTCACGCGGGAAGCGCGCCTTGTCGATCACGATCACGTCCAGTCCTTGCGACGCCAGCGCCCAGGCGGCAGCGCTGCCGGCGGGGCCGCCGCCGACCACGATCGCCTGCGTTGACTCGCGTGTCGTGCTCATGTGGGTCTCAGCACCGAGAGGAGGAAGTGCACCTTGAAGGCCGTGGCGGCGCCGATGAGGGTGGCGGCGAAATTCACGCCATCGTTGTCCAGCCAGTCCAGGCCACCGGCGGCCACGGTGGGCGTACCGTCGGCCTCGCGCCGGCGTTCCGTGAGCCGACCGGTGCGAGTGGAACGCCGGCGCTGCTGCAACGTGGCGCCGAGCACGCTGTCGCCCATCGCACCCACCACGCCGCCGATCGCAGCGGAGATCGTCACCGACGCCGGCCAGTCCAGTGCCCAGGCCAGCAGCGCAATCGCGGATGCGCCGCCGACCGTGGCCACCAGTCCCTGCATCGACACGCCACCGGACATGCCGGGCTCGAGCGCAGTCCATGTCAGGATGGATCGTGGTGCGCGACGTGACAGCATCCCGATCTCCGTGCCCCAGGTGTCGGCGCTCGCCGCGGCCAGCGCGCCGAGCGCGACTGCGGCGGCGGCGGTGCTGATGGTGCCGTCGGCGGCGAGCAACGCCCCGAGACCGAAGATGGCGCCGTTGGCCAGCACCTGCGTGGCGTCACGCGCACCACCTTTTTCGATCACGGCAGCGCTGCGTCGCTGCTTCTCGGCGCGACCCACGCGGCCAAGTGCGACGCTGGTGCCGAAGAAGGTGAGCAGGAGCGCCATCCAGTCGAGCCCTGCCAGCGCCGCCAGGCTTCCGAGCGTGGCCGCCGCCACGGCGCCCGAAGTGGTGAGCATTCCTGCGCGCCAGATCAAGCCGGCCACCACCGGTCCAAGCGCGGCAGCAGCGACCGGCGGCAGCGCGGGAAGGGCGATCACGCCGGGGCGTTTTCGGTAGTGCGTGTTGTCAGGGACAGCAGGATGCGGTCGCGCAGCGACGGCGGGGCCACGTCCAGCGACACGGCATTGCGGATCGCCCGATGGAACGTGACGTCGGCGGTGACCCGGCTGCGGCACTCGGCGCACTGTTCGAGATGCGCATCGAGCGCCGACAACTGTTCCGGCGACAGCTCACCGTCACAGGCGGCGAAAACCTGCGCACGCGCGGCGACGCAGGCGCGAGCCGTGGTGTCGTCAGCTGGCGGGCGTTTCAGCATGCGTGTGGGCGGCTAGCCCGTGTGACCACATCGCCGGAGGCAGGTGAGCGGAACATGTGCCTGTGGACCGGTGTCGAGGGGGAGTTTGTGGTTCGCTAATATACCGAAGCATCGGAGTGGCGTGCGGGTTCCGCATCGACCCTGCATGGCCATCCCACTTGGGCTGCGAGTCCCTTAGTTTCGGTGTGTGTGCGGCCACCCCATCCACCCCCGGGGGTGTGTGCCGACGTGCGACCCGCCTCGCCACGTTGCGACGGGCGTATCCTTCACGAGCCCCACCCGATGTCCACGACCGTTGATGCGCGACTGCCACTCAGCCTGCTCGAGGCGGTGCGTGTCGTGGACACGCCGGAAGGCAATGTCGAAGCCGAGTACATCGAGGAACTGCGCACCAAGCGCCTCGGGCTGAGCGACACCGTGTACGCGCAGATCAAGCGATACAGCGAAGCGGTGCGGCGCAATGAGCGCACCGTGCGCGACGAGGCGGCCGCACTGGCCCGGCTGATCGGTCGCCGCACCGACGCGCAGCGCGTGTTCGACTCCGCGGGATCGCTGCTGGCCCGTGAGGCGGTGGATACGGTCTCCGGCATGCGTCGGTCGATGATCCGCCGCTTGCCTGGCATGCTGGCGCGCCCGATGGCCCTGAGTGCGGTGCGTCACCTCGCGCGCCGCTACCTGGACGGAAAGCTGGAGCGCGTGGGGGCGTCGGTGATCCTCTCGGTCAGCGATCCGGTCACCATCGAAGGCTCCGACATCGCCGGCTTCGCGTTTTACGCATCGGCGTTCAGCACGATGATGGAAGAGCTGACAGGCATGCCGGCAGTGGTGACGCGCATTGACGATGCGCGGCCCGGGCAGCGCTGGAAAGCCGCCTGGGGACGTGCCTGACTGAGACAGTCCGTGGTGGCTAGTTTCCGCGCATGCGAGAACCTCACCGCCTGCACGAGATCCAGACGGCCCTGACCGCCGCAGGTCTCGACGGCTGGCTCCTCTACGACTTCAAGGGATGCAACCCGATCGCGGCCGGCATGCTCGGCTTCGAAGGGTTGTCGTCGCGCCGCTCGGTGGCCTGGTTGCCGGCACACGGCACACCGGTGGCACTGATGCACGCCATCGAACTGGATTCGTGGCGCAAGTGGCCCATCGACTGGGATCGGCGCATCTACCAGTCATGGCAATCGCTGGAAGCCGAGATTCGCGCGCTGGTGCACGGCAAGCGGGTGGCGATGGAGTATTCGCCGGGCGATGCGGTGCCGTACCTCGATCGGGTGCCGGCCGGTGTGCTGGAGATGGTACGCGCCTGCGGCGCCACGGTCGAATCATCCGCCACGCTGGTGACGCAGTTCCACGCCGTGCTGACGCAGGCGCAGCTCGACGCCCACATCCGGGTCGGGGAACTGCTGGCGCACATCGGGCCCGAAGCGCAGCGCCGCGCCGGAGCCGCAGCACGCGCCGGCGCACCACTGAGCGAGTTCGAGCTGCAGCAGTGGATCATGTCGCAGTTCGAGGCGCATCAGCTCGAGACATCGCACCCACCGAACGTGAGCGTCGGTGCCAATGCCGCCAATCCGCACTACGAGCCGTCGTACGATCGCAACGCGCTGATCACGATGGACCAGGTGCTGCTGGTGGACCTGTGGGCCGGCGAACCGGGCATGCCGTACGCCGACCAGACCTGGATGGCCGTCCTCGGGGAACCCACGGATGCCGACGTGCTGCCAGTGTGGAACGCGATTCGTGAAGCGCGCGACACGGCCATTGCGGTCGTGACCGAAGCCTTCGCCATGCGGCGCGCGCTGGCCGGCGCCGAAGTGGACGATGCGGCGCGCGCAGTGATCATGGCCGCCGGATTCGGCGCCGCGTTCACGCATCGCACCGGACATTCCATCGATTCGCGCGACCTGCATGGCTCGGGACCGCACCTGGACGGTTTCGAGACGCGCGAGGAACGACAGCTGCTGCCGGGCGTGCTTTTCTCGGTGGAGCCGGGCATCTACTTGCCCGGCCGATTCGGCATGCGCACCGAGGTGAACGTGGCGATCACGCATGCAGGCGACGTACGCGTCACACCGGCGGCGATCCAGACCGAACTGCTGCGCCTCTGATGACCGCAGTCGCTGCGGTGCGCCCGGCACCGAACGCCACCCGTGCGGCGCAACTCGGCATGGTGGTGAACATCGGGCTGACGGTCGCGAAGCTGGTGGGTGGCATCGTGGGTCATTCGTATGCGCTGGTGGCCGATGCGGCCGAAAGCGGGTTCGATCTATTCGGTTCACTGGCGGTGTGGACCGGCGTGCGCATCGCCGATCGTGATGCCACCGACGAGTATCCATTCGGGTTCGGCAAGGCCGAGGCGCTGGCAGGCGCGATGGTCGCGATGCTGTTGTTGATCGCCAGCGTCGGCATCGCGGTGGCGTCGGTGTACGAGATCCGCACACCACACCACGCGCCGGCGCCCTGGACGCTGTTCGTGCTGGCGGCGGTGATCGTGATCAAGGAGCTGATGGCGCGCCGCGTGAAGCGCATCGCCGTCGAGGCAGGCAGCACCGCGCGGGCCGCCGATGCGCAGCATCACCGCAGTGATGCGATCACCTCGGCGGCGGCGTTCGTCGGCATCGCCGTGGCGCTGCTCGGTGGGCCGGGCTGGGAGAGCGCCGACGACTGGGCGGCGCTGGTGGCTGCGGGCGTGATCGCGTGGAACGGCATCGGGCTGTTGCGCACCGCGGTGGCCGACCTGATGGATCGCGTCGCGTCACCCGAGGTCGTGTACGCCATTCGGCGTGCTGCAGCCGCGGTGGACGACGTCCGCGCAGTGGAGAAGCTGGCAGTGCGTCGCGCCGGTCGCGGCTACTGGGTGGACATCCACGTGCAGGCCGATCCGCGCATGTCGCTGGATGCAGCCCACATCGTGAGTGGCAAGGTGAAGGGCGCGATCCGTTCGGCGACGCCGCAGGTCTTGGGTGTGCTGGTGCACATGGAGCCGCATGCCGACACTCCCGTGCCACCTGCTTCCGGACTCTCCTGAATGCGCCCGCCGAGCCTTCTCGCCGCAGCACTGCTGCTGGCCGCGCCGTGCGGCGCACAGGCCGTCAGCAACGCGATGGTGTGGGGCGGGATCTTCGGCGACCATCGCTTCGGCGCCAGGTCGTCGCTGTACTGGGATTATCAGGCCCGGCGCGCCGAGGCGGGGCGCACCTGGCAGATCCAGCTCGGCGCGGTCGGCTATACGCGCGACCTGAGCAAGCAGTGGCGTGCGACCGCGGCGTTGGGGTGGTCGTATGCATATCGCTATGGGCCGTTCGCGCCGCGCACCAACGCGTTCGAGCTGCGACCGTGGATGCAGCTCACCGGTACGCGGCCGCTCGGCACCTGGACGTGGAGTGATCGCAGCCGCGCCGAATTTCGTGTCATCCGTCCTGCCGGTGAACTCGCGCCCGACGATGCGGAGTGGGCACCGACGGTGGTGCGCCTGCGCCGTCAGGATCGATTCCAGCACAGGATCGGCGAGAGCCAGGTGTGGTATGGCGTGATTGCGCAGGAATTCCTGGTCAACGTGCATCCCGCCCGCTCGCGGGTGGCGATGCTGGAGCAGTCGCGTACACAGTTCCTGGTCGGCAAGCAGCTCACGCCGCGCAATCGTCTCGAAGGTGGCTACGGCATGCAATTCTGGAATCGCCGCGGTGGCAACGAAGCCAATCACACCGCGCTGCTCTACTTCCGCACCACGGTGCCGTTCCGATGATCCGACGCCTGTGGACGCCGCTGCTGGTGTCGGCGGCGCTGCTGGCCGCCTGCGGCGGTGGTGACGGCGACAGCGCCGCGGGATTGACGCGCGCCGTGCCCACGCTGCAGTCGAAGGACGCGCGGGCGCTGCGCCTGCCGCTGCTGAAACCCGCAGCCTCGCGTGCCGACGG
>JANMON010000023.1:0-17645 GCA_031369265.1 Gemmatimonadaceae bacterium | reverse complement strand
GGGTCGGACGAACCGCGTGCTCCAGCGGCCGACGACGACCCTGTCGGTCGGGCCGACCCGTCGCGACGCCAGCGACCTCCCGAGCGACAGTGGTCACCCGACCAACGCCCCCTTGTCCCGTTGCCGGAATGCGGAAACCTGCTCCATGAAGTGGTCCATGCCGAGGCATTTGCTGGTGCTGCTGGCCCTTCTGACGTGTTCGGCGCCGGTCGTGGCGCGGGCCCAGACGGTGTCCCAGCTGGTGGTGTCGTCGATGCAGATGCGCATCGAGGCGGGCGCACGCGGGCAGATCATCATCGAGCTGCTGGACGAGATGAGCCGGGCGATCCCGCTCGATCGCGGCGGGCTCACGGTCAGCAGCGCCGACACCACCATCGCCACCGTCACCGGCACCGGTGAAGTCACCGGCGTCCGTCCCGGTCGCACCCAGATCCTGATCCAGGCGGGGGCGTTCGCGCGCCGCGTGCAGGTCTCGGTCACCGCCGCCACCGGCGCGCGTCCCGCGACGCAGCCGGTCACCCAGGCCGTCACTCCGGGCACCAGCGCACCCGTCACCACCCAGCCGACTCCCGTCGCCGCCGGTGGATCGACGGCCGTCTCGGCGACCATCGAGCCGGGCAACATCCGACTTCTCCCGTCGGAACGTTTCCGGCCGACCTTCCGTGTGGTGCTCGCCAACGGCTCCACCACTGATGCGACCGACGTGGTCTGGACGACGTTCGGCGCGGCCGTGGCCATCGATCCCACCACCAGCGAACTCGTGGCGGTGCTCCCGGGGAGCGGCGTATTGGGCGGCCGCTCGGCCTCGAGCGGTGTGACCGCCTCGGTGCCAGTCGTGGTCGGTGAGCCGGTATTGGTGCCGGATCCCGACTCGCTGCTGCTGAGCTCCGGCATCATGGACACCGTGTACCTGGTGGCTCCGGCGCAGGACCGCCGGCGCGTGACGCAGAACCTGACCTGGAGCAGCACCGAACCGAACGTCCTCCGCGTGCTGAACCCATCGCAGGGCATCGTCGAGGCGCGCGACAACGGGAACGCCGACCTGATCGTGACCGGCTACACCCTCACCCGCCGCATCCCGGTGCGCGTCACACCGCGCATTTCGCGGATCGCGACGGCGGTGGACGCCGGCACCGAGATCACCCTCGGCGTCGGCGGGTCGAAGGCGCTCGAGGCGAAGGCCTACGGCATGGCGGATGATGTGCTGCCGCCGACGGTGATGATGTGGCGCGTGGCGGATGCCACGCTGGCCAGCGTCACCGCCACCGGCACCATCGTTGGTGTGCGTGAGGGCAAGACCACGGTCACACTGGTGGCGTCGGGCTTGGCGCCGCGCAGCTGGCCAGTGGTGGTGCGTGACGTGAAGGTCAGCGTGCGCGAGAAACTCATCTCCGTGCCCACCGGCACACCGCGGCCATTGGTGGCGACGCTGCGGGCACGTGACCAGAGCGACCTTGGCTCGGCCAGCGGCGCGCGGTGGCTGTCCACTTCGCCCGCCGTGGCGACGGTGGATGCGAACGGTACGCTGAACCCGAAGACGCCTGGCCGCACCACGGTCATCGTGTCGCAGGATGGCGCAGGCACCGACTCGATCCAGGTGTTCGTCACCGGACGCGCGCTAGTGTCGGGCACGATGGGTGGTGTGCGCGGCATCTGGCAGATCCTGAGCGGTACCGACTCCACTGCCGCGCTGCTCCTCAAGAGCGACAGCGGTGCCGTCACGCAGGCGGTGTGGTCGCCGGATCGCACCAGGATCGCGGCCACGTTCGAGCCGCTGGATCGCAGTGGCCAGTCGCGCATCGTGGTGATGGATGCCGACGGCCGGAACTGGAAGACCATCAGCCCGGACAGCATCATCGCCTCCGATCCGTCGTGGGCGCGCGATGGACGCAGCGTGCTGATGGCGGTGCGCAACCCGAAGGTCGGGATGATCATGCGGGTGTCGATCGTGAACGGCAGCTCGTCGTCGATCCGGCAGGTGGGTGAAGGACAGCTGCGCTACCCTGCGATGGGCGCCGACACCGCCGACCTGCTGGTGCGGGTGGAGAACAACAACAACGCCGTGGACGTGGGCCGGATTCGCGCTGGCAACGTGACGCTGCTCACCAGCGGCAAGCCGCGTGAGGAGCTGCTGACCACCCTGCGCGACGGTCGGCTGCTACTGGCCGTGGACTCGTCGGGACGCAACCGTCCCTCGTCGCTGCAGGCCGTCACGCCGGGCACCGACGCCGTGCAATCAGCCACGGCCGTCTCACTGCCCGGTGGCCTGGTGATCACCGACATCAGTCGCGGGTATGACGATGCCTCGGTGATCGTGGTGGCGCGTGCGCGGTCGTGGCCCGGTGTCGCGAACAACTCCCTGATCGTGCTGCGCGTGCCGCTCGACGGCACCGAACCGAAGGTGCTGCTGTTGATGCCCGAGAAAGATTTCGTCACGGTTCGAACCAACTGAGCCCCTGTGGAAAGTGAGCTGATCGGCGGTCGTTTCCGACTGCACCGCCTGCTGGGATCGGGCGCGATGGGCCAGGTCTGGCTCACCACAGACGAGCGCCTGCAGCGCAGCGTGGCCGTGAAGGTCGTGATTCCGACGACCAACTCCGACCAGCAGCTCGGGGTGCGCCTGGAGCGCGAGGCGCGCGCCGCGGCCGCCATCCAGCACAGCAACGTGGTGCGCGTCTTCGACTACCTCGAGGACGGCGAGCGCACGCTGATCGTGATGGAGTACGTCGAGGGCGAGACACTGGCCGACAAGCTGGAGTCCGGCGGCGCGATGTCGCTCGAGGATGCGGTGGACATCACCGCGCAGGTGTGCGATGGCCTGGCGGCCGCGCATCGCGCCGGCCTGGTGCACCGCGACCTGAAGCCGTCGAACGTGATGATCACCGAGGACGGCGTGGCGAAGGTGCTCGACTTCGGCATCGCCAAGCGCACCGGAGCCAATGAAGCCGCACTGACGATGACCGGTGCGGTGATCGGCACGCCGAAGTACATGGCGCCGGAACAGCTGCGTGGTGACCCGCTCGACCCGCGCGTGGACGTGCACGCCACCGGCCTGCTGCTGTTCG
The DNA here is from genome assembly GCA_031369265.1 of Gemmatimonadaceae bacterium. Lineage (GTDB taxonomy): Bacteria > Gemmatimonadota > Gemmatimonadetes > Gemmatimonadales > Gemmatimonadaceae > JACMLX01. Next base: position 14,580 of record JANMON010000023.1, on the reverse strand, counting down.
AGATGCTCACCGGACGCCCGGCGTTCAGCAAGGTCAACTTCGCCGAGTTGATGTACCAGATCATGAACGAGATCCCCGATGCGGCGCTGCTCGAGGAGCGTGGTGTGCCGGTGGAGATCATCCAGATCCTGCTGCACGCCACGCAGAAGCGCCAGGAAGATCGGTGGCCGGATGCGAAGTCGATGGCCGAGGCGCTGCGTGTCTGCCTGTACGGCGAAGTGATCCGCGGACGCAAGACGCCCATCTCGGCAGGGCTGCGGGCGATCATCGATTCTGGTGAGCGCGTGATGCCGCTGACCACCGGCTCCACGCCGGTGCCGGGTGTGGCGGCAATCAGCGGACCGATCCCGGCGCTGGATGCGAGCACGCCATTGCTCGCCAACACGCCGACGGCGGCGCAGCCCGCAGTCACCGTCCCCACACCCGTCGCACCTGCGGCACCGATGCCGCGCACCGAGACGATTCGTGCAGCATCCGCTCCGTCATCGAAGCTGCCATTGATCGTCGGTGGTGTCGTGGCCGTGGCGGCGGTGATCGGCTTCGTGATCCTGAAGGGTGGTGGCGATACGCCGGCGGCCGCGACCACCGTGCCGCCAGTCGCGACGGCCGCCCCGGTTGGCGACCGTGCCGTTGGCGACACGGCCAAGCCGACGTCGCCGGCCAGCACGCCGGTGGAGCAGCCGGCGGTTGCTGCCGCACCGCCGCCGGTGACCACACCGGTGCCGGAGCCCGTCGCGACCGCACCGGCCCGCACGGCGCGCACCACCGTCGACTCGGCAACGCGATCGACGCCCGACCTCGCATTCCGCGCGCAGGCCTCGCGCCTGTACGGCAGCGCGCTGCAGGCGGAGTGGCGGCTGAACGTACCGGAGGAGGACGATGCCGGGACGCCGCTGAGTGGTCTGCGCGCGATGTTCGACGTGCGTCTGAACGCAGCGGGGCAGCTCGCGGACATCAATCCAGTCTCACTGTCCGGCAACGGCCCCTTCGACGACGCGGCGGCGCAGGTACTGCAGACCGTGAACGCCTCGCGACTCGGCCTTCCGAAGCGCGACGCCGGCTACGCCATGCGCGTGTCCTTCGGCGGCCGGCGGGTCACCATCGTGCGCGTGATGTAACTCGCGCCGTACGCCGGTCAGCCGCCGACGATCACCGTCGGCGCGCCGAGCACGATCATGCCCCCATGCGCCGTGTTGTCGAGCAAACGCGCCGCCGGCTTCTTGCCGATCAGTACCGTGGCCGAGCCCTTGATGATGACGTCCGGCGGGCCGACGCAGACGCACATCGACGTCATGGTCGCCGCGGGCAGTCCGCACACCAGTACGTTGGGCACACCGGGTGGCAGAATCGGTCCGCCGACGTGCGGTACCAGCACAGTCACCATCGGGCAGACGTGCATGTCGGTGATGCGTGCCTGTGGCATACCCATCAGGCCTCCGGCGTGGGTTGCGCGGCGATTTCCTGCCGCACGTAGGCAATCGACGTGGCCCATCCACCCAGCTTGGTGACGATCTCCAGTCCCTGCGCCACACTGTTGCGCACGCGGGTGTCCATCTGATCGGGTGGGCCCTGCAGGGTGGAGATGGTGACGGCGGCGGCGACGAACGTGGCCACCATGCCGGGTGGTGCCGGCACCGGGGGTGCCCCTTCCGCCGCAGCGATGCTGCCACCGCTGAACCAGAGTGCGGCCGCTGCCAGCGTCACCGGATGTTTGATGCCGAGGGCCTGCGCCATGGACCAGATCTGTCGTCGCGTGGCATCGTCGGGGGCTGCGATCCAGTGTTCGACGAGCGCGAGCAACTCGCCGATGCGCGGCGATTCCGGAATGCCTTCGTCGGCTGCCGCGACGATCGCATGGCGCGCGGAGATCCACGCCCACCAGATGTTCTGCCGCGACGGAATGGCGACGGCGATGCAGCGCAGGGCCTCCGTGGAGAGCCCGGCACTCGTGAGCGAGTCCACCAGCGCGGACGGATCGTCGGTGCGGTGCCCGATTTCCTTCCAGGATTCTTCCACGCCGGCGCGTTCCACCACGAAGCCGATCGCGGTGGACGGGTCGAGGGGCGTGTCGGGAGTGGGAGTCATGGCGGCGCCCATCAGTTGATCATCACGACGCCACCCTTCAGCGTCAGCATGCCGCCGCCCGACACCTCGGCCATCGCGGACCCACTGGCCTTGAACTGCACCGACGAGATCTCGATACTCGCGGGCGTCATCTTGATCGTGCTGCCACCGCACTTCAATTCGATGCCCGACATGGCCTCGATCACGATCTTGCCGGTCTTGCTCTTGATGTTGATGTCCGACATCACCTCGTGGGTGGACTTCCCCGCCTTCACCTCGGTGACCTCGTTGCCACTCTCGACGGTGGTGGTGAGGTCGCCCTTCACCTTGATCGTGCGCTTGCCCTTCGAGATGGTGACGGACTGTTCGCCCTCCGAGATCGTGACCGTCTGGTTCCCCTTCTTGATCGTGAGCGTCTGGTTGCCCTCGTTCAACGTGTGCGTCTCGTTGCCCTTGTCGATGACCATCGTGGAATCCTTCTTGATCAGGCCCACGAAGTCCTTCTCGGCCTGGAAGTTCACCAGCTCGCTGCCCTTCTTGTCCACGAAGCGCAGCTCGTTGAAGTTGTCCTTCCCGCCATTCGGCGTGGACCGCGTGCGCATCGCGCTCTGATCCTTGTCGTCGGGCAGCTTGATCTGCGGCGCGTTCTTGTCGTTGTAGAGGCTACCGACGACGATCGGTGCGTCGGGATCGCCGCCGAGGAAGCTGACCAGCACCTGGTGTCCCACGCGCGGCAGGAAGAAGCTGCCGAAGCCCGGGCCGGCGACCATCTGCGCCACGCGCACCCAGCAGGCGTCACCAGGTCCGTTGGGCGCTTTTGCGTTGCGGTTCCACTCGAATGCCACGCGCACGCGACCGTGCTTGTCGGTGAAGATCTCCTCTCCCGAGGGCCCGATCACGGTGGCCACGTGCATGCCGTGCACCGTGGGCCACTGGGTCCGGCGCGGTGGTCGAAACACCTGCGTGCCGTTGATGCAGGTGAACTGGTTGGAGTAGCCCTGCGTGGCGTTGTCGCCGCCGAAGTAGCTGCCGTTCTCACCGAAGTGTTCGACTGCGGTCACGAAGTACTTGCCGTCCACGCCCGGCTGTGAGCCGCACTTGAGGTCCACCTTGGCGCCCGCCGCCAGTGCGGTGGCGGTGCTGGTGCCGAACAACCGGGTGGATCCGGCTGCGTCGGCCTGCGCACGCAACGTGGCCTGCGAGGTGAGTGCCTGGCCAACCTTGCCCACCTTGGCCTCCTGCGCGCCGCCGCCCTTGTCCACGCCATCGTGATCGGCGGCCACCAGGAACTCGAAGATCTGGTGCTCCAGCGCGGCGGGCTGCGACGACGCCTTCAGCTGCCACCCCGCATCGGTGACGTCGGGAGCGTTGGCCTCCTCGCGATTCTCGCGTCCGGTGAGCGCGACATGCGTCGTGCCCACCACCGTCTTGCGCACGAACGGCTGCTGCCAGACGCCGACGCTGAGCAAGCGCGCGTCGTCGCTCCAATTCAGGTCGGCCATGCTGGTCAGGCCGTGCTTCACTTCGGCGGCTGCCATGCTGTCGGCCACCAGCAGCTTGCACTCCTCAGCCGTATGCGTGAAGGTGTACCACAGGCCATCACGCTCCATCAGGCGACTCACGAAGGTCCATTTCGACTCGTCGAAGCGCGTGCGGCTCGGCACGGGCTCGTACGTGGCGGTGAGGCGCGAATCCACCGGCACACCGGTCAGCACCTTCTTCATGATGTCGGGCAGCTTCTCGTCCTGGAACACCTCGAAGCCGCTGCCCAGCGTGAGCAGCCAGACCGGTGGCACCACGTGCAGCACGTATTCAGCCAGTGGGCCCACCTGCTGCGGCAACCGCTCGACATGCCGCACGATCCCGGTGAAGAATCGTTCCGATCCTTCACCCGGGTCGCACTTCAGCGAGACCGTCTTCAGCAGCAATTCAGCGGGGGCGATGTCCCGGCGCTCACTGCAGGCCACGATCCGCAGGTCGAACAGCGACGACACCGCCTCTGAGCAGGTCCAGCTCATGCAGAGCAGCACGTCTTTCCCCAGCGGCGTGGTGAGCTGGAACGGGCGCGTGTCCTGCGAATAGGTCGGCATCGTCGGTGTCCTAGTTGAAAATCAGTCCGTCACGGCTTCGTACGCGAAGTCGCCGCTCTCGCTGACGGTCACGCGTACCGCCGACGCCTTCTTCCCCTCGACCAATGCCGTCAGCAGCAGGGTCGAAACCTCGGGAAGGAGCGTGTTGGTGAGGATGTTGTCCACGTTGCGCGCACCGCTCTCCACCTCGGTACAGCGCGCGGCCACCTGATCCACCAGGTCCGCGCCGTACTCCAGCGTGACGCGATGCACTTCGTTCAGGCGACGCGCGATCTTGGCCAGCTTGAGCCGCACGATGCTCTTCAGGTTCTCGTCGCGGATCGGGTAGTACGGCACGATCACGGTGCGCCCGAGGAACGCCGGCTTGAAGGCCGCGTCGAGCTCCGGCTTGAGCGCCGCCGCCATCGCCTCCGGGAACGGCATCGTCTCGGGATCAGCGGTCAGCTTCATGATCGTCTCGGTGCCGCAGTTGGTGGTGAGGATGATCACCGAGTTGCGGAAGTCGATCTGCCGCCCCTCGCCGTCCTCCATCACGCCCTTGTCGAACACCTGGAAGAACAGCTCCAGCACGTCGGGATGCGCCTTCTCGATTTCGTCCAGCAGCACCACGCTGTACGGCCGGCGGCGCACTGCCTCGGTGAGGACACCACCTTCACCGTAGCCCACGTAGCCAGGCGGCGATCCCTTGAGCGTGCTGACGGTGTGGGGCTCCTGGAACTCGCTCATGTTGATCGTGATCATGTTGCGCTCACCGCCGTACAACATCTCGCTGACGGTGGTGGCGGTTTCCGTCTTGCCCACGCCCGACGGCCCGACGAGCAGGAACACGCCCTTCGGCTTGTTCGGATCCTCGATACCGGCCTTGCTGGTGCGCATGCGTCGCGCGATCGCCTCCAGCGCATGATCCTGGCCGATCACGCGTGCGCCGAGGTGCGTCTCGAGCTGCAGCAACGTGCCCAGTTCATCGCGCATCATGGAGCCGACGGGAATGCCCGTCCAGCCGGCGATCACTTCGCCCACGATCGAGGCATCGACGGTCACGCGCATCAGCGGCGTCTCGCCCTGCAGCGCCTCGAGTTCCGCCTGTTTCGCCACCAACTCGGCGCGCGTGGTGTCATCGGCGCCGGACGATGTCTCGCCGGCCGCCGGTGCGCTGCCTTCCAGCTGCTGTCGCAGCGCCCGGATCGCCTCGACCATGCCGCGCTCCTGCTCCCAGCGCGCCTCCATCGCGGTCAGCCGCTCGGCCGTGCTGGCACGCAGCGCGTCGATCGTCCCCAGCCGCTCGGAATGATCCACGCCCACGGCCACCTCGCGGCGCAGCACACGCTCCTGCACCTCGAGATCCTGCAGCACGCGTCGGGCATCCTCGACCGGTGCCGGCGTGCTGCTCTGGCCGAGGGCCAGTCGCGCACAGGCGGTATCGAGCACGCTGACGGCCTTGTCGGGCAACTGCCGGTCGGGGAGGTAGCGATGCGACAGGCGCACGGCGGCCGCCAACCCTTCGTCGGTGATGCGCACCGTGTGGTGCTTCTCGAGCGATGGCACCACGCCGCGCAGCATCAGCATGCAGACGTTCTCGGTCGGCTCATCCACCTTCACCAGCTGGAAGCGACGCGAGAGTGCGGGGTCCTTCTCGAAGAACTTCTTGTACTCGCTCCAGGTGGTGGCGGCGATGGTGCGCAGTTCGCCACGCGCCAGCGCCGGCTTGAGCAGGTTGGCGGCGTCGTTCTGGCCCGCCGCCCCGCCGGCGCCGATCATGGTGTGCGCCTCGTCGATGAAGAGGATGATCGGCACGGGTGAGTTCTTCACCTCGTCGATCAAACCCTTCAGCCGGGCTTCGAACTCACCCTTGACGCCAGCACCGGCCTGCAGCAACGCGAGGTCGAGCGTACGCAGCGTGACGCCCTTCAGCGGCGGCGGCACGTCGCCTTCCGCGATACGACGCGCGAATCCTTCCACCACCGCCGTCTTGCCGACGCCGGCCTCGCCAACCAGGATCGGGTTGTTCTGCCGGCGACGGGTGAGGATGTCCACCACCTGCCGCACCTCGGTGTCGCGACCGAGCACCGGATCGATCTTGCCGGCGCGCGCATTGGCGGTGAGGTCCACCGTGTACTGGTCGAGGAACGGCTGCTTGCCACCGCCGGGACGCGCACCATGGGCGCCACCCGCTCCCTCGCTGCCCGGTGAAACGGGGCCACCGCTGGATGCCATCTGTGCGCGCGACTCGACGCTCTCCACCACGATCGCATCGAAGGTGCTGCGCAGCGCCTCCTTGTTGACCATCGCCAGCGACGGCAGATCGGAGAGCATGCGCCGCGAAATGTCCTCGTCGGTGACGAGGGCCAGCAGCACATGTCCGGTGCGCACCTTCTGCGCGCCGTAATCGATGGAGCCGACGGTCCAGGCTTCGGTGAGCAGCTTCACCAGCGTCGGCGAGAGCGACGGAGTGCGCGCGTTGCCGGTCTTCAGCTTGTCGAGTGCACGCTGGATCTCGGTGGCCAGGCGCGACCGGTCCACGCCGAAGTGCTTCAGCGCGAAGAACAGGTCGGTGTCGGTGGCATCGAGCGCCTTGAGCAACAGGTGCTCGATCTCGATGTCGTAGTGCGTGCGCGAGAGGCAGGTACCAGCCGCCGCCTCGACAGCGTTACGCAGTTCAGGGTCGAGCTTGGCGATGAGGGCGCGGAGGGTGACCATCTGTCGGGGGGGTTCAGGGGGGAGGGCCAGCGATGGTACGGTGGGAGCTGGTCGGCGCTCCCGATGTGCAGCGTGCAGCGACCTAGAACAGGAACGACGTGTCGTCGGGATCACGGGTGGGGGTGCGCGTCCGCAGCCAGGTGCCCCAGCCCAGCTGCCCACTGCCGGTGCCCAGCACCGTCGAGGGCACTGCGCCACGTTCGAGCACCAGGCAGACTTCCACTTCCACGGCATCACCGGCCACGAAACGCACCAGTCCCTTCAGCGCCTCGTGTCCCTTGGTGCCGGGCAACAATCCGTCGAACATCGTGCGCGACACGGGACCGATGCGAACGCGCGCGCGTGCACCATGGTCGAGCACCTCGTCGCCGACGATGCTGCCCATGCCGAGTACGGTGGTGTCATCATCCTCGCCAAGTGCGCACTGCATGCCGGGCGCGAGCCGGTACCACGCCGGCACGAACTCGTCCACGTGGCAGGGCACGTCGAGGTACGCCGTGAGCAGCTGCTGCAACGCCGTGGCCGATCGCGCGTGCGGCGCGAGCAGGCCGGCGTGGCGCAACAGCACCGAATCATCGATCCCGATCCGTGCCGCCACCGCCGGCGTTCCGAGGCCGATCGCGCTGCGCAGCCGCTGCGAGAGCGCATCGTCCTCGGCACCTTCGCCCGCCGCCACGTGCGGACGCGTGGTGCGCCAGGCACGGTAGAACAGCGAGATCAGGCGATGGTGGAACAGGTCGAGGAAGTCGCGCAGCGCGGTGTCCTTCAGCGCCACTCGCTCCGCGACGTACTGCGTGTACGCCTTCGGCAGCACGCCGGCCGGACCGACCAGGCCGAGGAAGTTCACTTCCATGAACGGCTGCCCACCAGCGCCGCGCATGCCGGCGCGCGAGGCACGCGTGCGTGGCGTGGAGAGCTCGCTTTCGTCGGTGACGCCCGGACCACCCGGCGTCACGTTCACACGCTGCACGTCGCCCGGTGGAAAGGCCAGCGATGGTTGCACACCGAACCGCACCGCCTCCTGCGACGGGTCGCCGAATTCACCAAGGGCGGCGCGTCCCGGATTGACGCGTGAGAGCAGGCGCACCACCTGCGCGAACTCGAACGCTCCCGGCGCCTGTTCGATGCGCGCGACGAGGGCGTTCATCGCGGCCTGGTCGAGGGGCGCGAGGCTCATCCGAGGGCGCGACTGCCGCTGCGCGCAGCCCACTCACCGAGCGGACGACGGCGCTGCCGCGTCGCGACGGTGAGCTGCGTGAAGCTGTTGAGCGAGGCGTAGAGCGAGAAGAAGCGATCCAGCACGCTGGCGAAGATCCATGCGCCATCCCCGGCGAAATGATCTTCATCGAGATCGAGCGTGATCCGGCGGCCACGGGCGAGCGCCAGCCCTCCACCCTGGGACAACCCGGGGATGCGTGCATGCACCGCTTCGCTCCGTACATCGATGATGCCCTGGATCTGGCGTTCGATGTCGGGCGACTCGGCGTGATCGTGCAGACGCAGCAACTCGCGCAGTGCGTCGGGGCCACCATCCAGCGAGAGATGATTCAGCGACAGCTGCGACACCATGCGCCAGGCCAGCGCCGATCCGAGCCGCGGATGCACCGACGCCGTGGGACGCAACAGTGCCACGATCCGCGTCAGCGGCCCGCCGCCCACCAGTTCGAAGTCGCCGCGCGGATCGCCGACCGGGAGGCGGGAGGGCAAGTCGCCGTTGAAGCAGAGCGTGCGCGCGGTGACCACGTCATGCCGCGGCTGGAAGGTGCGCCCGCCGCGATCGACGAAGGCCAGGGACAGGTCGCTGGACCGCGCGCCGCGTCCAGGCGCTGGATTGCGGCGCGCCACCCAGAACACCGGTTGCTCACCCGCCGTTACCTCGTGCTTCAGGCCATACAGCGGCTCGTAGCGCGTCGGTTCCCCACCACCCGCAGGCACGCCGACCACATCGGTGACCGCGTACACCTCGATCGCGAGACGATGCTGGGCATCGGGAATCAGCTGGTATTCGTCGCGGCGATGTGTGAGGAGGATCGGCTCGGCGACATGCTCATACAGGTTCACCACCGGCGTGCAACCGAGGCGCACGGTCTCGCGGGTGACACCGGCGGCGAGCATGGCACGACGATCACCGCGCTCGAACGCGCCCACCAGGATCACGATCTCCGCCGCGCCCTGCGCATTGCAGGCGCGCAGCGCATTGCCGATGGCCAGATCCACCGATCGGAACGCGGCCGGCAGCGCCATGTACTCCTGCAGCAGGCCGTAGGGCGCGAGAGCCGGCGCCCCGCCCTCCAGCAGGCGTTCATCGGCACCGAAGCCACCCGGTGTCAGCGCGCGCGACGAGACCTCGATGCGGCGCTCGGTGCCGCCACCTGGCTTGTCGGGGTCGATGGCGCGCACCAGGATCGCGGTCGTGTCGCGGCAGAGCACCTCGTGCAGCGTGGACGCCACCGCGCCATCGCCATGCAGGTGCAGGCGCAGCGTGTCGAGCTCCAGCGACGACAGCGCCACACCCGGAAAGGCGCGCAATTCGATGCGCAGCGCACCGACGGCATCGGTGGCCCGCACGGGCGGCAGCAACGCGTCGGGGGTGACCCAGCGCGCATCGGCGACGGTCATCGGCCAGAGGTGCACATCGGCGGCCGTGCGGAACGTGCATCGCATGCCACCCACGGCGCGTGTGCGCAGCATGGAGCCGCGTGGCACACGCACGCCTTCCGGCATCGCGGCGCGCTCGGGATCGGCGACGAATTCCGCGATCGACAGCGCCGGCACCGGACGCACCAACTGCGGTGCAACGATCGCCAGCAGCGACTCGGCGACCTGCGAGACGTCGTCGTCGAGCTTGAGATGGATGCGGGCGGCGAGGAAGGCAAAACCTTCCAGCAGCCGCTCGACGTGCGGGTCCTCGCACTTGGTGGCTTCGAGCTGCAGGCGACCGGCCACCTTCGGGTATCGCTGCGCGTACTCCGCACCCAGACGACGGAGGTAGCCGAGCTCGCGCTCGTAGTACCAGAGCAGCTCGTCACGCATCGTCAGGCCGCCCCTCACGCACCTGGTATTCGCCGCGACCCGTCTCCAGCACGGTGTCATACACGACGCGTTCCGGCGCCGGGTCCACCCGCAGCATGCCTTCGATGGAGAACCGGAGGTCAGGGCGCCCTGCCATGCCGGGATCGACGTGTGCGCGCACGCGCACGTGCGACAGTCGCGGCTCGAAGTCGGCGACGCACTCCTCCACTTCGCGCACCAGGCGCAGCAGCGTGTCACTGCCATCGCGCGACATCGAGCTGAAGTCTGGCACACCGTAGCGCAGCAGCGAGCGACGTGCCTCGGGCATGCTGTCGTCGAGCGTGACCAGGTCGCGACGTGTGTTGAGCAGCCACTCCAGGTCGTGCCGTACCGCGACGCGCAACGCGATCACACTCTCCGCGCGCGTCGGCATGACTTCGTGGCTGTTGCCCGGCTCCTCATCGGTGAGACGATCCATGAGCGAGGTTTGCACCGGGCGCGACACCGTGTCGGCGCGCTGGGACGGGATGGCGCCAGTGCTGCTCCACTCGCCGGGCCTGCGATCGTCCGGCGCCATGGTCATGACCCGCCGAGGGCGAGTGCAGCGATCGGATCGAGGCGGCAGATGCGCAGGTAGAGCTCACTGCGTCGGCTCGAACTGCCGTCGGTGGCATCGATGGCCCGACAGGCCAGCACCATCGCCTGTGCCACCACACCACCATCCTCCCACGAGTCCAGCTTGTGCGACTCGATCTGGTCCAGCAATTCCTCCACGATCGGCATCGCGATGTCGGCACGCTTCGCATCCACCAGCACCGTCACCAACTCCAGACGGCGCAGGAAACGCGCGCGCTCACTCCGTTCGCGCACCACGTCAGCCATCAGCAGCGCCACGCCACGATCGAGACGCCCGCCAGAGGCTTCGGCGCGCGCCCGTTCGAGCATCGGGCGATGCGGCGCTGACGGCATGCCATCCAGCGGCGGTCGTTCCACGCTGCGCTGGCTGCCACCGATCAAGCCGGAACGATCCAGCCAGGCGATGGTTTCTGCGTTGGCCACCGGCGTGTCGTCGAGCAGCATGGCCTGCGGCAGGCCGGGATAATCCGAGAGCAACTGACGCAGCGTGGATCGCATGACGTGCACGACCGGCGCATACTCGTCGCCCAGCGCCTGCGCCGACTCGAGCGCCCAGCGCTGCGCGTCGAGCCAGGCGCCACCGCTGGTCGAGCCCATCAACTCCTCGACACCGTCCAGCAGGTCCTCGTGCCGCTCCTCGAGCAGGTAGCCCTTGAGCCGCGCACGTTCCGAGGTCGGTGGCGCATTCAGTCGGGCTGCAGCGGGTGCATGCGTCTCGGGATCGGCCGGCCCAAGCTGGCGCCAGCGCAGGGCACGCATCAATGCATATGGCGCCGGCTCGTGCGGATTGGCGCGACGCAGGAACCGCGCGGCGACCACCACGCGCGCACCGGCATCGGCTTCGCTGGTGGGAATGGCGCCGACTGATGCGGTGACCAGCCCCGCCGCGCCGCCACCGACGGCGGCTTCCGCGTCACCGGCGCCGCCCGAGCCGTCGTCGTCCGGCTCCTGCAGGCGGCGACGGGCCAGCAGCGCCTCCGCGGTCCGCAGCACGCTTTCCAGCACGTCGAGCAGGCGTCGGTAACTCGGCGCCTCGTCGATGAAGTGCTGGTTGCCGAATTCGTCGAGCGCATAGAGATCGGCGCTCGTCTCCTTGATTGTCGCGCACAGTTCCACGTACCACTGCTTCGGTGTCGCGTCCACCCCAGCCAGGATGGTCTCGAACATCGGCTCACCCTTGGCCGCGAACGCATCGCGCGACTCGCGTCGCAGCTCGTCGTTGCGCACTTCCTCTTCCGTGCCCACCAGCTCCGCGGCGTCGTACTGACGGAAGTTGTGCTTGGCGTTGCTGAGGGGGGCACTGCGCACCGTTTCCACCAGCTTGATGCCGATGAAGTCCAGCGGGCCGGCGCGCATCGACGGATCACCGTCCTCGATCTCCGGGTACACGGTGTCCCAGAAATTCTCGAGCAGGCCGCGCATCAGGGCCACGCCATCGCGCAAGCCGATCAGTCCTTCGCGCTTGAGCGTGGACTCGGTCCACCACGACGCGAGCTGCAGGTCCTTCGACATGGTGGAGAGGACCTCGGCGGTGAGCTTCACCACCGCGCCGTGGTCGGCGAGCTTCCGCGCGCGCTGCCACTGCCCTTGGTCGGCGTCGTCGTCCTCGCGCCGCGCTTCCTTGATCTTTTCGTAGATCGGGTCGTCGCGGACCGGGCGACCCGACGGATTGTCGCCGGGAATCGGCGCGAGGAGGGGCGAGAGGACTTCGTCGCGAGCAGGCATGCGATCTTGAGCGAGGACGGGAGGTACGCGCAGCCGGGGGGACCGGCAGAATCACGCAACGGAACGACAGTGCCGTACGTGCGCTCGTCAGCTCACGGACACGGGGCCTGACTCCTCAGGATGCGGGCGGGGCCTGGATGGTGAGGTCGCGCAATTCGAGCAGCGGGAACTCCTCGCCATCCACGATCCAGTACTTCAGGCCAACCGGCGCCTCGCCGCCATCGGGCAGGTCGGTCCAGTCGGACACGCGCCCAAGGCGCACCAGGTCATCGGCCTGGGTCGTCGTGCCTGCGGCGAGTACCGGCAGCAGCACCTGCCCCAGTTCCATGCCCTTGAACCCGGGACCGGTGCGCACGTGACACGTGGGCCAGAGCGTGTCGCGCACCGATGCCGGGGCCGGCATGGTGATCTGCGCGACGTGCGCCAGTGGTAGCCAGAGGTACTTGCCGGCCGCGAAACATTCGAGGCGTGCACCGATACGCGGATCGGCATCCTCGAGCGACTGGAACGGCTTGCCGTTCAGCGTCCCGCGCACGGCTGGTGCCGGATCGAGCGGGAAGGCGCGATCGGCGAAGAGCGATTCCCGTTCGCGCTGTGCGCGAATGGCACCCTTGTAGAGCATCGCACCCAGGTCGGCCTCCTTCGAGGCCGACCCGAGCACGTCAAGCTGTTTCACGGCACGTTCATACTCGCCGCTGAAGCAGAGCAATTCGAACAGGAACGTGCGGCGCTTGGCATCGGACGGATTCTTGCGCAGTTCGATACCAAGCGTCTCGACCGCCTCCGAGAGGCGTCCAGCGCGGAACGCGTCGAGCGCGGTCGCGGTCACGGTGATCAGGTCTTGGCGTTGGCAATCACGCTGTACTTCTGCACCACCGGCGACCCTTCCTTGTTCTTCGCGGTCTTGGGCGGGGTGTTGTACGTCATCACGATCTCCTCGTACGTGAACGAGATCGACTCGGACGGCTTCTCACCACCGCTGGAGACGCTGTGGCCGGTGAGCACGGCGTTCTTCAATTCATACGTCAGGTAGATCGCCGAACCGGCCTTGGCATCGCCAACGGCACCGACGAAGTCGATGGTGACGAGGTCGATGGTGCTGCCGAGACAGGTGTTGATGAAGAGGGCCGGCGACATCGAGTCGAAGCTCTTCGAGAGCACCACTTCGCTCAGGCTCGCCGTGCTCTTCTCCACGCCGCCCTTCGAGATGCTGACCCCGAGGCCGACGCCGAACTGGAACGACGAGCATTCACTGGCGCCCTTGTCCTTGACGAGGTCGTCGGTCGCAATGCCTTCGAGTCCCAACTTCTTTCCGCAACTGAGATAGATCGCCATGGTCGTGTGCCTGATCGTGAATGTGGTGATGACGCGGGGTACTGCAGAACCTGCGGGGGGGGTGGGCCGCTAGGCCCCGGGCCTACTTACCAGCCGGTGGCGGCAGCTCTGCCACCAGGCGCATCGAGATCGAGAGCTCGTCGAGCTGGAAGTGCGGGCGCATGAATGCGACCGCGCGCAGCACACCCGGCTTGCCCGCCACTTCGACGACGTCGATGCGGGCCTCCTTCAGCGGGCGCTTGGCCTTCGTCTCGAACGAGGCGTCGTCGTTCGACACCACGTACTGCGAGATCCAGCGATTCAGGAACGAGGTGGCCTCGTTGGCGGTCATGAAGCCACCGATCTTGTCGCGCATCATCACCTTGAGGTAATGCGCGAAGCGCGAGGTGGCGAAGATGTACGGCAGCTGGGCCGAGATGCGGGCGTTGGCGGAGGCCTGCGGCGAATCATAGACCTTGGCCTTCTGCCCGCTCTGCACGCTGAAGAAGGCCGCGTTGGGCGTGCCCTTCTGGTGCACCAGCGGCACGAAGCCGAGGTCCGCCAGTTCCTTCTCGCGCCGATCGGTGACCGACACTTCGGTCGGGCACTTCATCACCGTCTCGCCGGCATCCGTCTGGAAGTTGTGCACCGGCAGGCCGGTGACCAGGCCGCCGCTTTCCACGCCGCGAATGGCGGCGCACCAGCTGTACTTGGCAAACGCGGCCGTGACCTTGGCGGCAAGCGCCCAGGCGGCTGAGCCCCAGAGGTAGTCGTTGTGCTCGTTGCCGTCGACGTGTTCGTCGTAGTTGAATGCCTCGATCGGCACCGTCTTGGCCCCGTAGGGCTCGCGCATCAGCATGCGCGGCAGCGCCAGTGCCACGTAGCGGGAGTCGTCCGTGTTGCGGAACGCCTTCCACTTCGCGTACTCGGTGCTGTCGAGCACCTTGGCCATGTCCCGCGGCTGATCCAGCTGCGCGAAGCTCTCGAGGTTGAACATCTCGTGCGACGCCGCCGTCAGGAACGGCGCATGCGCGGCCGCGGC
>JANMON010000142.1:0-3810 GCA_031369265.1 Gemmatimonadaceae bacterium | reverse complement strand
GCCGCTCGGCAGCACTTCGGTGGCCTTGCCACTCGCAACGTCGATGGTGTAGATGGCGCGCACGTTCCCTTCGCGCCGCAGCTTCTCCCAGGCGAGGAAGGGATCGCTGCCGTCCTGCACGAACACGGGACCCTGCGTCATCCGCGCGAATTCGAGGGTCGCGGCACGCTTCCATGCCTCGGTCCGCAACGCCAGCAGCACACGCGTGCCATCGTTCGACCATTTCAGGTCGCTGCTCTCCGCAACGTAGAACCCGGCAGGCACCGGCAACGTGCGCGTACGGCCACTGCTGCGGTCCCAGATCACCGGCTGCAGTCGATCGTCCTGCAGCACCAGCACCGCCACCCGCGACCCATCACGCGACCAGACCGGCGAGCGCACGGTGCGCGGCGTCGGGAACACGTCGCGCGTGGTGCCGTCACGGGTGTCGATCACCCGCAGCCGCGACGGACTGACGCGCAGGTAGGTGGGATCGGTGTCGCGCCGATAATCCACACCCAGACCGTCGCGCCTCGACGCCACTGACGTGAGCAGCCAGCGGCCGTCGGCGGAGAGGTCGGAGACCTGCGCCGTGACGACATCCAGCGCGTCGTTGGCCGTGAACGCGGAGCGCGCCGCTGCCTGCGCCGCGAGCCTCGGCGCGAGACAGACGAGCAGCGTGAGGGCAAGACGGATCTTCATCGCAGGAACCCTGAGGGGGACGGTGGGCGAAGCGGCGGCGGCAGGCATAATCGAAGCGGTCGGTCGGACGATGGTCAACACGCCATCGGTGCGCGGCGAACGGCAACTGCAACGGCAGATCGCAGCAGGGCGCGGCCGCAGAAGGGAACTGCCGGGGAAGGGCGGGACAGGTGAACAGACGCCTGCGCGTGGGGGTAAGATTTCGGCCGTTCATCCCTCGCCGCCGAGTCGTCATGCAGCATCCGCCATCCCGCACGCTGGTTCCGATGGCGCGTCGTGCGGCCGTACTCGGCGCGGCGTCACTGGGTCTGACGGGGTGCTTCCTGCGACCGTCGCTCACGGAATCGTTCGGCTTCCGGCCGAAAAACATCCGCGCCGAGCGAGCGGATCCGGCGACGTGGGGCTGGGGCACCGCGCGACTCGACACCGTCGCACGAGTGGATTCGGCGGGCGGGCTGCTGGCGTGGTGGGGACCGTCGGCGGCCTCCAAGTCCTGCGGCGGGGTCTTGCTGCTGCACGGGAAGGGGAAGAACCGGGCGCAGATGTTGCCGCTGGGGCGGTCGCTGCAGCAGGCCGGCTTCTCGGTGCTGCTGCCCGACTATCGCGGCTATGGTGGTAGCGAAGGGACGCCCACCACCGAGGGCGTCTTCAGCGATGCGACGTTGTCGTATCGTCGGCTGCGCGAGCGGATGGGTGACAGCTCGCTGCCGATCGTGGTGATCGGGCACTCGATGGGCACGGCGCTGGCGGCGCGGCTGGCTCGTGAGCAGAACCCGGCCGCCACCGTCTACATGTCGCCGTTCGACCGGATCTCGACGCTGGTGCGCGCCCGCGCCGGCGCCATCGGTCCGCGACTCTTCGACACCACCGCCTTCGCGTTCAATCCGATCGACGATGCCTCGCAGGTGCGCGGCCGTTCGATGGTCGTGATCGCGGGTCGCGACCTGCTGATCCGGAAATCGGTTTCCGACGAGTTCATCGCCAGCCTGTCGCCGCAACCGGTCGTGATCCGCGATCCGAAGGCGTTCCACAACGGCGTCCTGCGGTCGAAACCCACCGTGCGCGCCGTGACGGATTCGATCAGCGCCTGGACGGGGTGTTCAGTCGGCCGCAACGCCGACGGCGGCGTCTGACGGGTTGGCCCGGCCCCGTCGCCCAAGTGCACGGGCGGCTCGGCGGATCGCGAGCATGATGCCGGTGACGACCAGGACCACCGTCGCGAGCGAGACCAGGCCAGCCAGGGTCTGCCCGGCCAGGCCAAGCACTTCGCCGGTGTGGGTGAAACGCAGGATGCTTCGCAGCTGACGGCCGGTGGTGAGGCTGTCGAACGGCTGGTACTTGTCCAGCGCGCCGGTGGCGGTGGCAATGGTGGCGGTGGCGCGGCGCTGCGGCTGGCCGCCGGTGCCGCGATCGAGCGTGACGTTGAGCGTCTTGGCGCCCGGCTTGGGGATCTGCACGGTGGCCGCGCGCCACTGCGGCATCAGCGGCAGCGCCGTGGCGAGTGCGGCCGCATAGGTGGTGCCCGCCGTCGTCGGCGCATCCGCAGGCGGCTTCGGTCCACGTACCTCGTTGCCCGCCGACGCCGCGCGGAGCTCCCGTCCTTCGCGCCCGTTCGGGGCACCGGGTGCGCCTGCTGCGGCCGGCGGCGGTCCGCCGGCGTTACGCGGCGGCGGTGTCTCGCCAACGATCTTGTAGACCAGGTCGCCAGCCCATGGATAGCCGATCACGGTGGCCGAGGCGACGATCGCGACCAGCGGCAGTGCCGACCAGATGCCGAGCACGTTGTGCCAGTTGAAGTCGCGCGCCTTGCCCGAGAGGCCGGAGCGGAACCAGAGCACCGCGCGCACCTTGATCCAGGTCCAGGTTCGCGGCAACCAGAGCACCATGCCGGAGAGCACCAGCACCAGGAACAGCAGGTTGGCGGCACCGGTGATCTTCTTGCCCAGTTCGCGATTCTTGTCCTTGCCGGCCAGCCAGCGGTGCCAGTCCGTCACGCCGCGGAAGAAGGCGCGTGCCTGCTTGCTGCCTTCACCCAGCACGGCGCCGGTGGCGGGATGGAGATAGAGCACGCCGGCCTGACCGAACGACACCTGCGCTGGTGCCGATGCGTCGGACCGCAGCGTGATGGACGCCGCGGTCGCGTCGGGCTTCCGTGTCGATGCGATTCGAATCAGCGAATCCGCACTCAAACGATTCGATACTGGCGCGCTGATGGGCTCGAGCTGTCGCGTATCGGCCCACAGCGTCATCTGCTTTTCGTACGTCAGCAACACGCCGGTGACCGACATCAGCAGGATGATGGCGCCCGCGAGAACGCCGGCGGTCAGGTGCAGCCAGAAGAGGACGGTACGCAGCATCAGTAGATGAGAATGAGTATCAACACAAACGTCGGAGCTTATCGCCGGCCGGAACCGATGGCAATGCCGCGCTCATCGCCTGGCGTCGTGAACCGCAGGCCCACCATCTCGTACCGCCGACCTGCGGGTGGCGTTGGTCAGCGCCCGCGTGGAATCCCGTCCGGCCTGCCCGTAGCTTGGCCGGATGCGACTGCACCTGACTCCGCTCCCCGCCTTGCTGCTGCTGGTGCTTGCCAGCTGCCGCACCGCCACGCCCATCACGCCCATCGCGCCGCTCCCCGCCTCCATCCCACCGCTGGCCGGCGTGGAGCAGATCGCGCTCGCGCTCAAGTACATAGACGCTACGCCGGGACTCGGCGCGGCGGTGGTGGAGCGGCAGTGCGTGTACGTGCACTACACCGGCTGGCTGCGCGACGGGACGAAGTTCGACTCCTCGCGCGACACGATGCCGAACGGCACACCGCGGACGCCGATCGCCTTCCCGATCGGTTACCGGCGCGTGATCGCCGGCTGGGACCTGGGCTTCGACGGCATGAAGGTGGGTGGACAGCGCCGCCTCTTCATTCCATATCCGCTGGCCTACGGTGAGGCGGGGCGCCCGCCGGTGATTCCGGCCAAGGCGGAGCTGATCTTCGACATCGAGGTGATGGCCGTGGCGGACACGATGCCGCGCGATGCCGCCGCGCCTCCGCGCGGGGCCTCGCCGCAGTGCCCCGCGTGGACCGCGGTCAAGGATCGACCTGCCGAGTAGGGCCGCGCCCGGTCAGGCGGC
>JANMON010000123.1:0-1574 GCA_031369265.1 Gemmatimonadaceae bacterium | reverse complement strand
AGGTGGTGGACACGGTGGTGACGCTGCTATCGAAGACCAATCCGGCCGTGCTGGTGCGCGAGCATGGCAACATTGCCGGCATCGTGACCCGCTCGGATGTGCTCTCCTATCTCATGTCGCGCTGACGATGCTGCTCACGGTACTGCTGGGCGGGACATCGAGTGAACGGAACGTGTCGCTGGCGAGCGGGCTGCGGATGGCGGCGGCGTTGCGCGAGGCGGGTCACACGGTGCGCCTGCTGGACCCGGCGACGGGGGTGATCGACGCCGAGCGTGAGGTTGAGTGGCGGGAGCGCAGCGTGGGGGCGACCTGGCCGAGTGCGGAGGAATTGTCCGCGCTGCGCGAAAAGGATCAGACGCCGACGCTGCCGACGCATAGTCTGGTGCGGGATGCCGACTGCGTGGTGCTGGCGCTGCATGGTGGGCAGGGCGAGGACGGCACGGTGCAGGCGCTGCTGGACGTGGCCGGCGTGCCGTACACGGGCAGCGGGGCGATGGCGACGGCGATCGCGATGGACAAGGACATGACGAAGCGGATCCTGCGCCATGCAGGCGTGCCGACGGCCGACTGGCGGATGACGCCGGTGGCGGCGGCCGATGCGATCGCCGCTCTGGGGCTTCCGCTGATCGTGAAGCCGAACCGGGAAGGGAGCACGGTGGGGCTGACGATCGTGAAGGAGCCGGGCCAGTTCGATGGGGCGGTGGCCGAGGCGCACCGGTTCGACCGGGAAGTGATGTGTGAGACGTTCGTGCCGGGGCGGGAGCTGACGGTACCGGTGCTGGCGGGGTCGGCGTTGCCGGTGGGCGAGATCATCCCGGTGAAGGAGATCTACGACTACGAGTGCAAGTACACGCCGGGGATGGCGCGGGAGGAGTTCCCGGCTGACCTGACGGCGGAACAGACGAGTCAGGTGCAGCGGTATGCGGTCGAGGCGTATCGCGCCTTGAAGCTGCGCGGGTGCGCGCGGATCGACTTCCGATTGACGCCGGGCGGGGAGTTTTACTGTCTGGAGGCGAACACGCTGCCTGGGATGACGGCTCTCAGCCTGGTGCCTCAAAGTGCGGCTGCGGCTGGGGTTTCGTTCGTGCAGTTCTGTGATTCTTTGGTGTCCGATGCCCTTGAGTTGAGCTGTTCTTCGGTCGTCCGCTAACAGTGTTCACGCGGGGGGCGCGGGGGACGCGGGGGGCTCCGCGAGCGAATGGCGCTCCTCGCGATCGTGATGTGTTTGATACGTGAGTCTGGGCAAGGCTCGAGTTGGCTGATTGGTGGGGTTGCAGGCGGGGGAGGTTGGGCGGAGCTTGAAGGGGCGAGTCACTCGGCGAGGCGTGTGATCGTCCCCTTGGGGCGGAACGTGAATTGCTTTGCGTTGTGCTGTCTGGTGCCGTCGGGCGCCGGAACCGCGTTGTCTGCAGTGTGTCCTATCGTCTGAACGCCGTCGTTCACGTCCATCGCCGCGGTCGCGCATGTCCAGTCCCATCAGCTCGGAGCAGGAAGGTCCCGGCGGCTTGTCGCCTGCCGTGCTGTGGCTGCTGGTCTCGAACGTGGCCGTGTATTTCCTGCAGCAGACCGTGGTG
>JANMON010000112.1:0-27586 GCA_031369265.1 Gemmatimonadaceae bacterium | reverse complement strand
TGTTGCGACTCCTGGTGCGTGACGGCAATGCGGTGGCGCTGGTGCCTGCAGTGGTGGTGATCGATGAACTGCGATCGGGGGTGCTCGAGGAGTACGCGACGGTGCCGCATCTGTACAAGGAGTTCTATGCGATCAGTGTGCGGAGACAGTATCAGCATCCGCTGGTGGTGCCGTTGCTGGAGCAGGCGGCCGGGGCGGGGTTGTCGGCGTGGCGGTAGCGGAACGGGGGATTCGTGTCGCGCGATGACCATGTAGCGCGCAACACTGCCTGGTTGGCACCTGCTACACGCAGCGGTATTGCGAGAAGTGAGAACGTTGCCGGTCGGGAGGGCCCGCCGACCGCCTGCACCCCGAACTTCCTTTCCAGCCCACTAGTACCCCGGCCACCTCCCCCACCAGTCAGAATCCCCCCGCCACTCCGTCACCACATCATCCGCTACGCGCTCAATCACATCCCCAAGCTCGACGACTGCTTTCCACCGCCCCGGAACCACCTCTTCCCCAAACCGCGCCCCCAACAGCTGCCCCGCCATGCTCCCCGTACTGTCACTATCACCTCCGTGATTGACCGCCAGCAGCATCGCCTCCTCCGCGCTCTCGGCCGCCTCCCCGTGTAGCGCGCAGTACACCGCGATGGCCAACGCCTCCTCCGCCACCCACCCACCGCCCATCGACTCGATCACCGCCGGTGTCGGCCGGACACCGGAGTCGAACAGCGCTAGGGCCGCCGACAGCGCGGACGACGTTTCTTCATGCTCCGGCTCCGGCTCCGGCTCCCGCTGCACGCGCTCCAGCGCGAGAGCAGCGGCCTCACGAATCGTCCGCCCGTGCAACAGCTTGAGAATCATCAGCGCGAACACCCCAGCCGTCAGCCGGCCCGTCGGATGCCCATGCGTGATCCCCGCCGCCTCGCAGCCCAGCTCGAAGACCGTGTCTTCACCGGTATTCGGAAACAGGCCCACAGGTGCAATCCGCATCACCCCACCATTGCCCTTCCGGTCGTTCGCCCAGACCCGGTTTTCGCGGATGCCGCCCATGCGCAGCGACGCCAGGCAGGTGGTGCCAGGAGCACGTCGCGCATGCAGGCGCTTGACCCGCACCAGCCAGCCGGGCTGACGGCCATCGAAGTCGCCGAGGTCTGTGGGCTCGACAGAATGCAGCGGGCCCTTCTCGGCCGCCCAGCCAAGCACCAGCGGCATGATCGAGGCTTCCTCCGCTGATTCGACCACACGCTCGCCCTGCGTCACCAGCCAGCGCAGGTACGCCTGGCGCATACAGCTGCTCGGCCCACCAACACCGCGGTGATTCCCGCGGTTGATCCCGCGCAGCATCCCCTCTGCGGTGAAGAGCGTCATCTGCGTGTCGTCGCTGATCGGGGCGACGCCGAGGTGCATGTCGATCGCAAGATCGCGCACGCCGGCGGGGCCGTACTGCTTCTGGATCTGGGCCCACGACATGAACTCCACCGGATACCCGAGCGCGTCACCCACGGCTCCACCAATCAGGCAGCCGCGCACTCGGCGGCGCAGGTCGGCGCGTTCTGGTGTGTCGCGTCGCTCATCGTTCGCGACGAAGGCGGCCACTCGCTCCGTCTCAGCGCGGCGCGCGCGTCGGCTGGCTTCACGATCGGCCCACGTGCGCATGACATCCATCTGCGCCGGTGTCTCGGGCGACGTGCGATTGGCATGGTGGGCGAGTTTTGACGTCAGCATCGATGCCCAGCCCGCCGCCAGCATCGCGGTGAGCTTGGCTCGTGCAGCAGCGGTCTCCGGGTGGCCGGGATGCTCGCCGGCGAAGACCGGGAGCGAGGGGAGACGCCAGTGATTCAGCGGGGCAGACGCGGGGTGTGTCGTGTGGACGCTCGGTCACGGGGAGGAAATCGTGCTGAAGAGATGCAATTTACACGACGGCACTGACAGCGCTCTTATACGTGCAGGTCCATGCTGGCGATAGCTGTCAGACCACCCGCCGACATTCCGATCCACCTGCAATTCCCCGCAAACCCCGCCAGCCTCCCTCCCTATGTCCCGCTGCGACTTCGCCTTTATCTGTGACAAGCGCTGGTTCGACCTCACCCCCACCGATCGCGACGACGCTCGGCACTGTGGCGACTGTGACCAGCCTGTCTTCCGCGTCGATGGCGACGTAGAGATGAACGTCGCGCGCCTGCTGCGACGATGCGCGGCGGTCGTGCCGGACGACCTGACGCAGGTGTTCGTGGGCTACCCCATCGTCCATCACGAGCCGCTCGTTCCGGGCCTGATCTCGACGGGCGTTCGCCTCGTGGAAGCGGTGGCGGACGCCCGTGTCGCCGACCTGCGCCGTAGCCTCCGCGCGCTGTTCGACAACGGCGTGAACGAGGCGACGCTTCTCGCGGGCGATCTGGTCGTCCTCGGGAATCTGGAGCAGGATGCCGTGCGCGTTCTCGCCGACGAATTCTACCAGCACGCTCCCGAACTCCTCGTGACCGGCACCGACACCATTTCCTCCGTGGACGTGGACTTGGTCCTCGGACGCACCATGCGATTCATCGATCCTCTCGACCAGGACGACTCAACGCCGTGAGCGCTTTGGAGAAAACGGCCCGAATGGTTCGCGTTCGTAGTCCTGCGGCATCCGAGATCGATATCGACCGAACCCGGTGATCGGCGTGGAGCGAAACGCCTGATCGACGTGGGCCGAAACGAGTGATCGGCATCAGCGAAATACACGCCGACCGCCACGCACGTCCCATGGACTCCCCCACACGCGACGTTCGTGCGCTGGCGCTCGTGGCGCACGCGCGGCGTCCAGGGCGTGCTGATGTCGGCCCACTCGGGCTCAGCACCGGCGCGAAAGCCCGAGCGGAACGTGCCCGTCGTCGCGTCGTGCGGCGCAGCCGTCGCTCCCCGGTCCGTGCGCAACGGCAGCCGACCGCATCACCCTCAGTGCCGCGCCACCGTGTCCGCCATCGCCCGCCGCATCGCGTCCGCACGTCCGGCATCACCGAGCGCCTGATACATCTGTGCCAGGTCGCTGCGCGCGTTCCTCACCCAGCTGGTCGCGGGACTGGTCTGCGCCAGCAGGATCGTGAGACCGGCGGCGCTCTCACGCTCCGCCGCCGCATACCGCCCTTGGCGCAGCAGCACGCGGCCGAGTTTTGCGCGCGCGATGCCGATGTCGAGGTGCGTGGGTGGCAGCGTCCTGCCGAAGACGTCGAGCGCCTCGCGATAGAGGCGCTCGGCGCCGACGTGGTCACCGCGCGCGGCGAAGACGCTGCCGCGATTGGCGAGGGCGGTGGCGAGCAGGTTGTGCGGGCCACCGTACACTGTGCGGTAGATGTTCACGTTGCGCGCGAAGTAGGCATCAGCCGCCGCATAGTCCTTGTCGCGCAGCGCCATGATGCCCAGCTCGTTCACCGTCGACGCCACCTTCGGACTGACGGCACCGTACACCCGCTCACGGATGGCCAGTGCCTCCTGCACGAGCGGCTCCGCCTCGGCCATGCGCGTCTCGGCCACCAGCGCGCGACCGAGCATGGTCAGGGCAGACGCCGTGCGCGGATCGTTGGCGCCGTAGACGCGCCGGATGATCGCCAGCCCTTTTCGATCGTACCGCTCGGCCTGGGCGTACTCGGCACGCTGGTAATGCACTGCGCCAATGTTGATCAGTGCGTCGGCCACCAGCGGGTGCCGCTCACCGTAGAGCGCACTCGCCACGGCACGGCTGCGACGGAAGAGCGAGTCGGCACCGGCATAGTCCCCGGCGTAGAAGTACTGGTTGCCGAGCTGCGTCGCGGCAGCCGCGACGCTGGGGGAGATGGGTGCGAGGGCGGTGTGCAATCGCAGCGCCTCGCGCGTGACGGTGATCGCATCGCTGTACGCTGCACGTTCCTCGAGCACACGTCCGAGGGCGGTGGTGGCGACGGCGATATCGAGGTGCCCTGCGGTGCGCACGGTGCGACTCAGTGCAAGCCCCTCGCGCACCAGCTGCTCCGCCTCGGGAAGGCGCGCCTGTTCGACGCGCAGCAGGCCGAGTGCGACCAGTGAACGGGCCACATCCGGGTGATTGGTCGCAAGCGCACGGCGTTGTATCAGTGCGCGCTGCAGCAAGGTGTCAGCCCGGTCCAGCTTCCCGAGCTTCTGGAAGATGCCGCCCAGCGTCTGGAACAGCTCTGCTTGTACGACCGGTGTGGCCGCGAGCGTCGCCGCTTCCACCACCCCGCGTTCCACCAGGCTGACCGCGCGGAGCGAGTCACCCGGCTCGCTGCTCGACTCACCACCTTCGAAGAGGCTGAGCGTAAAGCGCTGGATCTCCTGCGCGCGCTCGGCCTCGGCGAGCGTCTGCTGCCGCGCATCGCGCATGCGCATCGCATACAGTGCACTGACGCCGATGAGCAGCGACGCGGCGACAGCGGTACCCAGCAGCGCCGCGCGGTGCCGCCGCGCGAACTTGCCGAGGCGATAGCGCATCGAGTCGGGGCGCGCCTCGAGTGGTTCGTTGCGGAGGAAGTGGTCGATGTCGCGCAGCAGCGCATCGACGGTGCGATACCGCCGGCCGGGGTCATGCTGCATGGCCTTTGCGCACAGCACGTCCAGATCCTGCCACTCCGCCGCGGTGGCCGCGACAGCATCGGCACTGCCACGTGCGGCGGCGGACGGTCGGTCGGGAGTGACGTGCCCGGCGGCACGCGCCTCCGGTGTGCCGTCGACCCCCTGCAGGGCGAAAGGAAGCGCACCGCTCAAGAGCTCGTGTAGGATCACGCCGAGGGCGTAGACATCCGTGTGCAGGCCACATGCTTCAGCGCGCAGCTGCTCGGGAGCCGCATAGGCGGGTGTCAGGAGTCGGAGCCCGGTCCGCGTCTGCACACCGGCATCGTCGTCGGCCTCGAGCTGCTTCGCGATGCCGAAGTCCAGCAACTTCACCTCACCGGCGGCGCTCACGAGGATGTTGGACGGCTTGAGATCGCGATGGATCACGAGATGCCCATGCGCATGCTGCACCGCCTCGCAGACATCGCGGAACAGGCGCAGCCGCGCACGCAGGGGGAGTGCGTGCTGCTTCACGTAGGTGGTGAGCGCGGCACCATCCACATACTCCATCGCGATCCATGGCGTGCCATCGGGCAGCGCGCCGGCGTCGTGCAGGTGCGCCACGTGGGGATGGTTGAGGCGCGCGAGGGTGCGCTGCTCGGTCACGAACAGGCGACGTCGTGCCGGCGACATCCAGCCGTGATGGAGGAGTTTCACCGCCGCCCGGTTGCCCAGGTCTTCGCGCTCGGCGAGGTACACCACCGCCATGCCACCTTCACCCAGGCGACGGCCGAGGCGCCACGGGCCGATGCGCGACGGGGCGCCAGTGTCGTCGGTGCCCTCCATCGGCAGCATCGCGCCGGCCGCGCGCGCGAGGCCACGATCGAGCAGCGTGTCACCTGATACGTCCTCGGCGAGCATGGCGAGCACCGTGGCCTCGAATGCCTCGTCGCCGCTGGCAGCCTGCGCGACGCTGGCGGCACGCGCGTCCGCTGGCAGCGCGAGTGCGGTGTGAAAGGCGGCTTGCACGCGCACCCACCGCTCGGACGCAGCGTTGGCGTCGTGGTCATGGACGGAACCGTGCGGCGTGGTCACGCGCGCGACGAGCGGAGTTCGGCAGCCAGCCACGCGCGTGCCGCACGCCAATCGCGCAGCACCGTGGCCTCGGAGATGCCGAGCAGCGTCGCCGTCTCCGCCACATCGAGCCCTCCGAAGAAACGACACTCGATCATCTGGGCCTGACGTGGATTCAGCTGCTCGAGGTCAGTGAGCGCGGCGTCGAGGGTGAGCATCTCGTCACTGGCGTTCGTGACGAGCATGTCGTCCTCGAGCGTGACGGGAAGTGCGTCGGCACCACCCCGCTTTTCCGCATGCCGACGCCGGGCGAGATCGACCAGCACCTGCCGCATCGCCTTCGCTGCAATGCGCCGGAAATGGAGCGGAGATGCGAGCACGAGCGATGGTGAGGCGGCCAGTCGCAACCAGGCTTCGTTGACGAGCGTGGTGGCAGAGAGCGTCGCGGACGGGTCGTTCCGACGGACGGCTGCGGCCAGGCGACGCAGCTCCTCATAGGTGTCGCTGAAGATGCGGTCGAGAGCGGCGCGATCGGCGGCGAGCGGCTCGGGGTCACCTGCGATGGACGGCTGTGCTTGGCGCTCCAGCGACCCCATGACGGTTGTCTCCTCGATCCTGCGAAAGGGGAAGGACAGGGCGTTGCCTCCAGTCGCCCGTCAGGATCGCCCACGCTCCCACCGTGCGCAAGAGCCATGAAACCTCACGCTTCCACGACGTGGCGCCATCACATGCGCCCGCTGGTCACCATCCTCTGCCTGCTGGCGCTGGCTGCCTGTGGTGAAGGGGCATCCGGGACGCAGGCCGCTATTCCCGCCTCGGGCGGTGACGTGTGGGAACTCGACAGCGTCGCGACTCGCAGCGCGGCGCCGGCGGCACTGCTGGCATTCCTCAGCGGCACGCACGTGATGGTCGTCGACGGCGACGAGACCTACACCGGCATGCAGGTCACGCGTGGCGGGAAGGCGCCGGACGGTGGGCAGCCACTGGCGCTCGGCGGTGGAATCGATGCGACGCTCGCGCCGAGCGGCCAGACGATGCGCGTCAAGTTCGCGTCGGGCGAAACCGTCCCGCTGCGGCGCCGCATGGCGGGGACGTCTCGATGACGCACCGCATCCGTCCGCTCGCCTGCCTGTTGGTGTTCGGCGCTGGCGCCGCGCTGCAGGCGCAGGGCACGGTGCCACTCGACGAGCGCGCGGTCGCGGTGGCCTACCACGCCATCACCAAGACTCCGCTGGACATTCAGGCCGTGGCTGCAGCGAGCGCCGTTGCGCGTACTGCGAGCAGTTTCGACCAGCCCGACGTGATCCGACGGGAAGCCGCACGACTCGCGGCCGAACTGGCCATCGTCGATCCGACGCGGGAGTTCGTCGTGCGGGTGAACGACAACCTCAGCGGCTACGATCACGACCGCAGCGAGTTCACCGTGCCGCTGTTCACGCCGGGGTACTTCATCGAGGTACGGGCCTTCGACGACACGTACCGCGTGGTGTTCAGCAACGCAGCGGCGGCGCGTGCGATCCCCATGGCGAGGGAGCCGGCGCGGCTGCTCGACACGCGCGTTGCGGCGCAAGGGCGCGCAGTGGTGGACGAGATTCACTTCGTCGTCGCCGGCGATGGCGATCCGTCCGGCGGCGTGACGGGATCGCGCGTGGTGCGGGCGACGATCACTGGTGTGCGCATCCTCGACCGTGCGGGGAACGTGTTGCACGAGCCCGAGCCGCGAGTGCTGGCGGCGAGCGTGGCCGGACCATTGCCGTTTGATGCCCGCCGCGCCGACGTCGCGGGGCTGCGGATCGGCGTATCGGCATCGCAGTTCGAGCAGACCGCGGCACGGTTGTTCGGGCTCCCGGAACGCGTGCCACGCAGCCAGGGATGGTTCGCCGGATACGCGCGTGCCATCGAGGTGAACTCGATGGGATGCATGTCGATCCCTGGACGCCGTCGCGGCGGTGAACCGGGCAACGTCTGCGTGACGGCTTACGTGGATGCATCCGACGTGGTGCGTGCGATCCGGATCGAGCGTGTCTTCCCGTTCATCGATGGCGAGACGTTCCGTGCAACCGTTGTCCGACGCTACGGCGCGGTGCGCGAGGCCAAGCAAGGATCAGGGCTCGCACTTGGCTGGGGTGACGAGGTGCCGCGATCGATGGCGTATGACTCGCGCGGGCCGCAGCGATCGCTCACCGCAC
This sequence comes from Gemmatimonadaceae bacterium, assembly GCA_031369265.1. GTDB lineage: Bacteria > Gemmatimonadota > Gemmatimonadetes > Gemmatimonadales > Gemmatimonadaceae > JACMLX01. The sequence continues at coordinate 19,812 of JANMON010000112.1, read as the reverse complement.
ACTACACGCAAGACGACGACATGATGAGCCGCAGCCTGAATGCCGCGCCGAAGGTGCGCGTCACCCTTCAGCTGGTGGACGCGGCATGGGCCGCGACGATCAAGTGACCGCACCCGGTGCGCCGCGGTGGCGCGCACTCCAACTCCATCTCACCACCCGACCCATGTCCAGCTTCCGCCTCGTTACGCGCCTTTTCTCGCTGTTGCTGCTCCTGCTGGCCCCGACCACCGCGTTGTTGTCGCAGTCCGCACCATGCGCGCGTGCGGGCGCCTGCGCTGAGGTGCCGGCATTCACGGTGGCGATCACCGACTTCCGCACCAGCACCGTGGATCGTGGCACGCGCGTGCTCACTGCCACGCTGCGCATCATGAATCGCACGGCAGAGCCGCTGGTGCTCGGCTACGTGACAGGCTCCGGCATCGCGACAGACGATCAAGGGAACCGTTACGCGGTGTACGGTGCGACGGCGGTACGCGGCATCGGTGAGATCGCCAACGGCAACGTGGACACCAAGTTCACGCTGCGTCCCGGCGAGGCCAGCGACGCGCGACTCGAATTCATGTTCGCGCCACCGAACCGCAACACGATCCTCGGTACGTCGTACGACCTCGACGTCGCGATCCGTCAGGTGGACCTGCTGGCCGGAAATCAGGTGCGGCTCGGCAAGGAGCATTCGCTGCACTTCACCGGCTTCGGTGCGCCCGGTGCGGTGGCATCGGGCGTCACGTCCGGAAGTCGCCCCCGCGGCATGGCGCCCCCTCCGGCGTCGACAGGCGCGTTGCCGACCGATGGTGACCAGTGCGGCGGGCGGGCGCGCTGCTATGGCGCGGGCACGTTCGTGGCCGAGGTGACGCAGTTCGCGGCGGGTGCGGAGGGGCGACACCACGTGCTGCGCGCGACGATCCGGCTGCGCAACATGTCGGCCGAGCCGATCATCCTGGCGTACAAGGCGACGACGAGCGGTGCGAGCGACGACCTCGGTAACCGCTATTACTTCGGGCGTCCCGGCACGTACGACATGAGCGTGGCTGGGATCGGGAAGGTGGAGGGAAGCAAGGCCGACCCGCAGTTTCAGCTGCGGCCAGGTGAGTCGCGTGACGCACGGTTCACGCTGTACCGCTTCGAAGGCGCGAAGCAGCAGCACGGCACGACGTTTTCGCACGACCTCAGCTTCGTGCTGCTCGAGCCGCTGCCGAGCGGGCAGGTGCGCGTGGGGCGGGAGTTCGCGGTCAGCTTCGCGAAGCTGAGTGTGGGGGGCAGCGACGCGGTGAACGCGGCGGGAGGACAGGCGGCGCGGCGGCTGATCGAGGCGCTCACGAAGAAGAAGCCGTGAGTGCCGCGGCGGAGCACGTCGGTGACACGGCACTCGATTGCGCCCGTGCGGGCACGGAACGAACGGACGGTTTCGTCGCGCGTGAAGCGAGCACGGCGCAGTTCGCGACGCATGGTGCCGTGACCGCTGGTGTGGCCGCGATCTCTCCTCTGGCCGATCTCGTCATCAGCTCGGGGACGTTCCGCCATGATTGCCTGACGATGTCGCGACGTGGACGCTGCCCTTCGCGGTGTGGTGACCGGACTGTTTTCCGCGTCTCCGGCGAGCCAGAGATGGAGGTCACGCGCCTGCTGCGAGGTTGTGCGGCCGAGATTCCGGACGACTTTACTGAGGTGTTCGTGGGCTATCCCACCGTCCATCGCGAGCCGCTCGTTCCAAGACGGGTCTCGACCGCTGCGCGCCTCGCTGAGCCGGTGACGGACGGCCGTGTCACCGACTTGGGCCGCAGCTTCCGTGCGCTGTTCGACAACGGCGTAAACGCAGCACGACTCCGTGGCGGCGATCTGGTCGTCGTCGAAAATCTCGACCAGGGTGCCCTTTGGTTCCTCGCCGAGGAGGCGGCGACCGGGGAGTCGCTGGCAGGCTGGAGGTTGGTCCACCTCCCTCCCTGCCGAATGCCGCGCTAGGAGGTCCTGCGCTGAAGGCTCGACGCCGTTCCGCCGATAGAGGTCGCCGCCACGCTCAGGGAGCGTTCAGCTTCTCCCGAACGCGTCGCTACGTTTCTGATGATCCTGCCTCTGACCCTCGCGGCGTTGACCCTCCTCCGCGAGACGCGTGATACGAATCGGGGAATCGTGCATTGACGGATGAGTCCGGCGCTGCCGAGGATGTGCTGACGACAGCGCATGCCGCACCGAGTGCAGGCACGTCGGCGGAGTCATCGGCTGCTCCGGCACCACTGCTGACGGCAGCGCTGGCGCAGCTCGCGGAGGGTGTGATCGTCACCGATGCCTCAGGCCGCATCACCTACGTGAACGAGTCTGCCGCCCGGCTACACGGCGTTCGGCGTCTCGACGTTCCGCCCGAGCAGTATACCCAGACCTATCACCTGCTCACCGAGGACGGGGACGTGCACCCGCCGTCAGAGCTTCCGCTGGCACGGGCCGTCCTGCGTGGAGAAACGGTGCTGGACGCACGCTGGCGCATCCGCCGGCCCGATGGCACGGAGATTCTGGCCGTCGGCAGCGCGCGTCCCGTGCTCACCGCCGATGGACAGCAGCTTGGGGCGGTGCTCACGCTGCACGATGAGACGGCCCGCGAGGCGGCCGCCACTGCGGTGCGCGAGGCTGCCGCGGCAGCGGAGGCAGGCGAACGGCAGGCGCGGTTCCTGGCCGACCTGGGTCAGGCACTGCAGCCGCTGTCGGAGGCGGACGACATCATGGCTGTCACGGCCCGGCGGCTGGGTGAACATCTCGCCGTGGACCGGTGCGCCTATGCGGAAGTTGAGGCGGACCAGGATCACTTCACGATCACGGGCAACTACACGCGCGGAGACACTGCCAGCATCCTCGGCCGATATGCGTTCGGTGCTTTTGGTGCGGAGTGTCTGCGGCTGATGCGCGCCGACGCTGCGTACGTCGTGGTCGACGCGGCAGCCGATGCACGGGTGACCGCCTCTGCCCGCACGGCCTACGAGCACGCGCAAATCCGGGCGGTCATTTGCCTGCCACTGCACAAGGCGGGACGCTTCGTGGCGGCCATGGCCGTGCACCAACGCGGGCCGCGGCACTGGACCGACGCCGAGGTGGAGCTCGTCGTGACGGTCGTGCAGCGTTGCTGGGAGTCGCTCGAGCGCGCGGCCGCCTTGCGACGCCTGCGCGACCAGGAGGCTGCGTTACGCGCGGCGTCCAGGCAGCTGCAGGAGCGCACGGCGGCCGCTGAGGCGGCGCGTCACGCTGCCGAAGAGGCGAATGCGGCCAAGACACAGTTCCTGACGATCATGAGTCATGAGCTGCGGACGCCACTGAATGCCATCGGCGGCTATGCAGAACTCCTCGAACTCGGATTGCGTGGTCCGCTGACCGACGCGCAGCGCGCTGACCTCGGCCGGCTACGTCGCGCCAATCAATATCTGACCGCGCTCGTGACCGACGTGCTCAACTTCACGCGACTCGAGACTGGTGCGGTGGTGCTGCACGTTGAGTCGCTGGAGATCGGGGCGATCATCGCCGACCTCGAAGCAATGATCGGCCCGCAGTGTGTTGCGAAGGGCGTGACGTTCGACCACGGCGGGTGTGCACCAGACACGCCGGACCAGCTGCATCAGGTGTATGCCGATGGCGAAAAACTGCAGCAAGTTCTGCTCAACCTGTTGACGAACGCACTGAAGTTCACCAACCGCGGTGGGCGCATTGCGTTGGTGTGCACCACGGATACGGCGGCGGGTGTGATACGGTTCGAGGTGCGCGACACGGGACGCGGCATCGCGGCAGAGCACCTGCTGCGGATCTTCGATCCCTTCGTGCAGGTCGAGCGTGAACGGCTGGGAGAGAGCCAGCAGGGGCTCGGCCTGGGCCTCGCGATCAGCCGGGAGCTGGCACGAGCGATGGGCGGAGACCTGACCGTCGAAAGCACCGTCAGCGTTGGAAGCATCTTCACGCTGACACTGCCCAGCGCCGCCGGCGGCTGAAATGTCTGGACGTCGGCGATGGTGACCGTCTGACAGCCGCCGCCCAGCACCGCCACTCGACGTGACCCGTGTTCTCCCAGTCGTGCTGCGGCAGGGAACGCTCGAGCCCGCTGCTCGGCCCGCGTGAGAAAGTCACCCTGCATCTCGCGTCTTGACTCGTTGCGACGCGCGGGACGATTCCGCGTGTGCAGACTCAGCTCCCCCCTCGGAGGAAAACCCATGCAACACGCTCGCGCGCTCATTCTTGGCGCAACGCTGGCGATGATCCCAGCGCTTTCCCACGCCCAGCTCCCCGTGAGCACCGGCGCACAGCAGGCCGCAGGACGCGATACGCGTTGGCAGGTGGCCTACGGACTGACCGGCGGCAGCCTCGGCGCGTTCTCCGATGCGTTCGTCATCACGAATCCTGTGTGGGCAACGCCATCTGGCGCGTCCTGGATCGGCGCCGCCGCAAGCGCCAGCGTGCCGGGCGGCACCGGTGATGGACAGCGGCGGTTCACCTACGTGGCGCGTACGCAGTTCACGCTCAATGCCGGTGACCAGCTGACGTACAGGTTCCAGTGCACGTTCGACAATTACTGGATCGGCCTCTTCGTCAACGGCACGCAGGTGGGCGGCTCGGCCTGCGGCACGGACAACACGTTCTCGCTCGCCTCTGAAGTGACGCTCAACTCATCCACCTTCCTGGCGGGCCTCAACACGATCGAATACCGCTGGACGGGCGACGGCATCACCGACGCCATCGTGATCCGCTCGAACGCCGCGACGCTCGTGCCGGGGACCCCGAACGTGGTGCCGGAACCGTCGACCTATGCGCTGATGGCGACGGGACTGGCGGGGCTGCTCGGCATGTCACGCCGGCGTCGGCGAAAGGCGTAGGTTCCTGCGACGCTACAGCGTGGCGACGGCAGACATGCGCCCGCTGGGGATGGGAAGACACCTGGACCTGCGACGACGCTGAATACATACACGGCAAGGGTGCCGGTGCGGCGCGTCACGAGGGCTACCTCGAATTTCGTGCGGCGATGCGTGCCGCGGATTCGACGATCCTGGTCGGTGCGGTGGGCGTGGCCGAGCCGGACAACTGTTGCCACTGGGGCAACTCGGTGATTCGGCTCGGCGGACGCAATCTCGACTTCTACGTGGTGCACCAGTACGCGTTCGATGCTCAGCCGCAGCACATCACCGATGTGTTGCCGCGTGCGTTTCGCATGTGGGACGCACCGATTGCGGCTACGCATGCGGCATTCGACCGGCTGGCCAGCGGCCGCCGCGCGCCGATCGCGGTCGCTGGCCGGCGTGACCGCGTCCATGGTGGTCTCGGAAGACGTGCTCTCGGCGGCCACGCTGGACGCGACGAGCGTACAGGTCAACAGCGTGCGCAACCCCGCCACCGACTTCTCGGATGCGCCCGCACGGAGTGTCGGCACATCGAGCGGCCTGCTCGATCACACATTCGTGCCGTTTTCGGTGACGGTGCTGCGGTTTGGCGGACGATCGCCGGTCGGCGGTGCGCGCTGAGCGGTACGGTCCGACGGTGGCCGCGCCTCGCGCCGCGGAGCGGACGGCGCCTGGTCCACCCGTGCTGCCGCAGCGCCGGGAACGCCCACGCACAAACGTACCGGCGCGGTCAGCAAGGGCCTGAACATCGCACCGGCAAACCCAGCGTTTGACGCCCCCCGCCCCCGGCATTGATTTCGCGACTGCAGGGAGCTCCCGCCGCCGACCGACACTGGCCTGAATGAAAGATTCCGACGACCGCGCGAGCGCGACGATGCTCAGCACGCATCCCGCCTTGGCGAACCAGATGGCGCTGCTCGAAACGGTCTTCGATCGGGCACCCGTCGGCCTCGGCGTGGTCGATCGCGACTTCCGCTATCGCCACGTGAACACGGCGCTGGCCGCGATCAACGGGCTCCCCGCTGCCGACCACATCGGCCGTACACCGCGCGACGTGGTGCCGCAGATGTGGCCGCAGATCGAGGCGGTGTACACCGCCGTCCTGAACGGCGAGACGATCCTCAACCGCGAGATGAGCGGCGTGATCGAGGCGGGCCCGGGTGGCACCGCGATCGGCTATTGGTTGACCAGCTTCTTCGCCGTCCGGGTGGATGACGAGATCATCGGCATCGGCATCATCGTCAACGACGTCACCGAGCTGCGGCACTCGCAGGAACGGCTGCGCATCCGCACCGATCTCTACGCAATGATCTCGCGGACGAGTCGAGCGGCCGTCGAGCGGCAGGCAGCGGACGAGCTCTTTCAGGACCTCTGCCGTATCGCGGTCGAGACGGGACACTTCCGCTTCGCCTGGGTGGGAGTGCCGGACGGCGACCGGGTGCGGATGGTCGCGTCGGCAGGTGATGATCACGGCTACATGGCGGAGCTGGTCATTACCCTCGACGAGGGTGATCCACGATCGCATGGTCCGACCGGCACTGCGGTGCGGCACGGCACACCACACTTCGTGAACGTCTTTGCTGCCGAGCCTTCGACCCGCCTGTGGCACGCCAGTGCAGAGCGTGCCGGCTTCAGGGCCTCGGCGGCGTTGCCGTTGTTCGAGCGTGGGCGGGTGGCTGCGGTCCTGACGCTCTACGCCGGCGCCGCCGGCTTCTTCACGCCGGAACTGGTGGAGGCCCTCGGCGAAATCAGTCCGGTGGTGTCGTTTGCGCTGGACGCGATGGCGGCCGAGGCGATCAAGAGGCAGGACGATGCGGCGCTGCGGCTGCGTGATCGAGCGATCCGTGCGGTGTCGTCGGGCATCTCCATCAGCGATGCGACGCAGCCCGACAACCCGATGATCTTCGTCAGCCCGAGCTTCGAGCGCATGACGGGGTACGACGCGACCGAGGTACTGGGCCGGAACTGTCGGTTCCTGCAGGGGCGCGAGACCGATCCGGTGACGGCTGCCATCGTGCGCGAGGCCGTGGAAGCGGGCCGCGGGTGTACGGTAGAGCTGCTCAACTACCGCAAGGACGGCACGAGCTTCTGGAACGAGCTGACCATCTCGCCGGTGGCCGACGAACACGGCACCCTGACGCACTTCGTCGGCGTGCAGACTGACGTCACGGAGCGCCGCAAGCTCGGGGAACAGATGCGCCAGGCGCAGAAGATGGAGGCGGTGGGTCAGCTGGCCAGCGGCGTGGCGCACGACTTCAACAACCTGATCACCGTCATCGACGTCTGCAGCGACATGCTGGTGCAGATGCTGACGGGGCAGGAGGAGGCACTCGAGCTGGCGATCGAGGTGCAGCAGGCGGGCGAACGCGCGGGCACCCTCACCCGTCAACTGCTGGCCTTCAGCCGCAAGCAGGTGCTCGCGCCACGCGTGGTGGACGTGAACGTGCTGGTGCGCGACAGCGAGAAGCTGCTCTGGCGCCTGATCGGCGAACACATCATCCTCACCATCAAGCTGGCGCCGATCCCGGGGATTGTGATGGTCGATCCCGGCCAGCTGGAACAGGTGCTGATCAACCTCGCCGTCAACGCCCGTGATGCGATGCCGACCGGCGGCCATCTCTCGATCACGTCGTCGCATGAGGTGATCGATCATGCGCGTGGCCCGCTCCAGCCGGGGCAGCATGTGGTGCTGGAGGTTCGCGACGCGGGCACGGGGATGAACACCACGGTGCTGTCGCAGATCTTCGAACCGTTCTTCACCACCAAGCAGGCGGGCCAGGGCACCGGGCTGGGTCTGGCCACGGTGCGCTCGATCGTCGAGCAGGCGGGTGGCCATGTGCAGGTGGAGAGTGTGGTGGGGCAGGGCACGATGTTCCGCATCTACCTGCCGCGCATCGTGTCGCCGTCCGACGAACAGGGCGCGCGTCAGGTTGTGGCCACCATGCCGCGTGGCACCGAGACGATCCTGCTGGTGGAGGATGACGCCGCGGTGCGTGCCCTCGGCCAGCGGGTGCTGGAGCAGTGCGGCTACACCGTGCTTCCGGCCTGTGACGGGCACGTGGCCCTGGAGTTCGCGCGCAACTACCCGCACCATATCGACGTGCTGGTCTCAGACGTCGTCATGCCGCACCTCGGCGGCCGGAAGCTGGCCGAGGCGATCGCGACGATCCGGCCGGCGACGAAGGTGATGTTCGTCTCAGGCTACACCGACGACGAGGTGCTGCTGCACGGCGTGGTGCACTCGGAGGTCACGATGCTGCAGAAGCCCTACTCGCTCGCCACGCTGGCGCAGACGATCCGGCGGGTGATCGACGGCTGAGGTGACCTTTGCGCGGCGCGTGTCGCGGAGCGAAGATCAAGGCTCCGTCGCCCGTCGTCGTGCTCCCGCCACACTGCCTCATGCGCCTCGTCCTTGCCGCCGTTGCGGCCTGCCTCATTGCCCTCGCGCCAAATCACCTCGCGGCGCAGCCGCTCCCGACGTCAGGCCCTCCATCCAGCGAGCCCGCGCGCAACTACGATCGCCAGCTCGAGATCCTCGAGAAGAAGCTCGACGACCTGGAATGGCGCGCCCGCACCGCCGACATCGCGGTGATGGACAAGTGGTGGATCACGTCACCAAAACCGGTGCGTACATCCAACACGACGGGCCAGGGCGCGGGCAATCCGCTCAAGTTCCCGGTCTACAGCTTCGTCCCGAAGTCGGTCGGGACACGCAAGGCACCGCTGCTGATCCTGGTCCACGGCTACGTGCACGGCAGCTTCGATCGCTTCTACACCCACATCCTGCGCGAGCTGCTGGAGCAGGGCTACGTGGTCGTGGCGCCGGAATACCGCGGCAGCACGGGCTACGGCGGCGAGCTTTACTCCGCCATCGATTACGGTGGCGCCGAGATCGACGACGTGAAGGCGGCGCGCGACTGGGCCGTGGAGAACCTGCCCAACGTGGACGCGGCACGCGTCGGCATCCTGGGCTGGAGCCATGGTGGCTACCTCACGCTCTTCAACGCCTTCAACTATCCCGACGCCTACAAGGTGGCCTACGCGGGCGTGCCGGTGAGTGACCTGGTGCAGCGCATGGGCTACAAGGGCCCGGGCTACCAGCAGACGTTCACGGAATTCATCGGCAAGGACGCGGTGAACGACCCGGCCGAATATCGCCGCCGGTCACCGGTGAACTCGGTGGACAAGCTGCGCATCCCGCTGCTGGTGCACACCAACACCATCGACGAGGACGTGAACGTGATGGAGGTGCAGCACCTGATCGAGGCGCTGCAGGCGGCCAGGAAGGACTTCCAGTACAAGATCTACGAGGCGGCGCCCGGCGGTCACGAGTTCAACCGCATCGACACGCGCCTGGCGCGCGAGTCACGCAAGGAGATCTGGGCGTTTCTGGCGCGCTACCTGCGGCCTGGGACGTGACATTTCTGTACCGCTTGAAGTGCAACTGCTGCACTGCAACTGCCTGACACAAAGGCGCAAAGACACGAAGACGCAAAGAAATCTACCGAGATTGAAGCGATGACTGCGGGTGCACAGATCGTTGACTTTCTTTGTGGTAACTGCTCGTGTGCGGTTGCAGTTCACAACGCATACACAGGCTCACGTGGCACCAGTGATCACGCTCGCGCCTGAATGCTTTGTGTCTTCGTGACTTTGTGTCTTTGTGTCACGTTATTCAAATGCCTCCGCAAGAATGAAAGCTTTGCGTCTTCGCGTCATTGCGCGCTTACGTCAAGTTGTTCAATGACCTTCCACGAGACAGAACCATGATGCTGCGCCCCAGACTGGCGATCGCACTGCTGATCGCGCTCTCGACAGCCGGAACCGAAGCGGAAGGCCAGCGGAACCCGCTGCCGGAAGCGAAGATCCGGTGGGATCGGATGTGCCAGATCCGGCGCGAGAAGTTCGATCACATCCTGCCCGAGGCGATGCGGGAGAATGGGATCGACATGTGGATCGTGGCGCAGAAGGAGGGGCACGACGATCCGATGGCAAAGCTGCTCGGCGGCGGGTACACCGGCTCGGTGGGGTACTACATCTTCACCGACAAGGGTGGTGATCGCATCGAGCGGGCGGCGCTCGGCATCACCGACCATCACCGCCAGAACTGCGGCGCCTACGACATTCCCGATGGGGACACGGACCTGCTCAAGTTCGTGACCGCGCGCAACCCGAAGCGGATCGGCATCAACATGTCGGCCGAAATGGGCTTGGCCGACGGACTGACCAAGAGCATCCACGACCAGATCGTGCGTACGCTCGGTCCCACCTACGCGTCACGCCTGGTCAGCGCCGAGAAGATGGTCTCCGACTTCTCGTCACGCCGCACCGCAAGTGAGATCGTGGCCTTCGGCGAGGCGGGGGAGATGGGGCGGCAGATCGCCGAGCGGGCGCTCTCGAACGAGGTCATCACGCCGGGCGTGACGACACTGGCCGAGGTGGCGTGGTGGATCGAGCAGCAGCAGTACGAGCGGCACCTCGGCACCAGCTTCGGCGTGCCGAGCGTCTACATCACCGGCCCGAACGGCATCGAGGCCACCAGCAACGACCGCATCATCCAGCGCGGCGACCTGGTGATGCTGGATTTTGGTGTGGGCTACCTGACGATGTGGACCGACCAGAAGCGCATCGCCTACATCCTGAAGCCCGGCGAGACGGCGCTGCCCGCGAGCTACCAGAAGGCGTTCGACAACGCGGTCCGCGTGCGCGACGTGATCCACCGCACCGCACGCCCGGGCAAGACGGCGCAGGTGATGATGGACCAGGTCAACGCCGCCATCGTCAAGGCGGGCATCCTGCAGATGCAGGGCTTCAACAAGGTCCGCGCCGACGACTCGGTGGAGTTCATCATCGGCTGCCACAGCGTGGGCGACTGGGGCCACGGCATCGGCCCGTCGATGGCGTTCTTCAACCCGGGCCGGCTGACGTACGAGATGCGGCCGTCGAACCTGTTCTCGATCGAGCTGTTTGCCTACACGCCCATCCCCGAGTGGGGCGGCAAGAAACTCCGCATCCCCCTCGAAGACGATGCCACCATCACCACCCGCGGCGTGGAGTGGGTCTATCCCGTCAATCCGCGGATCATCCTGGTTCGATAGCGCTACGCCGCAGCGCTGCAACTGAACTGCGATTGCTGCGTTGCGGAACTGGAACTGCGGAACTGCAACTACGGAACTGCAACTGCTTGACGCAGAGGCGCAAAGACACAAGGACGCAAAGAGATCGACAGCGGTTGCAGGCGGGCGTGTGAATAGTGGAATTTCCGGCTTGTTGATGAACTGCTCTTGCAGTGGCCCTTCATAATGCAACTCATTCCGCTTTACACACGGACCGCGGAACCCTCGAGCGAACCCTTTGCGTCCTCGCGGCTTTGCGCCTTTGCGTCAGGCCGTTGCTCTTGATCGTTCTGGTCCTGAAAAAGATCAGCGGACCTTTCGGATGGTGATGTCACCGGAGCCGGTGCTGAGCGCGAGGCGTTCGCCGCCGTCGCCGATGGTGCCGCGCATGTTCCAACGATTGACCCGGCCAGAGATGCGGATCGGGATCTCGCTCGAGATGGTGCCGCTGCCGGTGGTGGCGTTGAACTCGGCGCCGAAGCGCGCTGGCACTGCGAGGATGATGTCGCCGCTGCCCGTCGAGAAGCGCATCGCGGCTGCCTGCTCGATGTCGTCCATCGTCACTTCGATGTCGCCGTTGCCACTGCTGGCGTTCACCGGGCCACGGGCGGTGGTGACCACGACCGCGCCGTTACCGGTACTGGCGTCCACTTCGCCACGGGCGCCGTCCACCGTGATGCGGCCGTTGCCAGTGCTGACCTTCACGCGGCCGCTGGTGTTGGACACCAGCACGCGACCGTTGCCGGTGGCGACGGTCACTTCGTTGCCGCCGCCATCGATGGTGACTGCGCCGTTGCCCGTCACGGCCTGCACGCGTACGCCCGCCGGGAGCTGCACCGTGAAGGCGGCCGAGGCGCGATTGCGGTTGTCGTTGCCGCTCCAGCGGCGACCCTCTCGGCGCGAACGGTTGCTGTCCATGTCGCAGGAGTCGTCGTCCTCGTAGACGGCGCAGATCACCAGGCCCTCGTCGGTGCGGCGCACCACGAAGCCCACGTCATCCATGCGCGCGCCACGCTCGGCCCGCTTGTCGGCCCGCACCACCACGTCGGAACCACGACCCTCGGTGATCGTGATCGCGCCGTTCGGAGACTGCAGCTTCAACTTCTGCCCGCTGGCGAGGGCCTGACGGGTGGACCAGCTCGACTCGTCGCGACCCTCGACTCGCTGGGCGCCGACGACGGCCGCAGTCAGGGTCAGCAGGGCAGCGGCGCGAAACACGTGCTTCATGGAGGAACTCCGGTTCGGGTGACGCGATACGACACTCGCAGGGTAGGTCAGCGTTGCCATAGCGCTCGGGACGTGCACGGGATTGCCTTGTTCCGGCGCCCGCCCGCCATTCGATTACCTGTCCTGACCGCCAGGCGCGAACAGGATGACCGCCGGGTTCACCGCTTCCCGCTCGCCTTGCCGCCACTCCGTACGATCCTTGCCGCCGCCGTGATTCACGCCAGCGCCGTACCGGCCCTCGCGCTGCTGAGCGCCGTCGGACTTCAGGCGCAGCCGGTACCGGCGGCCAAGCCGGGCGCGGCGCAATCGCCCGCCGACTCCATCACCAGGTCGCGTCTGCAGCGCGTGGTGATCGTCCGCCACGACATCTACGACTCGGCAGACGCACGCGGCTGGTATCGCAACCTGTTGAATAACGTGCATGTGCGGACGCGGCAGCGGGTCGTGGAGCGCGAGTTGCTGCTGCACTCCGGCGACCGGCTCGACTCGGCCAAGGCCGCCGAGACCGGGCGCAACCTCCGTCGGCTGCAGGTGTTCCGCGATGTGGAGGTGGACACCAGCAGCGATGGCTCGACGATGCGGGTGATCACGCGCGACGGCTGGACGACGCAACCGTATGCCGGCTACCGCAGCACCGGCAACCAGAAGCTGCTGACCATCGGCCTCCTCGAGACGAACTTCCTCGGCCTCGCCGCCACGCTCGATGCGCGGTATTCACAGGACCCCGACCGATCGTCGGCGCGACTGGCGTTCGGTGCCCCGCGACTGTTCCGCAATCGCATCAGCACCGGCGTGTTCTACAACCGCTTCTCGGATGGCAGCAGCGTCGGCGCCGCAGTGGAGCAGCCGTTCTTCTCGCTGTCGTCACGGAATGCGGTGCGCGCCGGCTGGGTGACGTTCCAGGGACGTGTGTTGCGGTTCCGCGATGGCGTTCCCCGCGCCGCCGACTCCCTCGACCGACGCTTCACCCTCGGCAACGTGGGCGTGGCACATGCGCTGCGCGCCTCACCGCGCGGCTACGTGCGTGTCGGTCTCGATGCGCAGATACGCCGTGACGACTTCGTGCCGCGACGCGCGACACCTGTCGTCATTCCGCGTTCGATCACCGGCGCCGCCACTCCGTACCTGGAGTTCAGCAAGGCCGACTACCTGCTGACCCGCAATTACCGCGCGCTGGGCCAGCCGGAAGACGTGAACCTGAGCTCCACCATCCGGCTTGGGTTGGCGGTCGCACCGAGGGCCTTCGGCTACGATCGCGATGGGGTCGGACCCGTGCTTTCGGCGCTGACCGGCGTGCGCATCCCGCACGGTTTCGTGCAGCTGGCGGCACGCGTGACCGGGCTCGCCAGCGGTGGTGTGATCGACAGCGGCACCGCAAATCTCTCCGCGATCGTCGCGCTGCAGCCGACACCGCGACAGCTGCTGGTGGGCTTCACCGGCATGGGATGGGAGCGGAATCCCTATCCCGGCGAGGAGTTCGATCTTGGCCTGTCGCGTGGACCGCGCGCGTTCCAGCTGCACGCCTTCACCGGCGATCGACAGCGCTACTCGATGCTCGAGTATCGCTACACGGTGCTGCCGAACATCCTCAGCAGCTTTGCGCTGGCGGTGGCCGGGTTCGCGGAGACGGGTGGTGCGTGGTACGACGGCTCGCGGAAGCGTACCGGCAGCGATGCGGGTGTGGGTGTGCGCTTCGCACCACTGCGGACGGCGGCGCTGGTCGGTGCCACGCGTATCGATCTGGTGCGGCGCTTCGAGAACGATCGGGTGCCGGCGGGCTGGTTGGTGGTGGTGGGCACGGGCTTCACCTTCGATGCCCTGCGGTGATGCACTAAGCGCGGATGACCGTGAGCGCCCGTGACTCCACCGACAGCGTGGTGTGTGTCGCGTCCGTCGCCTCGCCATCCACCTGCAGGAAGGCCGGCGACCGCAGTTCGGCGTGGTGCCACCGCACCGTGCGCACGCCCGGCAGGCGCGTCTCCGACGTGTTGCGCTCCAGCGGCGCGGTGATGCCGAATGCCATCAGGTTCCAGTACCAGAGCGGCGACGTGACGCGCGCCGCGATGGCCAGGCCGTCGTTCGGCAGCATGCCGCGCCACATCACCTTGCCGAAGGCGTAGTGCGGGATGTTGTACACGCCCACGTTGTGCACCAGGTCGTCCGGCGTGACCCACGCCTCGCCATCGATGGTCAGTGACACGCCGCGCACGCGCTTCGGCATGTTCATCAGCAGCGCGCTGAAGCCGGCCCACTGCCTGGAGGTGTAGCGCAGCGCGGCGTAGCGACGGAGAAACGCCGACTCGAAGCCGGTGCTGCAACTCACCAGCGCGATTGGCGCCGTCGTGATCGAGGTGCGGATGATGTCCACCGCGGTCGTGATGCCGCGCGTCAGCGCGACCAGCGCGATGGCAGGAGAGCTGAGGCCGAGTGTGTGGGCGGTGGCGTTGCCGGTGCCGAAGGGCACCAGGCCGATCGTGCGCTGCAGTTCGCCGCGCCGGTCCAGCAGGGTCACCAGCGCGTTCAGCGAACCGTCGCCGCCCACCGCCACCGGGGTTTCGTCGTCGGCCAGCCGCAGCGTCGCATCCAGTTCAGCGGCAGACGAGGAGCGGACGATGCGTGACCGTGCGGCCATCGCCGGATCGCGCGCCAGCAACGTTTCCAGCCGTCGCGGCGCCTTGCCCGTGCCTGCCGCCGCATTGACCAGAAAGACGAATCGGGGCGACGGACGCACTCGGCTGCGGCTGGAGACAGGGATCGCGGCGCTCCGTGGCGCCGACGGATGCAAGATACCGCGCCTGCGATCCGGCGCGCTGCGTTCAGCGCACCAGCTGCCCGCAGGTCACGATGTGCTCCATCGCCTTCAGCGACTCGTGCACGTTCACGAACAGCGATCCCGCTTCGGGAAACGGAATCGGCAGCTCGATCACCGCCACGCCGTTGCCGCGCGCGTTGATGCGAATGCGCGCGTACGACTGTTCCGGTCCCACGATCGGCCCCTGCTCACCGCAGACGCCGGCGTGCAGATGCCAAGGTCGCATCGCACCCGGGGTGTCGCCGCTGATCACGACGCGCACGCGGGTGTGGTTGGGTCGCTTGCCCGGCTCCAGCACCACCGAGCCATGCGGGCCCAGTGCACCGTCGGGCGGCGCCAGTTCGGCGCTCCACTTGGCGAGCGCGTGGATCATGGCGCTGGCGGTGGCCGGCGCGGGAGTCAGCGAAAGGAGCGCCAGGATGGCGCTGAAGCCCGGCAGGATCAGTGGCCTGAGGCGGGCGATGGTCGGACGGTTCATGGGGTCCTCCGCGTCGGCGCGGTGGGCATCGGGACGAAGTGTCCGGACCTGCCCTCTTCCACAGTGCCGCGAACCTGACGATTGGGGAAGACCCTGATACACCACGACGCGAAAACGGGCGCCTTCCGAAGAAGACGCCCGCTCATGCATCCGCGAAGGACGGTGTCGGAAGGCTCAGTCGCGACGACCCTGCAGTCGGGCCAGCAATCGCAGCAGCTCCAGGTACAGCCACACCAGCGTGACCATCAGGCCGAACGCGCCATACCACTCCATCTTCTTCGGCGCGCCCATCCGCACGGCCTGGTCGATGTCGTCGAAGTTCAGCACCAGGTTCATCGCGGCCACGCCGGCGATCACGAGGTTGATGCCGATCGCGATCGGGCTCGACGACATGGTGTAACCGAGGTTCACGTTGAACAGCGACAGCACCATGTTCACCAGGTAGAACACCATGATGCCGATGGTGGCGCCGACGATCATGCGCCGGAAGCCTTCGGTGGCCTTGAGAATGTTCAGCCGGTAGAGCGTGAACACGCCGAGCGCCACGGCGAAGGTCAGCAGCACCGCCTGCCCGGGGATGCCGGCGTAGCGGACGTTGTACATCGCCGAGATGGCGCCCAGCAGCAGGCCTTCCAGCACGGCGTAAATCGGGGCCGTGATGGGGGCGGTGTTCGGCTTGAACGACACGATCATCGCCACCACGAAGCCGCCCAGCCCGCCGACCAGCAGGGCGGGCATGATGATGCCGGTGTTCCCGGCCGACACCTGGGTCCAGGTGAACGACGCCGAGAAGACGGCCAGCGCGAGGAGGACGGCGGCCTTGCCGGCGGTGCCGGCACGGGTCATCACGTCACCGCGCGCGGTGGTGGACAGGGTCTCGCGGGCTGCCTCGGCAAGGCGGGACAGCACTGGGTTGGAAGCACGCATCGACAGTCAGGCTCCAGAAGGAAGAACGCGGGGATCGACCCCAACGCAGGATATACCCCGCGAGTGGCGAACGGATCGGTGCCGACCGGTCACGTCACGCCCCGGGGTCGGGGGCAGTGTCGTCCAGCACACGATACCACAGGTCGGCGTGGTCGCCGTGGGTCAGGCGCTTGAAGGCCGGCGCCCCGCCGGCACTGTAAAAATAATGCGCATACCAGCCATTTCCCTCCGGAAAGGGACGGTACGGGGTCTCCAGCGCGGCCACCTCACCGTCAGTAGGACGGTCGCAGCGCTCCAGGGTGACAGGAAGCAGTTCGGGCATGGTGGAAGAATAGCGGCAGCGGGCGGAACGTTCGCTGCCAGTAGCGGCCGCCCCGTCCGCCACGGCATCATCCCGCTCATGACCTATCGACGCGCCATCGCACTCATCAGCCTCGCCTCCTGCATGGTGGCGCTGTACCTGGCCCTCTGGAAGATGGGATTCATGGGCCCGCTGGCCTGCGGTGCCGGACACGGCTGCGAATACGTGCAGGGGAGCCGCTACGGATGGTTCCTCGGCGTGGACGTGGCCCTCATCGGCACAATCGGCTACGCCCTGATCGTGGGTGTGGCGCTGGCCGGTACCACCGACAGTTTAGAGGACGCAGTGTGGCCCACGCAGGTGCTGATGGTATTGATTTACGCCGCCGTGCTGTTCACGGTCCGGCTCAAGTACGCCGAGTTCGTGCTGCTGAAGTCCTTCTGCCCATGGTGTGCGGTGTCGGCGGTGGCGATCACGCTGGATGCGATCCTGATCACGCTCGACTGGCGCCGCGTCCGTGCCCGCCCCCCGGCACTCCTCCAGGAAACCGCATGAACGCCACTCCCGTCCGCCGATTGCTGGTCCTTGCCGGCATCGCCGGCGTCCTTGCCGCGCCGGTTCAGGCGCAGCGGGGCGAGACCTATTCCGACAGTTCGGTGCTGCCCCCCGTGGCCGGCATCACCATCCAGGGCGGCAGCTTCCAGTTGCAGGTGAAGGACTTCAACCCGCAGCTCGCGCTGCAGGGTCGCGGTCTGCTCAAGCGCAACATGTTCAGCATCGGCGTCGAGAGCTGGGCGCGCTGGAACCGCTTCATGCTGATCGCCAACAGCCAGACGTTCCAGCCCACGCGGGCGGTCGCCACCAATTACACCACGGAGCTCGATGGCAGCATGGGCATGCTGAGTGTGGGCGTGCCGCTGCTGATGACTCGCAAGACGCTGGTATTCCCGCTGGCCGGAGTGGGGCTCAGCTCCAGCACGGTCACGCTGCGCCGCAACGGTCAGGTCGATTTCATCACCAACTTCCGCGACATCCCGTCCAACGGCGGTCGCAACATCGACATCACCGCGCGCCGCTACCAGGGTCAGCTCGGCCTCGGCATCGACCAGGTGTTCCAGCCGGCGTGGCCGAACCTGCTGCTCACCTTCGGCCTCCGCGCCGGCTACATCGCGCCGCTGGGTGATCCGAAGTGGCGCTCGGGCCGCGAGAACGTGGTGGGCGCACCCGACCTCGGTGCCGAGGGCGCATACGTGCGACTCACGCTCGGCGGCGTGCTCGGCAAGCGTCGGTACTCCGCGGTACCCATGATCGGCGCGCTGCTGCCGTTCATCGGCAAGTAACGCCTCGCTGTCAGGGGGAGCTCGTACACTCTGCTCACCGGCCCGCGTGAACCGAGCGGAGTCCATTCCCACGACGGCGTCCGACGTGAGCGCGAACGATGACTGATGGAATCGTGTTGCTGCTGACCTTCGTGGTCGGCGTGGCCCTCGGTGGTGTGCTGGCGTGGCTGGCCGCGATGCGGGTGAGCGCGGCGGAGAAAGCCGGCAGCACCGCCGCCGCCGAAGCGCAGCTGGCCGCGCTCACCGCCGCGCAGCAACACATGCGCGCCAGCTTCGAGACCATCGCCGCGGATGCGCTGCGGCACTCGCAGCAGGCGTTCCTGACTTCCACGCGCGCGGAACTGACCGCGTTGCAGGCCGACGGCGCGGCGCATGCCGAACAGCGTGAGCAGACCATCGCCACGCTGCTGCAGCCGGTGCGCGAACTGCTGTCATCATACGACGCGCGCCTGTCGCAGCTGGATCGTGATCGCACCGAGGCGCTGGGGCAGGTGGCCGAGCGGCTGCTGCAGGTGCACAGCGTGAGTGATCGCCTCGGTCGTGAGACACGTGACCTGGTGCAGGCGCTGCGTTCGTCGTCCTCGCGCGGACGGTGGGGCGAGCTGCAGCTGCAGCGGGTGGTGGAGCTGGCCGGGATGCTCGAGTACTGCGATTTCGAGACGCAGGTGACGATGGCCACCGACAGTGGCGTGCAGCGCCCTGACATGGTGGTGCGCCTGCCCGGCGGCAGTTCGATCGTGGTGGATGCGAAGGCGCCGTTGGAAGGCTACCTGGCGGCGATGGATGCACCCGACGATACCACGCGACTGGCGGCGCTGGACCGCCACGCGAAGCAGTTGCGCGGCCACATCAATGCGCTCAGCGATCGCGCCTACTGGCGACAGTTCGCCAACGCCCCCGAGTTCGTGGTGTTGTTCCTGCCCGGCGAGGCGTTCCACGCTGCAGCGCTGGAGCGTGACCCGGCACTGCTGGAAGCGGGTGTGGCGCAGCGCGTGCTGATCGCGTCACCCACCACGCTCATTGCACTGCTGCGCGCGGCGGCCTACGGCTGGCGACAGGAGCGCGTGGCCGAAAGTGCCGCGCAGGTGAGTGCGCTGGGTCGCGAACTGTCGGAGCGACTGGGCACGTTCACGACGCACCTCGCCGATGTGGGCAGTTCTCTCGATCAGGCGGTGAGCCGCTACAACAAGGCGGTCGGCAGTTTCGACGCCCGCGTGCTGGTGGCGGCGCGCAAGTTCACCGAGCTGGGCGCCGGCCCTGCAGCGGTGACTTCCCTCGACGCGCCGCCGCCGGTGGAGAAGCAGGCACGGATTCCCGCCGCAGCGGACTCGGTGCGCTGATCGGTTCCGCGCCGTCGTACTGCAGCGCATCGCGGAACGTCGTCGCAGCGCGTCGGATCTGCACCAGTTCACCGGCGTCGATGCGATCCAGGTTGCGGATCATCATCGCCATGCGAGGATGGTTCTCGAAGCGCTCGCGGTGCCGCGCCATGAAATCCCAGTACAGGTAGTTGAACGGGCAGGCGTCGTCACCGGTGCGCTGCTTCACGTCGTAGCGGCACTTGCCGCAGTAGTCGCTCATCCGGTTGATGTACGCGCCGCTCGCCACGTATGGCTTGGACGCCATCACCCCGCCGTCGCCCCAGGTGGCCATGCCCGCCACGTTGGGCAGCGTCACCCACTCGTAGGCATCGGTGAAGGCAGCCCAGAACCAGCGGTTGAGCGCCGCCGGTGTGACGCCCAGCAGCGT
>JANMON010000090.1:0-11784 GCA_031369265.1 Gemmatimonadaceae bacterium | reverse complement strand
GCGCGAATTGGCGCGGCGGCATGGTATCCTTGTCGAGGAAGCTGAAGCTGCGCGGCGTGCACTGCGGCGAGAGATCCACGATCTGGCCGAGGCGGAACGCGAGCAGGATGCCCTGCTTCACCCACGGCACCGCGCGCCACTCGCCGTCCTCACGCTTCTCGGCGGCGCGCAGTTCGCCGCGTTCCAGCGCATCCAGCAGCGCGGTGACGACCTCGCGCGTGCGATCAGGCAGCGGCGTGCCGGCTGGCGTGGCAGCGAGTTCGCGAACGCTGTCGCCGAGGGCGTGTTCGATCATTTGGGGAGAGCTCCGGCGGCCACGAGCGCGTCACGCACGGTGGCCATGTGTTCGTCAGCCAGCGGCACCAGCGGCAGGCGGAGGACGTTCTCCGCGCGACCGATGAGGTGCATGGCGGCCTTGATGGGAATGGGATTCGATTCGATGCCCGACGCGCGGTACAGCGCCTTCAAGGTGCCGTCGATCATGTGCGCAGTGTTGCCGTCACCGCGGAGCATCGCGCGCGTGACATCGCTCATGGCCTTCGGGGCCGCGTTGGAGACCACCGAGATCAGGCCATTGGCGCCGCGCGCCATCAACTGTACGGTGATGGCATCGTCACCGGAGACGAGCGAGAAACCTGCCGGCCGGTGGCGCAGGATCTCCTCGATCTGCTCCAGGTTGCCGCTGGCCTCCTTCATGGCGACGATGTTCGGGTGCGCGGCGAGTGCCAGCGTGGTGGCCGCCTCCATGTTGCTGGCGGTGCGCGACGGCACGTTGTAGAGCACCACGGGACGGCTGACGGCGTCAGCGACGGCCGTGAAGTGGGCCACGATGCCGCGTTGCGGCGGACGGCTGTACATCGGCGAGGCGTGCAACAGGTGCGTGGCGCCGGCCGCGATCACGAGCTTCGAGAGTGCAATCGCCTTGCGTGTGTCATTGGACGCCGCACCACCAATCACCGGCACGCGCCCCGCTGCCACCTCGGCGGTGATCGCCACCACGCGCAGGTGCTCCTGCTGATCGAGCGTCGCCGCCTCGCCGGTGGAGCCGCAGGGCACGAGAAAGTCGATGCCCTCGGTGATCTGCCACTCGACCAAGGCACGCAGGGCCGGTTCATCCACCGCACCGCTGGCGGTGAATGGCGTGATCAGTGCGGTGCCGCAGCCGCTCAGCGGCGTGGGAATGGTCTCGCTCATCACAGCTCTCCTGTCAGGTCACGCACGACATCCGCCATGCTGAAGCACCCACTCCGGCCGCGCAGCCACCGGGCGGCGAGCAGTGCGCCATCGGCGAAGACGCGTCGGTCGCGCGCCTCGTGGGTCAGCGTCACCTGCTCGAACGCGGCGTCGAGCACCAGGGTGTGCACACCGGGTACGTGCCCGACGCGCACACTGCTGACCGGCACCGTTGCGCCACGGCTCTGCTGCACGGCATCCGCCAGGCTGCGCGCGGTGCCGGAGGGCGCGTCCTTCTTCATGGCGTGGTGCGTCTCGACCAGCGCGGCATCGAAACCGAGCGCGGCGGAGAAGCGACGTGCGGCATCGGCCACGGCCACGGAAAACAGGGTGGCGCCGACGCTGAAATTGGGGGCGATCAGAAGACCGCTGCCGGCGGCGGCCGCGCCCGCGATCACGGCCGCCTGGTCGTCGTGCCAGCCGGTGACACCGATCACCAGCGGCACCATCTCGTCGAAGCACAGCTGCGCGTTGTTCACGACGCTCTCGGCCACGCTGACATCGATCGCGACGTCCGCCGCCGCTGCACGCAGCGTCTCGCCGGTGGCCGGCGTGTCCCGACCGAAGGTGGCGACGACCTGTGCGTCGCGGTCCGGCGCCAGCGCGACGATCTCGCGGCCGAGCCGACCGACGCCGAAGAGGGCGATGCGCAGCGTCATGCCGCCGCTCCCTCGAACAGCGCAGCGTGCAGCGCGCGCATGGCGTCGGGCACGTCGGAGTCGTCGAGCAGAATGGTGAGGTTGATGGCGCTGGCGCTCAGCGACAGCATGTGGATACGGCGATGGCCGAGCGCGCGCAGCACGGTACCCATCGCATCAGCGTCGTCCGCGATGCCGGAGCCCACCACACTGATGATCGCACGACGACGCTCGATCGAGACATCGCCGATCTGGCGCAAGGCGCCGAGCAGCACGTCCAGCGGCGCCGAGTCGTCCACCGTGACGGAGACGGAGACTTCGCTGGTCGCGACCACGTCCACCGAGACCGAGTGCTGGTCGAACAGCTCGAACACGCGGCGCAGGAAGCCGTGCTGGAACAGCATGCGCCCGGTGGCGACACGCAGGATGGTGGTGTCGCGCTTGGCGGCAATCGCCGTCACCGCGCGACGCGGGGCGTCGAACGTGATGCGCGTGCCGTGTGCGCCAGGATTGCGTGAGTTGTAGATCCAGACCGGGATGCCCAGCCTGACGGCCGGTGCAATGGTGGCCGGGTGCAGCACCTTGGCACCGAAGCTGGCCAATTCGCTGGCCTCGTCGAAGCGAATCTGTTCGATCGGCCGCGCCTGTGGCACGACGCGCGGATCGGCGGTCAGCATGCCGTCCACGTCGGTC
Organism: Gemmatimonadaceae bacterium; assembly: GCA_031369265.1. Classification (GTDB taxonomy): domain Bacteria; phylum Gemmatimonadota; class Gemmatimonadetes; order Gemmatimonadales; family Gemmatimonadaceae; genus JACMLX01. The sequence continues at coordinate 9,220 of JANMON010000090.1, read as the reverse complement.
CAGATCTCGATGGAGGTGGCCTGCAATCCGGCACCCACCAGCGATGCGCTGTAATCCGAGCCGCCGCGGCCAAGCGTGGTGGTGATGCCGTCGGTGCTGGACCCGATGTAGCCACCCATCACCGGCACGCGTCCGTCCTGCACCAGCGGCGCGACCAGCGACCGTGCGGCAAGTGCGATCGCCTCGGGCTGCGGCTCGGCCTTGCCGTAGTTGGCATCGGTGATCATCACCTTGCGCGCATCGACATGCACGGCGTCGATGCCGCGATGCCGGAATGCAGCCGCGACCAGCATCGACGAGGCGCGCTCACCCATGCCGGCGATCGCATCCAGGCTGCGCGGCGTGATGAAGCCGAGCACCGACAGCGCCTCGCAGAGCGACGCCAGCTCGTCGAAGATGACGCTGATCTCGGATCCGATCTCACCATGCTCGGCGGATCCATCCAGCAGCGAATCGACTTCGGTCAGGTGCCGGTCGCGCAGCGCCTGTACGCTGGAGACCGCCGAGATGAAGTTGCCGTCGCTGGCTTGCCGTGCGATGCCGAGCAGCGCATTGGTCACGCCGGCCAGCGCCGAGACGACGACGATCGGGCGACGGTCGAGGCGACCGCGCACGATCTCGGTGGTGCGGATGATGGCAGCGGCGTCTGCGACCGAGGTGCCGCCGAACTTGCTGATGATCATGCCGGGCGGATCACGCCGCGCGCCGCCAGCAGTTCGGCATTCTGGATGGAGGCGCCAGCGGCACCGCGGATCACGTTGTGGCCCATGGCGACGAGGCGCAGGTGGAACTGCGGATCTGTGCGGACGCGGCCGACATGCACGCTCATGCCGCCGTCACGATTCACGTCGCGGCGCGGCTGCGGCCGATCCAGCGCGGTGTGCACCACCAGCGGCATCGGCGGCGACGACGGCAGGCCGTGAGACGCCTCGTCACCACGCCAGTTGCGCAGTACCTCGACCGCCTCGTCGGGTGACACGGGCCGCTCGAACTCCACCGAGAGGCACACGGTGTGACCATGCTCCACCGCCACACGATTGGTGTGCGCACTGATCGTGAACGGCGCGGCGGTGATGGCACCAGCGGCAAATGTGCCGAGGATCTTCTGACCCTCCGTCTCCAGCTTCGGCTCCTCATCGCCGATGTACGGCACCACATTGCCAAGAATGTCGAGTGCCGAGACACCGGGATAGCCGGCGCCTGACACGGCCTGCATGGTGGCGACGAACAGGCGGCGTGCGCCGAAGGCCGCGTGCAGCGGCGCCAGCGCCATTGCCAGCACGATCGTGGCGCAGTTGGCATTGGTGACGATCGCGCCGCTCCAGCCGCGCTGTGCACGCTGCACGTCGAGTAGCGACATGTGCGCCGAGTTGATCTCGGGAATCAGCAGCGGCACGTCAGGGGCCATGCGATAGCTCTTCGCGTTCGAGAGCACGATTGCACCGCGACGCGCGAAGGCCGGCTCGAGTTCCTGCGCCGGCCCGCTGTCGAGCGCCGAGAACACGACCGATTCGTGGATCACGGCCGGATCGCACGGTTGCACGATCAGGTCACGAACCGAGGCCGGCATCTCGCCTTCGAGCCACTTGGTGGCGTCGCCGTAGGTCTTGCCCGCCGATCGCTCCGAGGCCGCGACGGTGGTGACCGTGAACCACGGGTGATCGGCCAGCAACCGGACGAACGTCTGACCCACCATGCCGGTGGCGCCGAGGATCGCGACGGGGAGTCGCCGGCCAGCGAAGGGATGCGGAACGGTCACTTACGAACCCAGGAGCGTGCGCGTGAGCGCCATGTAGGTGTCCACGCTGGCACGCAGTTCCGGCGCGGAGACGAACTCGTGATCCGTGTGCGCGACGTGAATCGAGCCGGGCCCGAAGAGCAACGGCGTGCCCCAGCGAGGCAGCAGCGGGATGTCGGACGTGTAGGAGACGGGCCGCGCTTCGAAGCCGGGCACGGTGTGGAAGTGCTGTGCGGGAATGTACGAACCCCACTCCAGCGTACCGACGCCGTCCACCCACCGCTCCAGTGCCGCGCGCAATGGCGCCGGATCACTGACCAGCCGGAACATCAACTCGGCTTCGCAGTGACCCGGGATGATGTTCGCCTCGCTGCCGCCGCGAATCACGCCGATGTTGACGGTCGTTTCGCCGAGGATCGGATCGGAGGGCAGCGGCAGGTCGTGCACGGTGGGCAGCAGCCGCAGCATCGGCTCGATCGCGGAGACGCCAAGCTGCGGATAGGCAGAGTGCGCCTCGCGACCCCGGGTGCGCACCGTGACGCGCATCGAGCCCTTGCAGCCCGAGGCGAGGATACTCTCGGTGGGTTCGCCGTTGATCAGGAAGCGGCTCGTGGCCGGGAGGTGGTTGGCGGCGCGAGCGCCGTCGGATCCCTTCTCTTCGCCGACGACGAACAACAGGTCCACCCGCTGCTCGCCTTCCGAGGCCAGCCGCTCGGCGGCCACCATCATCGCTGCCGCGATGCCTTTCGCGTCGCACGAGCCGCGACCGAACAGCTTGTCGCCTTCGAGCCGCGGTGGCAGGTACGGCGGCACCACGTCGAGGTGAGTGGAGAGGGTGACCCCGCCGCCGTCGCGGGTCGCCCAGACGTTGCCGCGTCCCGGCGAGACTTCCTGAACGTGCACGTTCCAGCCCTTGGCGAGCAGCCAGCGGCTGACGAAGTCGATGGCCGGTCCCTCACCGCCGGACGGCGAGTGGATGGCGAGCAGTTCGGAGGCGAGCGCGAGTACGTCGGTCATGCCGGAAACCTAGCCACCGGCCCAAAGCGGGCGATGCCGGGTGGCGCGATGTTGGCAGGGTGGCGCGGGACGACGGCGCGGCGTGCGAAATACCCGGGGTGGGAATCGAACCCACACGACCTTGCGGTCAGGGGATTTTAAGTCCCCCGCGTCTCACCAATTTCGCCACCCGGGCCGACACTGCGAGTATAGCGACGCGGCCCGCCGGTGGCGAAGCACGGACGCGAGTATCTTATGGTGTCACCGAGCGGCGGTGGCGCACCGGCGTCCCCCCGTCCCAGGGCCGGAATGCGCGGGTGGTGCTCACGGCACGAAGCGCCGAGCTCGGGGCGCGCGGCTTCACGACAACGTCGCAGGAACCGATGGTCACTACGGATCGTGTGCTCGATGCCCTTCCCGCCAACGTCGCGGTGCTGGATGCCGACGGGAAGATCGTGTCGGTCAATGCCGGGTGGCGCCGCTTCGGCACGTCCAGCGAACCGCCCGACCGGGCGTCCACCGTCGGGAAGAACTATCTCGAGATCTGTGCTCAAGCGACGGGTGCGGATGCACTGGACGCCCGCATCGCCGCCGACGGGATACGGAGCGTCCTGACGGCACGACGCGACAGCTTCTCGATGGAGTATCCCTGCGACGTGCTGTCGGAACGTCGCTGGTTCCGGATGATTGTCACCCCGCTGCCGCGAGAGCATGGAACCGGCGCGATCGTGATGCACGTGGACATCACGGGGAGCCAGGAAGGCGCGCACACCCTGCGCGAGGCGGAACGCTCCGCGCGCGAAAGCGAGCAGCGACTGAGCTTTGCGCTGGCAGCGGCGGATATCGGCGACTGGAGCCTGGACCTGCGGACCAACGAGGCCCACCGTTCGCTGCGTCACGACCAGTGTTTCGGATACACGGAGCTGCTGCCGTCGTGGACATACGACACCTTCCTTGCCCATGTGGACGCGGTGGATCGCACGCAGGTGGATGCCTGCTTCAAGAGTGCGATGGCCGGACACGGCGAGTACGACACCGAGTTTCGGAGCACCTGGGCCGACGGGTCGCTGCACTGGCTGTGGACGCGCGGCCGCTTCTACTTCAACGACGCCGGTGCCCCGATTCGGGTGGCAGGGATCGTTACCGACATCACGGAGCGCAAGCGGATCACCGAGGCCTTGCGCGCCAGCGAGGCAGCGGCCGAGCGCGCGGTGCACCGCCTCAACGAGGCCCAGCATGTGGGGCGGATGGGTGACTGGGACTTCGACATCGCCACTGGCGCGGTGGCGTGGTCGCCGGCGGTCTTCGAACTGCTGAACCGTGATCCTGCGCTTGGCCCGCCGGCATCGCTGGAGGACGTCGTGGCCCTGTTCGAAGCTGACGGCGCCGCGCGCCACCAGGCCAACGTGGAACAGGCCATTGCCACCGGGAACACCCAGCAGTACGAGCTGTCTACCGTGCGCAGCGACGACACGCGCGCGTACTTTGACGTGGTGGCGGTGCCGCGCAAGGACGCGACCGGCGCAGTGGTGTCGCTTTACGGCACGGTCCAGGACATCACAGCCCGCAAGGAAGCCGAGGCGCAGCTGCTGGAAAGTGAGCACCGGCTGGAACTCGCGACCAAGTCGGCCCAGATGGGCATCTGGGACTGGAACCTGGAACGGAACACGCTGGTGTGGGATGCCCGGATGTACGAACTGTTCGCCGCCAGTCCGCTGGACGCGGCACAGCCATGGGAGATCTACCGGCAACGCGTGGTGCCGGAGGATCTTGACCGCATGGATGCCGAAGCCGCAGCGGTGATGGCGGACCAGCAGACGTACCACAGCGAGTTCCGCGTTGTCTGGCCCGATGGTGATGTCCGGTATCTGGAGACGCACGCCACCGTGCATCGTTCGGGAGATGGCGTCGCCCTGCGAATGATCGGGCTCAACTGGGACATCACGGACCGCAAGCGTGCCGAGATCGCCTCGATGCGCCTGGCGGACATCGTCGCCTCGTCGGACGATGCCATCATCGGCAAGAACGTGCAGGGCATCATCTCGAGCTGGAATCGCGGTGCGGTGAAGATCTTCGGGTATTCGGCCGAGGAGATGGTCGGCACACCGATGCTGCGGCTCCTCCCGGCCGATCGGCTCGAGGAGGAAGCAGTGATCCTGGATCGAGTGCAGCGGGGCGAAAGCATCGAGCACTTCGAGACCGTGCGCCAGACGAAAGACGGGCGGATGATCGACGTCTCCATCACCGCGTCGCCCATCTTCGACGCAACCGGTGCCGTCGCCGGCGTGTCGCACGTCGCCCGCGACATCTCGGAACGCAAGAAGCTCGAGAAGCAGTTCCTGCGCGCTCAGCGCATGGAAAGCATCGGCACGCTGGCGGGCGGCATTGCGCATGACCTGAACAACGCCCTCGCACCAATCATCCTGTCGATCGACCTGCTGAAGATGTCGTTCCTGGACGACGAAAGCCAGGAGCTGCTGGCCACGATCAACGCCAGTGCGCTGCACGGCGCTGACATGGTGCGCCAGCTGCTCTCGTTCGCACGCGGCATCGACGGCAAGCGGCTCCCGGTGCACATGCCGAAGCTGCTCACCGATATCGCCCGCATCACCAGCGACACGTTCCTGAAGCACATCCAGATCAAGGCGCACGTGGCCGACGACCTGTGGGGCGTGATCGGCGATGCGACGCAGTTGCACCAGGTGCTGATGAATCTTTGCGTGAATGCCCGCGATGCGATGCCGTCGGGCGGTGTCCTTTCCATCTCGGCGGAGAACATCACCATCGACGGTCACTACGCTGGCCTGAACGCCGAGTCGCGCCAGGGGCCATACGTGCTGATCCAGGTCGAGGACACGGGCACTGGCATGTCGGCGGGCGTGATCGAGAAGATTTTCGACCCGTTCTTCACCACCAAGGAAGTCGGCACCGGGACCGGGTTGGGCCTCTCCACCACGATGGCGATCGTGAAGAGCCACGGTGGGTTCATGCGCGTGTACAGCGAACCGGGACGTGGGACCAAGTTCCAGGTGTTCCTGCCGGCGATGGGCGGCGTCACCAGTCGCGATGTCGAGGTCGTCGAGGAACTGCCACGCGGCCATGGTGAACTGGTGCTGGTGGTGGATGACGAGCCCTCGGTGCGGCAGATCACCAGGCACACGCTGGAGGCGTTCGGCTACAGAGTGCTGCTGGCATCCGACGGTGCCGATGCCGTCGCGATGTACGCCGCCAATCGCCCGGAGATCGCGGTGGTGCTGACCGACATGATGATGCCGGTGATGGATGGCGTTGCCATGATCCGCGTGCTCAAGCGCATGAATCCGGACGTCCGCATCGTCGCCGCCAGCGGCCTGACCGGGAATGCGCCCGGCATGACCCCGGGAAACCTCGGCGTGACGCACTTCCTCGCCAAGCCGTACACCGCCGAGTCGCTGCTGCATGTCCTGCGCGAGATCCTGGCCGCGGAGTAGGCTGCTCGCGGGACTTTTCGATCTGGCACCGTCGCGTTCGGTGACCGCATAGGATCGCGGCGTTGGCGCCCCGGTGTGCCCGGCGGTATCGTGAACGCGAGCGTCGTTGCCGGAGCGCCGTGCGAGCCATCACCGTGGCGCCGCCGAGTGCCCGGACGGAGCGGCGCAGGCGCCGCCGGTCGCGCAAGCAGTGACCCGCTGTCCTGACCCAGGCGTCATGACCGACCCCATTCGCGAACATCTCCAGCGTCACCTCGGCGCCGCCTACGAACTGCGGCACGAGCTGCACGGTGCTGGCATGTCGCGCGTGTTCGTGGCCGAGGAGCGACGCTTCCGGCGGCAGGTGGTGATCAAGGCCTTCTCGCCGGAACTGTCGGCCACCCTGTCGGTGAGCCGGTTCAAGCGCGAGATCCGGCTCGCGGCCGCGTTGCAGCAGGCGAACATCGTGCCGGTGCTCGACGCCGGCGATGCGGATGGTCTGCCGTGGTACTCGATGCCCTTCGTGGCGGGGCAGAGCCTGCGCGCGCGGCTCGACGATGGCACACTGCCGCTGGCCGAGGCGATGCGCGTGCTGCACGACATCGCGCGGGCGCTGGCCTACGCACACGGCCAGGGTGTGGTCCATCGCGACATCAAGCCGGAAAACGTGCTGCTCTCTGGTGGTACGGCGGTGGTGACCGACTTCGGCATCGCGAAGGCGCTCAGCATGGCCACGCGGCCAGGCACGAACTCGCTGCTCACCATGGCGGGCATGGCACTCGGCAGTCCGCAGTACATGGCGCCGGAGCAGATCGCCGCCGATCCCGGCGTGGACCAGCGCGCGGACTTGTATGCGTGGGGGGTGCTGGCGTACGAACTGCTCACCGGCCAGCATCCGTTCGCGGGCCACGCGGGCACCAGTGCGCTGCTGGCCGCGCACATCGTCACGCGGCCCGAGGTGGTGACGACACTGCGCCCAGACCTCTCGCCTGCACTGGCGGCCACCGTGATGCGGTGCCTCGAGAAGGAGCCCGAGGCACGTCCGGATGATGGAGGCGCGCTGCTGCACGCGTTCGAGCGTCCGGCACACGCCACCACCGACACCTTGCGCCGGCGCCTGAGCGAACGTGCTGTGCCGATCAGCGATTCGGTGCTGCGGCAGCGACAGGACGTGGCGATGGATGCGCGGTGGCATGGCGGCAGCGTGCAGTGCCTCGAGAACGATGCGCAATCGGAGGTGCTCCTGTTCTGCCTGCACGGCCTTGGCGCCGACGCCGCACAATTCACTCGTCTCGCGGAAGCGGCACCATATCGCGTGCTGGCCCCCACGCTCTTCGGCTTCGAGGCAGGGGTCAGTGGCCCGCGTGTAGCACTCGACCTCGACGCGCACCTGCTGCTCCTGCGCGAAGTGCTGCGCGACGGCGTGGAGCGCTATCGCCCGGCACGCGTGATCGTGCTCGGCTTCGCGCTCGGCGGCGACCTCGCGCTGCGCCTGGTCGCGTCGATGCGCGGCCTGCCGGACATGCATGGCTGCCTGGCGCTGAGCCCGAACCTCTCGCTGGCGACCTGTTTCGCGAGCCGGATGCTGGCGCGCCTGGAGCGCGTAGATTCCGCCGAACTGCTGCCCGAATTGCGGCGGATGGGTGATGATGCCCCGGACCTCGACTTCTGGTTGAACGTGATGCTGCCGTTGCTGACGACCCTGCAGAAATTTCGCGATGACCTCCAGCCACTTCGCCAACTGGCTGGCGACGCCGTACGACCGTTCGTGGAGGGCGATCCATTTCCAGCCTGGTTCCGCGACGTGGCGACGCGGGTGCCGGTGGTGCGCTGCGTGTTCGAGGACAGCGTGACCAACTCGTCGCTGGTGCAGTTGCTGCGCATGCGACACGTGGATGAACGTCTGCTCGGGCCGCGATACCGGATCGACTCGCTGATCCTCGAGCCGACCGCCGATCATGCCGCATTGCTCGACTTCGCGCGGATAGCGCCACACATCGACGCAATGCTGGCCGTGAAAGCCTGACGTGACACTCGCGTTGCGGTACCTGTTCCGCTGGTTCCTCCTCACCGCGCTGCTGGCAGTCGTCACCGGCTCCGCCGTGGCCCTGTTTCTCCGGGCTCTCGACGCCGTGACGGCGCTCCGATTCGCCACGCCGTGGTTGCTCTGGTTCCTGCCGCTGGCCGGTGCGGCCGTCGCCATCGCCTATGCACGTGCCGGTCGCGGCATGGAGCGTGGCAACAACCTGATCATCGATGCGATCCACACACCGGGTGGCGGCGTGCCGGCGCGCCTGACACCGTTGGTGCTGGTCGGGACGCTGGTCACGCACCTCTTCGGCGGATCGGCGGGACGTGAAGGCACCGCAGTGCAGATGGGCGGATCGATCGCCAGCGCCATCGACCGACATCTCGTGGCGCGACTCCGCGGCGTGGTGCCCCTCGGCGTGGAGGAGCGCGCCGCCTTCCTGCAGGCGGGAATCGCGGCCGGATTCAGCGCAGTGTTCGGCACGCCGCTGGCCGGCGCGATCTTCGCGCTCGAGGTGCTGCGGGTGGGCCGACTGGCACATGGTGCGCTGGTGCCGTGCCTGATTGCCGCGGTGCTGGCCGACCAGACCACGCTGGCGTGGGGAATCCAGCACACACCGTATCCGGCCGTCGATGGTGGTGCGGCTTGGATCTCCGTGTCGGTGGTGGTCCCGGTGGTCGCGGCCGCGGTCTGCTTCGGCCTCGCCAGTCGCGCGTTCGCCACCGGCACACATGCACTGGGCGATGCGTTCGCGCGCATCGTCACGCGACCGTGGCTGCGTCCGGTGCTGGGCGGCGCGATCGTGATCGCCCTGACGCTGCTGCTCGGCACGCGCGACTACCTCGGCCTCGGCGTCACGGCACCGGAGCCTGGCGCAGTGACCATCCTCTCGTCGTTCCGTGAAGGTGGCGCCGAACGCTGGAGCTGGTTGTTGAAGGGCGTGTTTACCGCCGTCACGGTCGGCTCGGGCTTCAAGGGCGGCGAAGTGACGCCGCTGTTCTTCATCGG
>JANMON010000069.1:0-2815 GCA_031369265.1 Gemmatimonadaceae bacterium | reverse complement strand
GTGGCCGATCATCCGTGCGATCCTACGTCGGCAGCGAGTGCATCCCGGACAAACCGTGCACGCGCCACGCTGGCATCACCATCCGACAAAGTGGCACGACCGTCGTACTGCGCCACGTGTGCCGCCTGGCAATGAATCAGGAGCTTGTTAAGCGTATAGACACTCGGTGAACTCAGGAGTTTCAGGCTCAGCGCGAGCCGCACACCACTGAGGTAGTTCATCGCCTCGTCGAACGTCAGGCTCCGTGCATAACGCAGGGTGCCGTAAGCCCGCCACAGCTTGTCTTCAATGATATACCCGGCATCCCGCAGCAGCACATGCCGGGCTTCCTCTTCGCGCTCCACCACATGCCGCACGACGCGCGACAGCTGGTCGAGCAACTCCACCTCACTCTTCCCCAGTGTCGTCTGGTTGCTGATCTGGAAGTAGTTCCCGACGACTTCACTCCCTTCTCCGTACAGACCCCGATAGGTCAGCCCCATCTGCTGAAGGCCGGCCAGCACCTTCGAGATCTCCTTCGTCAGCACCAGGCCGGGCAGGTGGATCAATACCGAGACCCGCAGCCCTGTCCCCGTGTTGGTCGGGCAGGCGGTCAGGAAGCCGAACTCCCCGTGCCAGGCGTACGGGACATGACGGCCGAGCTCGTCATCGAGCGCCGTCGCCGCCCCGAACGCGCCGAGGGGGTCGAAGCCCGACCGCATGGCCTGCAACCGGAGGTGATCCTCCTCGTTGACCATGACACTAACCTCGTCCGCCAATACCAACGCCGCACCTGTCCGAACGGCGAGCGTCCCGTCCAGCCCAGCCAGTTCCTTGCTCACCAGGTGCCGCTCGTGCAGAAGCTGACGATCGGGCGTAGCGAGCTCGTCCACACGGAGGATGACGCCGGCGCGCAGCGAGTCCACCTTCGGCATCGCATCCCGCAGCTGGCCAAGCACCCGCAGGCGCTCGCCATCCCGCGCCCGCGTGGTGAACGCGAACCCTTCCACGTTCCGGGCCAGGCGAACCCGGGTGGACAGCACCACTTCCGGGTGCTCACCCGAGCCATCCAGCCAGCGGGTGCCGCCGTCAGGCAGCAGCGAAAAGTCGATCACTCGGCCACCTCCTTCAGCTGGTCACGCAAGCGCGCCGCCTGCTCGAATTGCTCCAGCTCGATCGCGCGACGCAGCTGCTCCCGCAGCTCGAGCACGGTGGACGCCCGCTGCAACTGGTCCGGCGCCGGCGGTCCGTACTGCCGACCGGCATGTCGCGTGGCGCCGTGCACCCGCTGCAGCAGCTCGCGTAATTGCGGCTCGAACGTGCTGTAGCAGCGCGCGCATCCGAGCCGGCCCGAGGCGCGGAAGTCCTTGTACGTGGCTTGGCAGAAGGTGCAGCGGGCCTGGTCGGAGTTGCCCACCGCCAGCTGCTGCTGCACGGTCTGCAGCAGCGACGTGAGCGGCGTCTTGGGGGCCGCCACGGTGGTCTCGACGCCCTTGTCCGCCGCGCACTTCTCGCACAGGTGCACCTGCGTCACCGCGCCGTCGACCACCTGCGTCAGGTGCACGACCGCATCACGCTCACGGCATGAATCGCAGACCATCAGCCTACCTCCTCCGCCAGCGCCGACGACTCGACCACCCGTCCCCCATCCAGAAGCAGCACCCGGTTCGCACGGGATGCCAGTGCACGATTGTGCGTCACCACCACCACACCCACACCATGCGATGATGCCAGTGTAGCGAAAAGCTCATGCAATCGTTCCGCGTTCCCGCGATCGAGGTTGCCCGACGGCTCGTCGGCCAGCAACAGCGCCGGATTCGGGGCCAGCGCGCGCGCCACCGCCACGCGCTGCTGCTCACCGCCGGACAGCGCCGACGGCAGGTGATCCGCTCTCGAGGCCAGTCCCACCGACGACAGCAGTTCCAGCGCGCGCCCCCGCACCGCCGACGGCGCATTGCCCGCGATCAGCAACGGCATCATCACGTTCTCCAGCGCCGTGAACTCGCGCAGCAGGTGATGAAACTGGAAGACGAAGCCGATCGAGCGGTTGCGCACCTCGGCCAGGCTCGACTCGCTGCCGGTCTGCACCGCGCGGCCCGCGATCCGGATCTCCCCCGACGACGGCTTGTCCAGCGCGCCAAGGATGTGCAGCAGCGTGCTCTTCCCCGCGCCGCTTTCACCGATGATCGCCACCATCTCGCCGCGCAGGATCGTCAGCGATGCGCCGTCGAGGATGCGCAACGTGGAGCCGTCGCCGCTGGTGTACTCCTTCACCACGTCGATGGCTTCCAGCACCGGCGTGCCGTTCAACTCACTCATGGCGGATCGCCTCCACCGGGAACAGGCGTGACGCCTGTCGCGCCGGCCAGAGCGTGGCGAGCATCGCGATGCCAAGGCTGGCTGCGGTGATTGCCAGCACGTCGCTGATCGCGATCTGGATCGGCAACCGGTCGATGAAATACACCTGCGGGTCGAGCGCGATCAGCTTGAAACGCGTCAACGCCCACGCACCGACCAATCCGAGCAAGACGCCGAGGGCCGTGCCGACGAACCCGATGGCGGCGCCCTGCCACAGGAAAATTCGGCGGATCGACGCCGACGGCATGCCCATCGCCTTCAGGATGCCGATCTCGCGCGTCTTGTCTGTCACCACCATGGTCAGCGTGCTCACGATGTTGAACGCCGCCACCAGCACGATCAACAGCAGGATCACGCCCATCGCCAGCTTCTCCAGCTTGAGCGCCGAGAAGAGTGATCGGTTCTGTTCCTGCCAGTCCACGGTGCGATAGGGGAACCCCAGCACGGTGGCCAGTTGCTGCGCCACGATCGGTGCCTG
>JANMON010000064.1:0-3896 GCA_031369265.1 Gemmatimonadaceae bacterium | reverse complement strand
GGGGGCCGCACCCCCGCCGCCGGCGCCCTACTCCGCTTGGCTGGCGGCCCCCGCCCGTTAACACCCGGTCGCCCGCCGCAGTCGAGCAGGATGACGCGAAAGGTCAGGCGTCGACGGGGAACGGCGCGCTGCCTTCCTTCTTCTTGGTGTCGCTGCTGTCGATGGCGCGCAGGTTGGGGCGCGATGGCGATGCTTCACGTGTGCCAACCATCAGCATGCCTTCCTTGGCCGGCGCGACGCCCTGGCTCTTCAGCACCTTGCCGACCGTCAGGCCGAACCAGATGAACAGCGTCGAGGTCAGTGTGCCAACCAACGCCGCCTTCAGCGCCGCCTTGATGAACTGACCCTTCACGTTCTGTGGCAGTGCGCCGCGGATCTGCACCGAGTCGAGCGCGAACAGCGCCAGCAGGCCGATGGTGACGAGACCGGTCACCAGCGTCACCCAGCGCAGGATCTGCAGCGTCTTGCGATCGTTGTTCATGAAGGCGGCGAAGTAGAGCATCGCCTGCGGAATCACGGTCGCGAGCAGGGCATCCATCAGCAGGCCAGACGCGCCGACGCGCCAGTTCAGCTCCGACGGCTTCAGCGGCCAGACGGGAATGGTGAATTGCGCCGCGGCGTTGATGATCAGCGCCACGGCGGCGAAGTACATCACGCTGCCGAGCATGCGCAGCTGGGTGGACGAAAGGTTCATCGAAGCCTCGAGATGGTGCCGGGCGGACGGCTCCAGCAGCGGAGACGAACGGGGGTCGGCGGGCGGTGGTAGTCTCGCGTACGCCAACGGTCGGCGCAAGCGATAACGAATCCTCAGGACAAGACGCCGATCGGTAAGCACCCGTCTCGCAACGGGTTGTGATTGACGCGGCTTGCCCCATCCGGTCCAGAGACGAGTGGATTGGACCGCTGCAACACGACCGCAGCAGGCGCCGGAGGGTCTGCAGCCTTCAGACGGCGCGCGTGGCACCATCCGGATTCTGCCGAGCTTCCCTACATTGCATGATTCCTGCCGAGACATCTGGCGCGCGCATCGCAGCAGCCTGAACCGTTTCGCCGGCCCGCCCCGCCTTCCGTAACCTGACCGTGTCGTTGACGCAGCAGATCACTACCGCCCTCGGCCGTGTACGCAACGCGCGCCTCGAGACCGACGTCATGTCCGCCGAGATGGTGCAGGACATCGCCACCACCGTGGATGGCAAGGTACAGTTCACCCTGCTGCTGGACAGCCGCGACGATGCCGCCCTCGTCCGTGACGTCCGTCAGGCCGTCGTGGAGGTGCCCGGCGTCACCGACGTGAAGGTGAATGTCCGCGATCCGCGGCAGCAGGCGCCTACGCAGGCGCGTCCCGGTCGCGCGCTGCCGATGGCCCCCGACGCGGCTGCCGCCCCGCAGGCGCCCCGTGTGGCTGCCCCGACGCCCGTCGCGCTGCCCAACCTCGGGCGCATCCTGGCGGTCAGTTCGGGCAAGGGCGGGGTGGGCAAGAGCACCGTCAGCGTCAACCTCGCCATCGCCCTCGCCCAGCTGGGCTACAAGGTCGGCCTGATGGACGCCGACATCTACGGGCCGAACATCCCGCTGATGATGGGCCTCGACCAGCAGCCCGAGGTCAACAAGCAGGCCAAGATCATCCCGCTCGAGGCCTGGGGCGTGAAGCTGATCTCGCTCGGCTTCCTGATCGAGAAAGACCAGCCGGCCATCTGGCGCGGCCCGATCGTGATGAAGCTGATCGGCCAGTTCCTGAAGGACGTGGACTGGGGCCAGCTCGACTACTTCATCGTGGACATGCCGCCCGGCACCGGCGACGCCCAGCTGTCGCTGGTCCAGACCACGCTGGTGAGCGCGGCGCTGATCGTGACCACGCCGCAGCAGGTCTCCACCGGCGACGCGTTGCGCGGCGTGAAGATGTTCGAGCGGGTGGCGGTGCCGGTGCTGGGCATCGTGGAGAACATGAGCTGGTTCGAGAATCCCGAGACCGGCAAGCCGATCGCCATGTTCGGCAGCGGTGGTGGCCAGCAGCTCGCCACACAGGTGGGTCTCGACCTGCTGGCGCAGATCCCGATGGACCCCCGCATTGCGGAAGGTGGTGACACCGGGCGTCCGCTGATCGCGGTGGAACCGACCGCGCCGGCGTCGAAGGTGATCACGGCCCTGGCGGCACGCGTGGTGGATGGCATGAACGCCATCGCCGCCCGCGGTTGAGCAGCAGCACCACCTCCGCACCCGGCACCGACGTCAACCTCGCCACCGACGCGCTGCCCGGCGTCGTGATCCGCCTTGGATTGCCGGCGGTGGCGAGCGCATTGCTGCTGACGTTGTTCGTCTCGCTCGACGCCGCCTGGGTGGGGCATTTCGTCGGTGGCGCCGGGTTGGCGGCGGTCAGCACCTCGATCTTCTGGATCTGGGTGATCGTGTCGCTGGCGGAGATGGTCAGCGTGGGATTGACCGCGGTGGCGGCACGCCGGCATGGCGAACGCCGAGATGACGAGGCCGCGCGCGCGGTGGGTGATGCGTTGCTGTTCACGCTCGCGCTGGGTGTGGTGACGGCGGTCGCTGGCCTGACCTTCCTGCCGCGCCTCTTTGCGCTGATGAACACCCCCGCCGACGTGACTGCGCTCGGCATGCAGTACCTCGGCACCTATCTCGCCGGGTCGCCGCTGATCTTCGGGTATTTCGTGGTGGACGCCGCCTTCCGCGCGGCCGGCAACACCAGGCTGCCGTTCATCATGCTGCTGTGCGCCACGATCCTGGCGGCGCTGCTCGATCCGGCGCTCATCACGGGTTGGGGGCCGTTTCCGCAGCTGGGCATTCGCGGTGCAGCGATCGCGACGCTCTGCGTGCGTGGCTCGCTCTGCGTGGTGGGCGTGCTGATGCTGCGTCATCGCAAGCTGATTGCGTTCGGCGCCCCGGATTGGGCGCGTATCGGCACCATCGTGCGGGTGGGGCTGCCCACGGCGGCCACCGGCGTGGTGTTCTCACTGATCTACGTGGTGATGACGCGCACCACCACGCAGTTCGGCACCCCGGCGCTGGCCGCACTCGGCCTGGGTCATCGCGTCGAGAGCTGGATGTACATGATCGGCGTCGGGTTCGGCGCCGCAGCGGCCGCGATCGTGGGGCAGAACCTTGGCGCCGGTCAGCCCGATCGTGCCGCGCGCGCGGGCTGGCTGACACTGGCGATGACCGGTGTGCCGGGTGTGATCGCGTGCACCGCGCTGCTGCTGATTCCCACCACGCTGGCCGGCTTGTTCTCGACCGACGAGGCGGTGGTGGCGGAAGCCACCCGGTACCTGCGCGCCGCCGCGCTGTCGCAGCTGGTGGTGAGTGGTGAGACGGTGCTGGAAGGCGCGCTGGGTGGCGCGGGCTGGACGCTGCCACCGATGGTCACGTCCACCGCCATCACGCTGGCGCGCGTGCCGCTGGCTGCCTGGGCTGCCACGCAGTGGGGCACCAACGGGATCTGGTGGGTGATTTCCCTCACCGCGATTGCGCGTGCGGTGGCGATGATGGGGTTGTGGGCGTCGGGCGGTTGGCGGCGCGCCACGGTGTGAGTTCGCTGACGCCTCGCGGACATGTGCGGTGCCGAAGCCCACAGCTGAGTCTATTCGCTCTGAGCGTCGAGATCTGCGAGCACTCGGTATCGAACTGAATTCCACGCGTGCCACCTGAGCCGCGGACTTGCGAGAGTGGTGTCCGAAACACTACGTGAGTGACCGTTCGAGGCGCTGCTCGATGCACCGATTTGTCGTCCGGCTCGCGTGTGATCGGACGATCATGGATGAGCTGCGCTACCCATCACAGCAAGAAGGGAGCGGGCGATGGCCACCGTATGGGCATATCGAGCGGGCGTGTTCTCGGAGAAGCCTGAGACGGGATGGAGTCACTCGATTCCATTCAGCGCA
>JANMON010000061.1:0-21746 GCA_031369265.1 Gemmatimonadaceae bacterium | reverse complement strand
ACCGCCTGGGAGGGCGGGCGGCTGGACCCCCCGGCGAGGGACACGTCACCCGCATGAGGCACACGTTCGTCGGCGCCCACGATGCCCAGGTGCGCGAACGCGTGCGCCAACCGATGACAGCCTACCTGCGCACCTCGGTGGGCCTGATCAAGCAGTATGCCGGGGCCTTCCCCACGTTGCGGCAGCGGCCAGGGTCCGACGGCAGTGACATCGACTTCGGGTCACTGACGCCGGAGGAGATGGATGCGCTGCTGGAGTTCTCCTTCGAGCGGTACTACCAGACCAGCGCGCTTTTCGGCAGTGTCCGGACGGCCGCGGCGATGGTAGACAAGGTGCGCGCCATAGGCGTGGACGAGGTGGCATGCCTGGTCGACTTCGGGCTCGACACCGACACGGTGCTGGCGCACCTGCCCCACCTGGATGCATTGCGCGCCCAGTGCAGTACCCACAGCCCGGACGGCGCCGCGTCGTTGTCGCTCGCCGCGCGAGCCGCCGTGCGGACGGACGATACGTCGCTGAGTGTGCTGGTGGAGCGGCACGCCGTGACGCATCTGCAGTGCACGCCGTCGATGGCACGCCTGCTGCTGGCGGCGGATGACACGCGGGATGCCTTGCGTCGCCTCGACGTGATGTGCGTCGGCGGCGAGGCGTTGCCGCCGTCGCTCGTGAGCGAGTTGCACGCAGTGCTGCGTGGACGACTGTGCAACATGTACGGCCCCACTGAAACGACCATCTGGTCCTCAGTGCAGGAGGTGACCCCGGGCAGTGCCGTGCACCTGGGCCGTCCGATCGCGAATACCACGCTGCAGGTCGTGGACCCAGCGACTGGCGTGCGGCTCCCTGTTGGAATGCCCGGCGAACTGCTGATCGGCGGCGCGGGCGTGGTGCGTGGGTACCTCGATCGTCCGGAGTTGACCGCGGAGCGGTTCGTCACGACAACGGACATCAGGGGGTCCACCGCACGCGTCTATCGCACGGGAGACCTCGTGCAGTGGACGCCGGATGGTGCATTGCAGTTCCTTGGGCGCATCGATCACCAGGTCAAGGTGCGTGGATACCGCATCGAACTAGGCGAGATCGAAGCCATCATCGCCGCAGATGCCGCGGTGCGGGAAGTCGTGGTGCTTGCGCGCGAGGAAACGGTCGGCGATCCGCGTCTGGTGGCGTACGTCACGTCGCAGCCCGGAACCACGGTGGTGACGGAGACGCTGCGCCAGCACCTGCTTTCGGTGCTGCCGGACTTCATGGTGCCGGCGCAGTACGTGGTGCTGGCGGACCTGCCGCGTACGCCGAATCTCAAGATCGACCGCAAGGCGCTTCCGGTGCCGGAGATGGCTGCCGCGGGGCCGCTGGCGGAGACCGGCCTTGCCGCCGAGAATGATCTGGAGCGAGCGATCGCAGCTGTCTGGTGCGACGTGCTGCGGGTGCGCGCCGTCGGGACACGGGACAATTTCTTCGACCTCGGCGGCCATTCGTTGCTGGTGGTTCAGGTACACCAGCGGCTCACCGCGACCCTGCATCAGTCCTTTCCGATCACCGACCTGTTCCGATTTGCGACCGTCCAGGCTCTCGCCGGACATCTTGCCCGTGGCCAGGGGTCGGGACCTGACGTGTCAGGAGGGCGCGGCGCGACGCCCCACGACGATATTTCCCGGCGTGCCGAACTCCGGCGCGCCGCCGCCCAGCGTCATGTGCGGCCGCGCGCCTGACGTGTTTCCTGCTCCGTCGTCTCCCCGCCGCAATTCCTTCCGTGACCGACGCGCACCTCTGGACTGGCACTGAAATCGCCATCGTCGGCGCTGCCGGTCGCTTTCCTGGCGCGCGATCGCTCACCGAATACTGGGAGCTGCTCCGTGAAGGCCGCGAGAGCATCCGGTCGCTCACTGCCGCCGAGCTTGAGGCCGCCGGCGTTCCGGAAGCGCTTCGCGCACACGCCCAGTACGTCAAGTCGGCGGCCGTTCTCGATGACATCGGCTGGTGGGACGCGAAGTTCTGGGGTTTCAGCCCGAAGGACGCCGCGATCATGGACCCGCAGCATCGACTCTTCCTCGAGTGCGCATACGAAGCGCTCGAGCACGCCGGCATCGCCCCCGATCAGGCACCGGGTCGCGTGGGCGTGTACGCCGGCGTGGGCATGGGTTCGTGGTTTCAGCGGACGCTGCTGAACAACCAAGCGCTGATGGACGATGTCGGTTTGTTCCTGGTGAGGCACACGGGGAACGACAAGGATTTCCTCGCCACTCGCGTGTCGTACGAACTGGACCTGCGCGGACCGAGCATCAACGTGCAGACCGCCTGCTCGACGTCACTGGTGGCGATGCACCTCGCCGCGCAGGCGCTGCTCAGCGGCGAGGCCGACGTGGCTCTCGCCGGCGGCGTGACGCTGGAGTTGCCCAACACGGCGGGCTACCTGTTCAAGGAGAACGAGATCCTTTCACCGGACGGACACTGCCGCGCCTTCGACGCCGACTCGGCCGGCACGGTGTTCGGCAGTGGTGCCGGTGTCGTCGTGCTGCGGCGGCTGCAGGATGCGCTCGCCGATGGCGACAACATCCTCGCCGTGATGCGTGGGTCAGCGATCAACAACGATGGTGCCGGAAAGATCGGCTATCTCGCGCCAAGCGTGGATGGGCAGGCGGAGGCGATCGCAGAAGCCATCGATGTCGCGGGCATCAGCGCCGAGACCATCGACTACGTGGAGGCGCACGGCACCGGCACGCGCGTAGGTGACCCCATCGAGGTGGCGGCGCTCACGCAGGCATTTCGCCGCACCACCGACGCCGTGGGTTATTGCGGCATCGGCTCGGTAAAAAGCAACATCGGTCACCTTGACACCGCCGCCGGTGTGGCCGGCGTGATCAAGGTCATTCTCGCGATGCAGCACGGCGAGCTGCCGGCAACGCTGCACTTCACGGCGTCCAATCCGCTGATCGACTTCCCCGCTACGCCGTTCGTGGTGAACGGGACGCGGCGACCGTGGCCCCAGCGTCAGCATCGCCGGCGGGCCGGGGTCAGTTCGCTCGGAGTGGGCGGAACCAACGCGCATGTCGTGCTGGAGGAGGCGCCGGCGCGCACACCGTCGCGACCGGCCGCACGCCGCTGGCAAGTCCTGCCGTACTCGGCGCGCACCGCCACCGCGCTGGCGACGATGGCCACCAACCTGGCGGACCATCTCCGCGACACCACCGAGGTGGCACTGGCCGACGCTGCATTCACGCTGCAGACCGGTCGTCTCGCCCACCCGCATCGCGGCGTCGTGGTGGCTGCGTCGCACGCCGACGCGGCGAACCAGCTCGACGAAGCCGCCCTCGGGATCAGCGCCACGGGTCCCGCGTCTGGAGCCAGGCGCACTGCCGCCTTTCTCTTCGCTGGCGGTGGCGCCCAGCACCCCGCGATGGCCCGCACGCTGCACGAGCGCGAGCCGAGGTTTCGTGAGGTGTTCGAGGCGGGCCTGGCCGTGCTCGACCCGCCGATCGTGGCATCCATTCGCAGGGCACTTTTCACCGACGACGCCAACAGCGATGCGTCGTTGGCGTTGCTCGAGCGCCCATCGGTCGGGCTACCCGCATTACTGCTGACGCAGATCGCGTTGGCTCGGCTATGGCAGCATTGGGGCGTCGTGCCGTCGGCGATGATCGGCCACAGCATGGGTGAATATTCGGCCGCACACCTCGCCGGCGTCTTCTCGTTGCCCGATGTGGTGCGGCTCGTCGCACTCCGTGGCCGGCTGTTCGAGAAGGTGCCGCCGGGCAGCATGTTGTCGGTGTCGCTGCCGGCGTCGGAGCTGAAGCCGTTGCTGCCGCCGTCGCTCTCCGTCGCCGTCATCAACGCTCCAAGCCTGTGCGTGGCGTCAGGCCCCACGGAAGACATCGCTGCCCTCGAGGCCACGCTGACCGCCCGCGATGTCGACTGCCGGCGTGTGCGCATCGCGGTCGCCGCGCACTCGGCGCTGCTCGATCCCGTGCTGGGTGAGTTCGAAGCTTTCCTGCGCACGGTGCGCTACGGCGTACCCACCATTCCGATCGTGTCCAATCGGTCCGGGCGCTGGATCACCGCCGCCGAAGCGATGGACCCCTCGTACTGGGTCCGTCACCTGCGCGAGACGGTGAACTTCGCGGCAGGGCTCGAACTCCTCCTCGACGATCCTGACCGAATACTGATCGAGGTCGGTCCAGGACGCACGCTGACGCAACTGGCGAGCATGCACCCGTCACATAAGGACAGTCATGTTCTGGTGCCGTCGCTGCCCGGTGCGAACTCCGCAGATCCGTCACCTGACGATCAGGCGCACCTGCTCACTGCCCTCGGCACCGTGTGGACGCTGGGCGTGCCCGTGAGCTGGCGCGCGCTGCATGATGAAGCGAGACAGCGTGTCGTCCTGCCGACGTATCCGTGGGAGCGGCAGCGCCATTGGATGGAAGCGGATGCGGTGAGCGCGCCGGCGACCGCAGCACGTAGCCGAGAGTCGCTCGACGAATCTGCGGACCTTCTGGACGTGCGCCGCGACGCCGTGAGAGAGTGGTTCCACGAGCCCGCCTGGCGGCGCAGCGATGCCGACGCTGCCGGCTCCGTGCGCACCGTCTGGCTTCTGGCTGACGAGCCGGACGCGCTGCTCGATGCCGCGTGCACGCGGATGGCGAATGACGGCGCACGGATCGTGCGCATCCGGTCCGGATCCGCCCCCTTCGGTGGCCTGGCGGGTGATCGTGCGACCCTGCGCGTGGAGGCGCTCGCTGACTGGCGTGCGCTGCTCGACGCCGCCGCGAGGGCCGATGCGACACCGTCGCACATCGTCCACGCATGGACCATCACGCCGACCACGCTCGACGCGGAGGTCGCGGCCTTTCACTCGCTGACGACGCTCGGTCAGGCGCTGGCAGAACGCGACGTCGCGACACCGCTGCGGTTGATCGCCCTGACCCGCCAGGCGCAGGACGTGACCGGCGGCGATCTGACACACGAAATCGGCGCGCTGGTCCTGGGACCCGTGCTGGGGTTGCCGCAGGAAGTCGAGGCGCTCACCGCGCGCGCCGTGGATCTCGACCCGGCGCCGACGACGCCGGCTGCCATTGCCCGCTCTGCGCGTCAGCTGGTGCAGGAAATCACGGCCGTTGACGGTGAGCCGGTGGTCGCATGGCGCCGCGGACGGCGATGGGTGCGCGGATTCCGTGCGGTGCGGCTGGCACAGCCTCGCGACGAGGCACTGGCCACGCTCCCTGTGCGTGACGGGGGCGTGTATCTGATCACCGGTGGCCTCGGCGGCGTCGGTCTCGCCCTTGCGGACTGGATGGCGCGACAGGCGCGCGTGAACCTCGTGCTGCTCACGCGGAGTGCCCTTCCGATGGGCGCGCACGCCAGTCCCGAGGAGCGTCGGCGACTGGCGGCCGTGGCGCACCTCGAGTCGCTGGGAGCCACGGTGCGCGTGGTCGTGGTGGATGTCACCGACGCCGCGCGCGTGGCCGACGTGATCAACGCGATTGAACGTGAGCACGAGTCGATCACTGGCGTCATCCATGCCGCGGGGATGCTGGCTGACGGGCTGGTGGCCATGAAGTCGCGCGCCGAGATGGATGCGATCCTGGGGCCGAAAGTTCGCGGCGTCCAGGCGCTCGGCGAGGCACTGGGCGAGACTCCGCTCGATTTCTTCGTGTGCTGCTCGTCGGTCAGCGCGATGGCCGGGCTGCCCGGTCAGGTCGACTATGCGTCCTCGAACGCGTTCCTCGATGCGTGGTGCGTGCACCGCGCCGCGGACGTGTCGTATCCCGTGCTGTCGCTGGCGTGGAGCGCGTGGCGCGACACCGGCATGGTAGCGCGCGCCCGTGGCACTGGCGCCAGCGCGCGGACGCCACACCCGCTTCTCGAGCGTCCGCTGCGCGACGGCTCCGACGCCATCTTCGCCACCACACTCGATCCGTCACGCCACTGGATGATGGACGAACACCGCCTGGTGAACGGACCGTCGCTCGTGCCGGGCACCGGCTACCTGGAGATCGCGCGCGCCGCCCTGGCGCCGTGGGCGGCAGGTGCCACCCTGGAACTGCGCGACGTGGCCTTCCTGCGACCCCTGACGCTCGACCACGACGCGCCGCGAGAGATGCGGGTGGCCATCGAGGTCGGCGAGCATGAGGCGCAGTTCGTCATCGCCGGTGCGGTGACACCGGGCGAAGACGGTAGCACGTGGGAAGAGCACGTCGTCGGCCGCGCGCATCGCTCCGCCAGTGCCGCTCCCCCGCCGCTCGACCTGGTCGCGGTGGCGGCATCCTGCCCGCAGGACCTGGGGGTGCCCGGTGCCGATCCGCATCTGGCCTTCGGTGCGCGCTGGCAGAACATCCGTGATGTTCGGATGGGCGACAGCATCGCGCTGATCCGCATGGAGCTGCCGACGGCATTCCATGATGAGCTGTCCACGTACCAGCTTCACCCGGCGCTGATGGACATGGCCACCGCTGGTGCGCAGCGCCTCATTCCCGGATACGACGGCACGCGTGACTTCTTCGTCCCGCTGTCGTACGGACGCGTGACGGTGCACATGCCGCTGCCGGCGGAGATTTGCAGCGTGGTGACGCTGCGCGACGGTGGCGCGGCCGAGCCGGACCTCGCCACGTTCGATGTGGTCATCACCGACAGCAGCGGCGTGGTCCTCGTCGACATCGAGGAGTTCCTGATGACGCGGGTGCGCGACCAGGGGCAGATGACGGCCAGCGATCCGCGTCGCCGCCGTCGGCGCAGCACGCTCGACCTCGACCGGGCTCGCGACGTAGCGGATGCGACCGAGGAACCTGCATGGTACGAAGCGGCCATCCGGCCGGTGGAGGGTGGTGAGGCGTTCGGGCACGCCCTCCTGCTGGCATCCGACCACCCGCATCTGCTGGTGTCGCCGTTTCCCCCGCGCGGCCTGCTGGCTCGCCTCGCGACCGACGCCACGCCTGCGGCCACGATCGCCAGCAGTGCAGCCCGTCGTGCGGTTCCAGCGATGCCAACGCTCCCCCTGGACACCGTGGAACAGGCCCTCACCGCTCACGATGCGGTGCACGCGGCGATCGTGATGCAGCGTGCCGATCGCACCGGCAGCGTGCGGCTGGTGGCATATGTACATCTTCACCCTGCGGCGCGCGCCACGGTGTCTGAGCTGCGTCGCGCGCTCAAGAAGTCACTGGCGGCGCACCTCGTCCCCTCGATCTTTCAACTGGTCGACATCTGGCCGGTGCGCAATGATGGAGAGGTGGATCGTGATGCCTTGCCCGACCCCTTCTCCACCGCCGACGACTTCGTGGCGCCGCGGACGGACTTCGAGACCGCGATCGCCGACGTCTGGCGCGACGTGCTCGGTGTCGAGCGTATCGGCATTCACGATAATTTCTTCGACATCGGCGGTCATTCGTTGCTGGCCGTGCGCGCGATCACTAAGCTCGACAAACGCATCGGGGTCCGCCTGAACCAGGCCAACATGGTACTGCAAACGCTCGAGCAACTGGCTGCCGAATGTGCCAAGCGCATTGCTTCGGTGCCGGCAGCAACGTCATGAACCCGTTGTATTTCGGGTCGTCCGACCGCCCG
Organism: Gemmatimonadaceae bacterium; assembly: GCA_031369265.1. GTDB lineage: Bacteria > Gemmatimonadota > Gemmatimonadetes > Gemmatimonadales > Gemmatimonadaceae > JACMLX01. The sequence continues at coordinate 14,189 of JANMON010000061.1, read as the reverse complement.
CTCTACGGCGTGTATCACGCACCGAAGGCGCGGACCGGGCGCCGCACCGGCGTGGTGCTCTGTTACCCGTTCGGCCAGGAGTACATGCGCGCCCACCGCGCGTTCCGGCAGGTGGCGATCCTCCTCGCCAAGGTGGGGTTCCACGTCTTCCGCTTCGACTACCGGGGCACCGGAGACTCGTCCGGCGACGGTGAGGATTTTTCCATGGCTGGTGCCGCCCATGACACGGTGCAGGCGATCGAGGAGTTGCAGGACATGGCGGACGTGACCAGCGTGACGTTGCTCGGGTTGCGCCTCGGCGGCGCCACCGCGGCCCGCGTCGCACAGTCGCACGTCAGTGTGACACACCTCGTGCTGTGGGATGCGATCGGGGATGGGCGCGTGTATCTGGAGGAACTGCGCGCGAACGCCAGTAGGCCGGTCGCCGTCGCGCGCGTCACGGATGCGGCGACGTTCGGCGTGATGGGCTTCCCCGTGCCGCCGGCACTGCAACGTGAGCTGTCGGCGCTCCGCGTCGTCGACGAACCATCGCCGCGCGCGATCCGAGCGCTGGTGGTCAGCGACTCCGAGACCGCGGATTCCCGGTCGTTGGCGAACTTCTACGGTGCGGCCGGCCGACCCGCGGACGTACTCGTCGCACCACTTCCCGGGCGTTGGGATGAAGTGGACAACTGGGGTTCGGCGATGATTCCGCAGGACGCAATCCAGTCAATCGTGGGCTGGGCGACCAGTGAGGTGCCCTGATGCTTGAGCGCGTCGTGCAATTTGGATCGGTCGCCAGCCTGGCCGGCGTGCTGACCGAGCCCTCACCCCAACAGGCCGTGCCTGCGGTGCCGCCGGTGCTGCTGATCAACTCCGGCATCCTGCACAAGGTCGGGAGCTGCCGCCTGTACGTGAAACTGGCACGCGCACTGGCCGACGCCGGCGTGATGACCCTTCGCTTCGACTTGAGCGGATTGGGAGACAGCGACGTGCGGAGGGACGCGCTCTCATTCGAGCAGAGCGCGGTGGCTGAAACGCAGGAGGCCATGGATCACCTCACCAGGTTGCGTGGTTGCGAGACCTTCCAGCTGGCCGGACTCTGCTCCGGCGCCGACGTGGCGCACATGACGGCTGTCGTGGACCTGCGCGTAGTCGGCATGGGCTCGATCGACGCACGAACGCATGTGACACCGGCGTACTGGTGGCACAACTACACGCGCAAGCTGTTCAAGGCGAAATACTGGGTGAGCTGGATGCGCCTGCGGACAGGCGGGAAGCGGCCACCCACGTGGGCCGGTGGTCCGGACGACCCCAGCCTCGAGGTGCCCACCTATGTACGCGTCATCCCGCCACGTGACGAACTGGCCGCCGAGCTTCGCACGATCGCGGCGCGGCGGGTGAACATGCTCTACCTCTTCACCGACGGCCTCGATTTCTACAATCACGCCGGCCAGCACCGCAACGCATTCCGCGACGTGCCGTTCGGTGATCGCATGACCGAGTGCCACCTGCGTGGTGCGGATCACATCATCACCGACGCGGCGCTCCAGCAGCGAGCCATCGACCTGCACGTGCAGTGGGCGCTGGCCACGAACGGCGGCGCGAAGGCCGCTCCTGCCCCGGTACCGGCAACCTCGCTGCGCTGACGCCGCGCCTGCGCGCCGCGGTCGCCAAGCCTATCGCGCCGCGGCGCTGACGGCTGACGCGAGAACCGCCAGGCAGCGGTCGATCCGCGCGTAGCTCGCCACGAAATCCTCGCGCGGCTTGTTCCATGGATCGGGAATGATGCGGGCGCGAATCGGCTGCGGGTCGAAGTCGCCGAGCACGACCACGCCGCGACGGCGACCATATCGCACTGCCAGTTCCTCGGCCTGGTAGGGTTCCATCACCACGATCAGGTCACTCTCGAGGGCGAGCTCGCGCGTCACGAGCTGCGACCGATGTGTGTCCAGCGGAGCACCGCGTGACGCCGCCACCTCGATGGCCAAGGGCGGCGCGGCGCGATCGGGTCCGATGAACCCTGCCGAACACCACTCCGGCGCCGGTGACGGCCAGCGTTCCGCATCACGTCGTGATGCCACCTCCGCATAGGGGCTGCGGCACACGTTCCCGAGGCAGATGAACAGCACCCGTTGCGGGGGTGCGCCAGCTGCGAGTGCTGCCACGGCCTTCGTGCGTCGCGACGGATGCGTCACCCGGTCGGGTACGTTACGGAGCCACCGATACGTGCGAGCCAGTGCTGCGCGAAGCAGCGAGGATTGCCGCGTGTCCCGCGTCGCGACCGGGTCGCTCATGCTGACGCCCAGAGGCGAATCCGGTCGATCACCGGTGTCGTGACGAAGCGATGCGTGGGCAGGGTCAGCAATCTGCGTGCGAGCTGGTCGGCACCTGGTTCAGGCGCGTGGCGATCACGCAGGATGGCGCGACCTTCGGGCATCGCCCGGATCGGAAGCGGATACGACCTGACGATGCCAAGCGGCGGCGAGGCACCGCGACCCGTTTCATCGAGCAATGGAAGTCGCAGCCAGCCGCCACTGCTGTCGGGCAGCGGTGCGGGTAAGTGACTGCCACACGTCGGCTCGATGGCGCTGCGGAGTCGTTGCGCGATCACGCCGCGCTGGGCGGCATCGCGCACCCCGTCACGCAGTGCGTCCGGCAACAACGCCACCGCACGATCACCCATCGCGCGCGGCGCATGTGCCTCGTGGTAGACCATTTCGCCGAGACGAAGCGACGGGACGGCGGAGGGAATCGCGAACAGGGTGGGACGCGCCAGCGCCCAGACGGCAGCATTCACCGTCCAGTCCCGCCAACCTGCGTCGCCTGCCGAGAGTGTGGCCGCGAGATCGCGCACGCGACCATCGAAGTCGGCGTGACGCGAGACCAGTGCGCCGCCGCGCCCCGTGCTGAGCCCCTTGCCGCGGCCGAAGCTCAGCACGACGAGGTCACCGGACGTCCCGATCCGGCGACCGCGGCAGGCGCCACCGGCACCCTGAGCGGCATCCTCGATCACCGGCACGCCGGCCATCGCGGTGATGCGCCGAACGGCATCGACGTCGATCGGAAAGCCATAGAGGGGTGCGATCACCAGCGCATCGATTCCCTCCCCTACCACGCGACGCACCGCGTCGAGATCGGGCGTCAGGGTTGCGGGATCGATGTCGTACGTGACTACCGTGACCCTGGCGAAGAGCGCCGCGGCCAAGAGGTCGACGCACCCGAAACCAGGCAGCGCGACGGTGCCGTTCTCACCCGCGACCAGTTGCATCGCGTACGCCAGTGCACTCGTCGCGCCATCGGTCAGTGCGCTCACACGCCCATCACAGTGGTGCGTCACTTGCCCGGCGACGTGCGCACGAAAGTCCGGCGTCACGTCACGGAATGCGCCGCGCACGAGTTCCGCCGCGGTACTGGTTGCGATGACTGGTGGAATGCGGCGCCAGCTCACGGGATGAAACGCACCACGCGTGGCCCGATCAGGTTGGCCGCCGCCAGCGGGAGTCGCTGCCAGATCGCTGGTCCCCACGAGAATGCGCCGGCGGTCGGCGACGGCGTCGCGGCCGGCGCGTCACCAGCGGAGAGGCCGTACCACCACAGGGTCTCGTCCCGACCGCCCCATTGCAGCTTGAATCTGTGCGTGCCGGCGCCTGGCGTGGAGCGGCCGAAATTGAAGGTGCGGACACCTTCGCGCACCCCACGTTCCAGGAACGCCCAGTACAGTCCCATGTTCGGCGCGAGGCGCGCGTGGCTGCGCAGCGAAGATGCCCAGGTGATCTCGAATTCCGACCCCCAGCGAAACCCGAAGCCGGCCGCGATCGGGACGCCATCATGATACGCAGCGGCGATCCAGACGTCGTCCGGAAACTGCCGCGCGATCGCCGCGAAGAATTCACGCGGCTGCGTCGGAGTGCCCAGGTCACGCATGTGATGCGAAAACACGGAGAAGAACGCGTCGACCTCGTCCAATCCGAAGCGAACCACGACACCTTCCTTCTGCGGCTTCCGCACCTGGCTGCGCAGTTTCGCGTCGAGACGTTTGAAGAGGATCGCCGGATCGCCGGGTGGAAGGTCGAGCAGGACGCCCACCTTGCGATGCGAGACGGGCAGGTCCAGCGGCAAGGGGCGGCGACTCCGGAATTCGAGCAGCTTCACGCGCTCGTGTCGCGCGCGCTGCGACGCGTCGGCCGTCAAGGCCCGGATCGCCGCGTCGCTGCCGAGCGGACCGCCGTGATTGAGGAAGGGCATCGACACCAGATAGTGCCCGAAGATCATGCTGCGCACGCGGATGAGCGGCAAGACACCCTCGAGCGCACCGGCGGAGTCGCGCGCCTCGAGGTAGAGGCACTCGTGTCCGTGCACCTGCGCGATCACGTCACGCCAGCCGGCGAGGTGGAAGTGCGTCCAACCCTCCGATCGCCGGACGAATGCATCCCACTCCGGTCCGCCAGAAGGCGCGAGCCTGCCGATCGTCAGTGTCATTCGAGCAACCCGGCACCGGACTGATCCGGAATGCGCGCCTGCACGTGAGCTGCCTGTGTGTCGTCACCAACCCGTCCGAAGTCGTGTCGTCGTGATCTCATGGCAGTCGCAGACGTCCGGAACCGCACACCAGCGTTTCGCAGCAGGGTTACACCAGCGTTCGCTCAGTCACCCGGAATCTACCGATCGCAGCACAGCGGCGCGTGCGTGCCCGTCAGGGGCGGTCGCGAGCGGGTACCCTGACCCGCAGCCGGACACGACGGAGGTCGCTCGTCGGCGCTTGCGCATGCACGCATCCTGGCCAGTGTTCCCGCCAGCGGCAGGTCGTGCATTGACACCCCCCTGACTCGGCCTCGATCTTGACGCAGTCTCGGACGGCGCTCTCACGGTGGCCCGAAGCGATGCGGTCCGTCGGGCACCTGACGGAAAGTGGCGAAACAATACCTTGCCGGTCCGGGAACCCCGCGTGGCACCCTTCACGTCGCTCGACACTGCCGCCGTTGCGATCCTGCTGTTGCCCGCAGCATCGCTCGGCTACGCATACGTCGCCTACCCGCTGCTGCTCCGGGGCATGCTGTGGTTTCGCGCACCACGGCCGGCGGCCGCCGAGCCGCAGTCGTGGCCCTTGATCACCATCACTGTGCCAGCGTACAACGAGGCACGGACGATCGCGCAGACGCTGGACCGCCTGCTGGCGCTCGATTACCCGCCGGAGCGACGCCAGATCATCGTGATCTCCGATGCCTCGACCGACGGCATGGACGACATCGTGCGACGATTCGCGGACCGCGACATCGAGTTGCTGCAACAGCCCATCCGCCTCGGCAAGTCGGCGGCGGAGAACGCGGTGCATGCGCACGCGCGCGGCGAGATCATCGTCAACATCGATGCCACCACGATCGTCGCTCCCGCCTCCCTCAAGGCGCTGATTCGCGAGTTCAGCGACCCGACGGTCGGCGTCGCATCGGGGCGCGATGTCAGCGTCGGATCCGTCGGCGACGCGAACCAGGGCGAGTCCGGCTACGTCGGCTACGAGATGTGGGTGCGACGCCTCGAGACACAGCTGCACTCGATCGTCGGCGCGAGCGGCTGCTTCTACGGTATCCGTCGCCACCTGTACGATCCGCAGTTTCCCCTGACACTGAGTCGCGACTTCGCGAGCGCCATCCTTGCGCGCGAGGGCGGATACCGCGCGGTCTCGGCTGAGGGTGCAGTCTGCGGGGTGTTGCGGACGCCGGATCTCGCCGCGGAGTTTCCGCGCAAGGTGCGCACGATGAAGCGCGGACTGCAGACGCTCTGGTACAAGCGCGCACTGCTGAATCCATTCCGCTACGGCGCGTTCGCATTCTTCCTCTGGAGCCACAAGGTTGCGCGGTGGGCACCGTATCCCCTGCTCCTTCCCGCTGGCCTCGCGCTGATCGTGCTTGCCACGCGACATCGCCAAGCCGCGGCATTGCTGGTTGCAGCCGTCGTCGTACTGGCACTCGGGATCATCGGACTCCGCTGGCCGACGACATCCCGGCCGCCGAAGCTCATCGCGCTGGCTGGCTACGCTGTGGCGGCGAACGCGGCCGGACTGCTCGCCTGGTGGCAGTCCCTGCAGGCGGGACGCGGATCGGCGATCTGGGAACCGACCCGCCGCACCTGATGCCGACCGGACGGCCAACTCTGCCGTTGATCATCTGCCATTTGTAACGTAATGCGCACCGGATGCCTGCAGCGGTCAGAAGCCGTCACCAGGGCGAAATTTTTGTTGCTTCGACATCATGACGACCTCGCGAGATCGTTCGTCAGTCTGCTAGAATGATCCCGGCGCATGTTCGGCTCACGACGCACCGCGGCTGCCTGTGCCTCATCGCACTGCGACACCGTCACCCGGCCGACCACTTGCCAGGGGTCCGACTCGTGCGCATTGACGCTGCCGCCATCGTGAATTCGTCGTTACCGACCAAGAGTGCCAAGGTGCGCACCGTGCAGCCAGCGACAGCCCGAGACAGGGAGCACGAGCTTCCATATATATTCGAGTCAGAGAGCGAACAAAGCGCGTGGACCGTCTGCGCGGTTGGCAAGTCGGGCCGCGGAATTGATGACGCAAGCTCAGCCCGTTGAATGCGACTGATGAATGAGCAGGCCCCTCCGGCCGTGAGCGTCATCCAGACGGCGCGTGATGAGCGCGCCGCCCACGAGCGGATCGTGCTGAAGGGTGGCGTGGCACTTTCGCCTGCCCAGCGCCTAGCCGGCGATCGCGTCTTCGGTGCCCCACCAAAACACGTGTCGCTGAGCGCGATGGCCAGCGGCCAGTGTGTTGGTCTGCTTTCAGCCGAAGTCCATCAGTCGCGACGGCTTCCGGGCTCGACCGTCGTCATCGCACGCCGCGTTGCCGCGTCGATGAAACCGGATGTCCTCTTCGCGCTGCTGGAGAAGCTGGATCACCTGTCGATCGGTGAGCTGCACGCGCGGCGCATCGTGATCAGCTTCGCCGGCTCGACGCGGGCGGAACTCGACCGGGCCGCCGAGCTGGTGTCGAGGGTCGGGTTCGAGCCCTGTGCGCGTCCGACCGTACCGGGGCACACGATCCTCCTGGACATGCGCGATGGTGAAGAGGGGCTGCTGCGGCAAGCGCGCCCGTCGTTGCGCCGCGCGTTGCGGGACGCAGCACGGTTACCAGTGCACTGCTGCCCCATCGATCGCGTGTCGCACGTCGACCGGATGCACGCGATCAAGAAGGTATCGTACACTCGCCATGGCGCGGTACCTCCGACGCTCCCCCTCGCCGGTTTCATCGAGGCCGCGGGCGAACATCCCGACGTATTCAACCTCGTCGGGCTGTATGACAGTCGCGGCACCGATGCCGGAAGCCTGCTGGCCTTCGAGTTCGCCAGCTTCGATGGACGCCTAGCGACCACCGAACATGCGGGCATGATGCACACCCGCGTCAACGGCCGCATCGTGCCGGGCGGCTATGCGACGTTGTGGGAAAGCATCCGCTGGGCCATACGCCGCGGCGCAGTCGCATTCGACATGGGGGGAATCTCGGTACCCGGCGACAGCACCTACGAAGCGACACGAACGATCGGCGATTTCAAGCGCCACTTCGGCGGCGAGATCGTGCCGGGGCTCGAATGCCAGTTCGAGAAGCAGCCGGACACCTTCAATGCGCGCGTGATGAATTCGCTCGAACGCCTCGTCAACCGGTTTCGCTGACGAGGCGCGCACCCGGTGGCGTCAGGGCGTGGCCTTCGGGAGCAACGGCTGGGGCGCGTCGCCACCCACCAGTGCATAATCGCCGAGGTACGAGTACGCGTCGTCGTATGACGCGAACGCTTTCGTCGCGGGCACGCCGTTGAGGATCGCGCCAATGATGCGCACCGGTAGCGGATCGACGGCCGCCAGACGCGCGTCCGCTGCCTTGCGATTGGTGGTGCCGTGCCGCAGCACCATCAGCATGGCACCAGCCGCCGTGCCAAGCGCATACGTGTCCACGCCGGCACCGAGCGGTGCACTGTCGATGATGACGACCTCGAAGGCGCTCTTCATTTCGTGCAGGAGTCGCATGAGCGTCTCACGGTCGAGCAACTCGGGCACACGCCGGCTGCGGACGCCCGCCGGCAGGATGCAGAGATGCGCCGAGTCGGTCGGGCGCACTGACTCGTGCAGCGTGGCGCGCCCGCTCAGGACATCGGTGAAGCCGGGCGACAGCGGCACGCCGTACGCAACGTGCTGACCGCCGCGCCTGAGGTCACCGTCCACCAGCAGCGTACGCACGCCGGCTTCGGCAAAGGTGGCCGCCAGGTTCGCCGAGATCAGGCTCTTGCCCTCGTGGACCCCCTCGCTGGTGACGACGATCACGATCTGGCCGCGTCCCTCAAATTCCTGCTGCAGACGCAGACGGACCGATCGGAATGCTTCCATCGCTTGCGCGGCTACCAGGAGATCGGCGTCGCGCTTCAGGCTGGTCGGGAGCAGGGGGATGCGAGCGATGAGCCGAAGTCGCAGGTCCTTCTCCACTTCCTCGGGATACCGCAACCTCTCGTCGAGCCGGTCGGTGAGGAAGACCAGCAATCCGGCGAGCGCCAGCCCCGCGAAGAGCCCGCCGGCGAGCACCGCGCGCTTGCTGCTCGACGACGGCATGGCCGGTGGCATCGCGCGGTCGATGACCTTGATCTGCTCAGTCGATCCCTCCGACGCGAGGCGGACCTCGTTCGATCGCGAGAGCAGTGACGTGTAGAACTGATCCGCGATATCGAATTCGCGCTTGGCGCGCACCTCGTCGAGGCCGCGGGCTGGCGACTTGCGGAGTTCGCCGGAGGTGGCCGTGACCGACTGCTCGAGGTCGCGCTCCTTCAGCCTCAACTCCTCCAGCTTCAGTTTCGCCAGGCGGGGAATCGTCTCCTGGCGGAGCGACGCGACCTGGGCCAGCAGCTCACGCACCGTCACATACTCGTCGGTGTACTGCTGGCGCGCCGCGCGTAGCTGCGCCTCCTTTCTGCCAAGCTCCTGCATGGCGTCACCAATCGGCGAGTTCGGCGGCGTGGCGGACGGGATCGCGAGCAATCCCTCGATGCTGACGGTGGCACCTGGCTGCACCAGTTGCTCCAGCGACATCCGGTCGCGGCGCAGGTCTTCGAGTTGCAGCCGCTTGGTGAAGTAGTCGCCCACGATCGGACCGACCGAGCCGTCGCTGCCCTGACTCGGCTGCGTGATGTTGTTGGAGCGGACGGACTGCAGGACCTGCTCTGCAGAACGGAGACGGTTGGCGGCGACGCGTAGCTGCTCTCGCAGAGCGACGGAGTATTCTCCTGCCTGCGTCTGCTGCAGTTCGCGGCTGACGGCGAGGAACTCATCGACTACCGCGTTCAAGGTCTGGGCGGCGCGCGCGGCGTTGACGTCACTCAAGGTGAGCGTGAGGATTTGCCCGCCCTGCGGCAGTGACGTACCGATACGCTGACTGAGGTGACGCGCCGCGTCGCGGGCCGGCAAAGCCCCAAACGTATGCTCGCCGGCGGGCAGCTCACCGGGCACCACGCGCCAGAGGAGCCCGAATTCACGCCCGACGGAGTCCGGCAACGTTCCCTCGGCGATCGGTGCTTCCCTCCCCGACTTGTACAGCCGGTACGCGCTGTCGCCTGGCAAGACTTCGATACGATATGTCCCTCCCTGGACGTCAGGTGCGGTGGCAAGCCGCTCGAAGGCGGCCTTGCCAAGCACGGTGTCGCCGACCCAAATGTGCATCCGCTGCTTCACCACCACCGGTTCGAGTACGCGGTAGCTCTTCAGCAGCTCCACCAGGCCCTCACGCGCGACGAACTCGCTCTCCTGGATGGGCCCCTGGCGCTGGCCCTCCGTCTTCTTGGCACCGAGGTAGACCGTCGTCTCGACGTCGTACACCGGGGTCACGCGCGTCGTTGCGGCAAGACCGCCGACGGCACCTGCCAGGAGCAGGAACGCCACGATCCACTTCAGGCGCGTGGCGGCATCGCGAAGACGCCGCATGCGGTAGCCTGTCTCGCCCCCGGCCTCCTCCTGCTCCGACACCTCCGGCGCAGGGCGACGATAGGTGTCGAGACTCTTGTCGGAAGGGTTGGGTAAGCTCAAGTCGAACATTGACGCATCGGGGATTTGATTGGCAACAGTCAGGTCGATGGCAACGCCCGCGTCACTGGGAAATCGCCGAAGAAAGTCTCGTGTCTTGCAGGAAGAGCACGCCAGTCTGTCGCACAATTACAACGCACGGCAGCGTCGCCGCATCTCATCCGGAACCGCGCTGCGAACGTCGAGCGCGGACAGGGTGGCAGGACATCCCGGTCCATCAGGGTCCGCATCTCGAATGTAGCGTGAGAGAATGCAGCACGCAGCGGCGCGCGCGGTGCGTGCGGGCATGCCCGAACCCGGCCGACGGCTCACGTGTGGCAGGGCGACGTGGGCGGCACCCGGGCCGGCGCGTCCCCACCCTCCCGCCATCGCACCTAACTGCTTGCCAGTGTTCATGTTAGCCACACGAATCGCGGAGCGGTGAGGGCGGTGCACCCGTACGCCATTTCACCCGCCCGCTTTTGGGGACAAATCGTCGCATACACCGTCGCGGGAGCTGGTCACCTCCCCGGCGACTCGCCCGGCATGGTGTGCCGCTGCAAGGTATGCTCATCCGCCGACGACTCTCGGTGCAACAGGACCAAGGGTTCAGGCGGTGAAAGTCCTTGAACCCTTTTGCTCCTCACGCGGTGACCGCCCGACCGAGCACTCGTCCGCAGGGACGTACACCCGATGCACCACTGCGGCACCACGTACGACACCCCGACGTTCCATGCCTCCCCCACCGCCCCGCATCGCCACACTGGCCACCGTACTGGTTCTCACCGCCTGCGCCGGCGAGCCTGAGCCGGCAGCGGCGCGACCCAGGGCCGACGCCGCCTTCTGTGCGCAGGTGCAGGCGCCGGCACCGAAACTTTCCAGCGTCCTCGCGCCGATCGATTCGCTGATGCGTGCGCACACCGGCGTGCACTCGCTGGAGGAAGGGGACCAGTCGATGATCGCACGCGCGTGGCTCACGGCGGCGGCCGAGCGCAGCATCGACGTGCAGTACTTCATCTTCGATGGCGACAACGTCGGCCTGATCGCGGTGGACTACCTGCTCCGCGCCGCCGACCGCGGCGTCCGGGTTCGGTTGCTGGTGGACGACTTCATGCTCGAGGCGGAGGGCCGTGCGTTGCTGGCACTGGACGCGCACCCCAACCTCGAGATCCGGCTGTACAACCCGACCACCAACATCGGCAAGAACCTGCCCACGAAGCTGTTCACGCTGGCCACCGACTTCCGTGGCTTCAACCAGCGGATGCACAACAAGACGTTCATCGTGGATGGTCGCGTCGTCATCACCGGTGGCCGCAATATCGCTGACGAGTACTTCGACTACGATCACGCCTACAACTTCCGCGACCGCGATGTGCTGCTGCTTGGCGGTGCGGCGGGCGACGTCCAGCGTTCGTTCGAGACGTTCTGGACCAGCGCCCTGAGTGTCCCCGTCTCGTCGCTGGTGCGTGCGGGCACCGAACCGGTGGACACCGCCGCCACGTATCGTTACCTGCACGACTACGCCTGCGATCCACGCAACTTCTGGCCGCAGGTGCGCGAGCGCATCGCGGCCGCACCCGCCACCTTCGACCGCATGCGTGACTCCGGCGCGCTGGTGTGGTCCGACAGCGTGACTTTCGTCACCGACCTGCCGGGCAAGAACGCGGGCACCGACGGCATCGGTGGCAGCGGCCGGAGCACCGAGGCACTGATCCAGCTGGTGAAGGAGGCGTGATCATCGGTCACCATCCAGTCGCCGTACCTGGTGACGACGGCGCTCAGCCAGCAACTGTTCCGCGATGCCGTCGCACGCGGTGTGCGCGTGCGCATCCTGACTAACAGCCTCGCCTCCACCGACAACCTCGACGCCTTCAGCGGCTACCAGCGCGAGCGTGCGACGTTACTCAGCTTGGGCGTCGAGATTTACGAATTCAAGCCCGATGCGGCGGTGCGCCGCCAGGTGATGACCGGCGCGCTCCAGACGACGCTCAACTACGCGCCGATCTTCGGCCTGCATGCGAAGTCGATGGTGATCGACGACCGGATCGCCGTGATCGGGACCTTCAACCTCGATCCACGCAGCGCGAACCTGAACACCGAATGCCTGGTGTTGGTGCGCGATGCGCGGATGGCGAAGGCGGTCGCGCGCGCGATGGCGGTGGACATGCAGCCGGAAAATGCATGGCGCACGACGGCGACGTTCAATCCGGATGGCGAGGTGGCGCTCGGCAAGCGGTTCAAGGTGTGGCTACGTCGCGCGGTGCCGAAAGCGGTGTTGTAGGCGACGCTGCAGCGACCACACGCCGGCGATTTGAGCGCGCACCCAGTCAGGCTGCTCCAGCGGCAACCCATGGGTCGCCCCGGCGTAGACGCGGAGCGTACAATCCCGGTGCGACGACACGAGTTGACGGATGGGGCCGAGCGGCGCACTCTCGTCGCGATCCCCATGCAGGCACAACATCGGGATCCGGCCCTCGACGGCCACGAGGTCCGGTGTCAGGTCGTAGTCGTAAATGACCTCCCACAGCGTGGACGTGGACGAGCGCCACGTCATCTGGTTCAGGTCCTCGGCCACTTCACGAGGCACATCCCGAATGAGCGACGGGAGCGCCCAGCCAAGGAGACGTCGGCTCACCAGGCAGGCGATGGCTGCCGGGATCATGTGGGTCATGATCCATCCCTCGGCGCCGCGGCGACCAAAGTACCCCTTTGCACGCTCGGCATTGACGAAGTACGGCATGCTGACGAGCACCAACTGTGCGATCTCGTTGGGGTATCGGGCTGCGTAGGTCACCGCCAGGCGTGCGCCGAGGGAATGGCCAACGAGCACCAGCGGACCAGTTGCAGCGACGGGTTGCAGTACCTGATGCAACGCCGCGACGTGCCGGTCAACGCTGTACTCCGTCCACGGTTTCGGTGAACGACCGAAGCCGAGCAGGTCCACGAGCAGCAATCGGGCAGACGCGGTCAGCGCCAGGACGCGCGTCTTCCAGAAGCGTGTGGTCGCGCCGAGGCCGGGGAGAAACACGATGGTTGGGCCGGCGGCTGGCGGCGTTGTCTGCAACGACTCGGTGAAGAGCGGACGCCGGGCGTCCGCACCGTCGTCGCCTTCGCTGACGGCCACTGCGCTGCCGCCTACGACCACGACGCCCAAGGCCACTCCACTGCGCTTGAGCGCTACACGACGTGACTGCACCGGACCCGCTCCCGCGCGGTGCTGCGGTTGGCCCGCCCTGTTGTGTGGCACCATCAGCGCAGGTGACCAGCCATGTCCTCACAGGACTCCGCGCTGCGGGCGCACACGTCAGCACACTCGGCCACCATCGCATCGCCAGCGCCGAGCGAGCGGCAGACTTTCTCACAGATCCGACAGGCCATCGCGCAGACACCGCAGACGGCATCGTGAATCGGTGACCCGCGCAACATCAGATCCGCGGCGGTGGCGCAGAGTCGAGCGCAGTCGAGCATCGCGGTCTGGTGCTCACGTCCGCCATGCTCCGCGGTCATGTCGAGGCAATGCGCCGCGGTCAGGGTGCACGATGCGTATGTGTTGAGGCACCGTCTCGCGCATTCCTGCATCATGAGATTCTTCTGTCGATGGTCACTGTCGGACATCGTACCTCCCGTCAATTGTTGCTCCCGTCACAGGCCCTTCGCGGCGAGATGACACTATGCCAGCGACGGTACCGTCGGATCGTGTGGTGCGACGCAATCTCCGCCCTCGGCGCGATTGGCACGAGCCGAGGCCACCAGTTGCCGTTCCTTCACCAGCGAGTAAATGGCCGGCACCACCAGCAGCGTGAGGATCGTGCTGCTCACCATGCCGCCGATCATCGGCGCCGCGATGCGCTTCATCACGCTGGCACCGGTACCGGTGCCCCACAGGATCGGCAATAATCCGATCATGGTCGACGCAACGGTCATCATCTTAGGCCGCACGCGTTCGACGGCCCCTTCGATCACGGCCTCGTAGAGGTCCTTCACCGTCGGCACCTTTCCGTCAGCACTGCGCTCGGCCCACGCGCTATTCAGGTAGACGAGCATGATGACTGCCGTCTCGGCCGCCACACCGGCCAGCGCGAGGAAGCCGACCGTCACCGCCACCGACCACTCGTAGTCGAGTGCCCAGAGAAACCAGATTCCACCGATCAGCGTGA